>NZ_JYMU01000022.1:0-44736 GCF_000938235.1 Bradyrhizobium sp. LTSPM299
GTTCATCTTCCAATCAGTTTTTCGTTGCCGGCGTCCTATGCTTTTTCTCATCCGCTCGTGAAAGTCCGCGATCTTCCTCGGGCTACGGGGCTCTGGCCGTTGATTCCTCGCCCAATATCGAGCATGGCGTCGATCCCAGCGCCAAGGGTGAGATCACCGCGGGCTTTTTTGCCTTGCACTTGCGGCGCGCGTTCTACCGCCAGATCAGCCATCATGAAGAACTGCGGTCGGGCATGGCTTAGTGCTAAATGATGGCTGATCTAATGTGCTGCTGCGTACGAACGAATGCGGTTCACGTGACTACAGCCCAAAGAGAGCCCAAGAATGGGCATGAACAAAATGGGAACTTCATCGGAGGACGGTGACAAAAAGCGCTGCAAAATCAATGGCAGCCAACAAGAGTCATCCGTTCGGGACGCAGGGGGCGCGGGTTGAAATAAGATCGTCAAGCGCTTTACAACTTGGCGATAACCCATTGATCTATTCGGGCGCCGTTAGGCCACCTTTTACAGCTAAGATATTGAGCCTGCTTATTAAAGAGTAGACTCTTAATCAGCGGGTCCCAGGTTCGAGCCCTGGTGCGCCCACCAATCCTTTCAATGACTTGAGAGATTGGACGCCCCTCAAGAGGCGGCCGTTTTACAGGCCATTTTACAGTTTTGTTCGTGCTTCGAGCTTTAGCACGGCGGCCTCGGCGAGCTGGATATCGCGGCCAAGGTAGTGGGCGTCGAGAATGGCTTCGACATCGCGAAGACTGTGACCGGTGACGCCCGCGATCCGCGGCACGGTTGCGCCGGCGATTGCCAACCGAACGACCGCAGTTCCCCTCAAATCGTGAAATGTCCGGCCGGCAATGCCGGCCCGCGGCTGCCGCACGCTGGCGTGTGCCTCACGCCACTCGCGCACGAATTCGGGCGTGCCAGGCTTCGCCTTGATCTGCGGCCCGCCGCGCCATGCGTAGTAGTAGGTCTTGAGTTCGCCTGCAGCTAGGCGAGCCTTGACCTTATGAATTCCTTTCAGAACGACGCGCACGCTCCGCCCTCCAATCGTCCAAAGCCGATACGTCGTCGGCTTTCAAACCGCTCAACGAGTCTAACGCCAGGTCAATAGCTCGCAAGTCCCATCTCGCCGTGCCATCAAGAGGGCCTGGCATCCGTCCCGCTCTGACCCATTGAGAAAAAGTGTTGAGAGACAGGTTGCAATACCGTGCGGCTTGCTCTCGGCTAATTAGCCGCGGGCGCGCCGCAAATTCGAAGTGGGTCGAGTTGCTGTCCCGAGGCGACCTTGAGCCAACGATGTTCTGCCGCGTCATACGAAAGGAGATCCCAGAATTTACCGTATCGATCCTAAGACATGCATAGCGGCTCAGATCGCATTGTGCTTGGTCGTTGTTTGTTGACCAGGCCGACGCTGAGTGACCTAGTCTACCCCCGACCTGTATGCTTGCCCTCCTTGCGAACAATGAAAAGCGCCTTGGCGATGCTAGCTCGCTTTTTGCGGACATCCCGCAGAATGCACGTCGGGTCGCCTTGTCGAGTGCCGCCGCGACTGCCCTAAACCGTTCGCGCAACTATGGATGTCCGGTATCGGTTGAGTACCACAGATGCCAGTACATCCTGCGGCGCCGGCTTGCCTACTGTTACGTGTCTGGTGCCCGCCATTATTGCAAGGCCGAAACGGCTCCTTACATTTTCGTCACGACGCTTTACGACTTAAGATCGAAAGGTTGACCATGTTCGATAGAATAAAACTTGCCGGTGTCACGGCCTGCCTTGTGGCAGTTCTGACAGTGATCCACGCAGGCGCGGCCGAGACTGAACTCTCGCTTCCGCTTGATCAAGCGGCGCAGGTCGAGGCCCACAACGTCACGATACGGGCGATCGAGTATCGCGGCGGTCCGGCGCTCGAGATTCGTCGCATCGTATCGGGCGCCGCTCCTGACATTGACACCTTTGCGTTTGTGCCCGGCTTTGACTTCCATAACGGCACCATCGAGGTTGAGGTTGCCGGCAGTCCACTGCCAGACGCGCCTCCGGGAGCACGCGGCTTTGTCGGCGTGGTATTCCGAGTCCAAACAGCCGACGGGACGTTTGCCTGCGAGGGCATTTATCTGCGCCCGACCAACGGGCGCGCTGATGATCAAGTTCGGCGCAACCACTCGACGCAGTATTTCGCTTACCCAGGCTACGATTTCGCTCGCCTTCGTCGTGAGGCGCCGGCGCAGTATGAGTCCTATGTCGACCTTATCCCGGGTGAATGGACCGCGATGCGCATCGAGGTAAATGGCACTACCGCGAAGCTGTTCGTAGGCGGGGCTCCGCAGCCGGCACTCATCGTCAACGATCTCAAGCGCGGGGCAGACGCACATGGCAGCATCGGCCTTTATGTCGACAACGGTACTGACGGGCATTTTCGGAAGATGCGGGTTCGACCCACGTCGTGACAGGAGCAATTGATCGCGTTACCGATGTAACCAATTCAATTTAAAATGTAGCTAAGCGGTAACTTTGCTCCTGTCTAGTTTGCTTCGCAAGCGGTTGAGCTTCCCACCGCAGCGCGAAAGCGCTCAACTGTTTCGAGAAGGGCAAAACATTATGCAATGGTTACTTGAATACTCCGAGAACTACCGAGCGCAGCTTCGCCAGGGCCCGTTTTTCACCAACCTTTCCAGGGCCGACCAACCCAACGATCTGCAGTGGGTCCATCAGCTCATTCATCAATCGCGCGAATTTACGCAAGCGCTCTGTTTGCGTTACTCGCTGTGTCAGGACAAACGCTTTCAGCCGGTGTTTGCCGAACACGCCGTCGAGGAAGCAGATCATCCCGACCAGCTCATTGCCTGGATGAAGGAGCATGGATTTCTGAACGGCGTCGAACCCTGCAGCGTGCCTGCGACTCTTGAGACGATGAATACCTTGTCTTTCTGCTGGCGCAGCGCCATGCGCGACCCTCACGATTTGCAGGTCGTCGCGCTCAACGTGCTCAGTGAAGGCGTCGCGTTCGACTTCTATAGTGCTGTCATTCCCGTTCTGAAGAAGCTGAAAATCCATACCGGACGATATTGGGGCGTGCATGCCGACGTAGACATGCACCATTTGACGATGGGTCTCGATCTTTGCGATGAGGTCGCGCCAAACTCCGCGAAGGGGCAGCTCTATCACCGCACGCTGTGGCAATCCGCCACTCTCTACCACCAGATGCTCAGTTCCTGGGTCGGTGAGCGGGTTGAACCGATTAGTCTGCTGATCTAACCGGACTAGGTGGTTAAAAGGCAAGAATCGGGGTGACCAGTGCGCGTCCGCAGAGGTCCAGCCAATTGTGATGGGGCGCTGGTGCCACGAACTGTGATGGAAGCAGAGACTTTCCGTGAGTGAAACGTCAGCGGTGGTCGCCAGTTGCCTCGTCAGACCCGCTCTACCGAAACCGCGAATACATACCCGACGCCGCGCTCGGTCTGGATGACGCGCGGCGCGCTCGGATCGCGCTCGAGCTTTCGCCGCAGGCGAAGAATCTGCACATCGATGCTGCGGTCGAAGACATCTTCGTGAACGCGGGTCGCCTGCAATAGGTGTTCGCGGCTAAGCGGACGTTGTGGCGCTTCGAGAAAGGCTAGCAGCATCGCGTACTCGCCCTTGGTCAATGCGACGGTGGCACCGGCCGGGTCGGTAAGCTGACGAATCCTTCGGTCGAGCTGCCAGCCAGAAAATCGAAATCGGCCGCGCTCTTGATCGCGCGCTGGCGCGGTCCTTCCGGCATCGAACCGACGCAAGATCGCGCGAACACGCGCGAGTAATTCGCGCAGGTTGAATGGTTTCGTAAGATAATCGTCGGCGCCAAGCTCTAGACCAACGACCCGATCGATTTCGTCGCGGCGGTGACCGGTGATGATGATCACGGGCACCTCTGAGTTCACGCGGACCTCCCGTAGCAGATCCAGTCCGTCTTCTGATCCAAGCCGGAGATCAAGGATCACTAGATTTACGTCGTCGCTGCCAAGTCGGTCGACCATTTCCTGGCGATTATTTGCCGCCAGGGTCCTGATGTTGTTCTCCGCGAAATAGTTTAAGATCATGCGCTGTAAGGCCGGGTCATCTTCCACGACGAGGACGCACACTTGCCGATCACCGCTTCCGCGAGGACCTGGGTCATTCAGTGATGAGCCGCTCATTGCGTCCTGCCCCTTTTTCGGCGCCGCCGGCGATCACGGCGGCCTTGCACGGCTGCGGTTTCGTGTGTCTGCTGCTAGCGCTCGTGTGTCTCAGCGCCATCGCGCCGGCAGACGCACAATCGCCGAGCTTTGAGGCACGCGCCGACCGAGAGCCGATCACGCCAATTCCTGCGCCGCGCGCCGAAGACCCGCAGCGTGTCCTGCTCGGAGAGAGATTGTTTGACGACCGGCGTCTGTCTCACGATAATACACATAGTTGCTCAACGTGCCACGATATAGCAACCAATGGCGCCAGCGCCAGTATCCGCGATACGCGTGAGGGCCAGCCAGTCGCCCTCAATACGCCGACGGTCTTCAATGTGAGTCTCAACTTCCGCCTGAATTGGGAGGGCAATTTCCGCTCGTTGGAAGAAGGAATTGAGGGCAGTCTTCGCAATCCGGCGATTATGGCGTCGAGCGTTGAAGAAGCCCTCGGCAAACTGCGCGCCGACCCCGAAATCGTGAGGCAGTTTCGCGATGCCTACGGACGGGAGCCAGATGTCGCCGCCGTGCTGGATGCGATCGCGACATACGAGCGGTCATTAGTTACGCCGGGCAGCCGCTTCGATCGATGGCTTGCCGGGGAAAGCAACGCCATGACGCCGGACGAGTTGTCGGGTTATCAGGTTTTCAAGTCGCTTGGTTGCATCACCTGCCACCAGGGTGTCAATGTGGGTGGTAACCTGTTTCAACGTCATGGCATTTTCCATCCATTGGGCTCGCCGGAGCCGGTATTGGTTCGCGTCCCCAGCTTACGAAATGTGGCGATCACTGCTCCATACTTCCACGACGGTAGTGCCTCCACGTTGCCCGAGGCGGTCAAAGCGATGGGTATAGCCCAACTCGACCGCGTTTTAACCGATCAGCAAATCACCGCCGTCGTCGCCTTCCTTAATACGCTGACTGGGACCTACCGCGGTCGAGCCGTAAGGCCCGCCGCCGTCACGCCACGCACTGGCTTGCCGATCCCATGAGAAATTTACCATTTATTCTCGGTGTTTCATTTCTGCTCGCGCTGCTGACCTGGCTGTTGTTGCGCGGCATAGATACCAACGCGTCCACCTATGCGGTGACGCTCCAGACGCTGGACGAATATGCGCTTGCAGAAGCCTCGCTTCACCGCGACGTGCTTCAGGCGAGGGCTGGCCTGCTTCGTGACTACGACACTTTCACCACTGCTGTGAGAGCGATGGAGGATGCGGTCGGTCGGCTCCGCTCTCGCGCACGGGCCGAAGCTCTCGATACGAGACCAATTGACCGGCTAGCGGAGGCGGTTGTCGAGCAGGAAGAGCTACTGGAACGTTTCAAGACCAGCAACGCGCTGATGCAGAATTCGCTCTCTTATGTCGGCCTGCTCAGCACGAGCCCTGCGTTCCTTGCTCACGATGTGCAACTCGCGCCGGCAACAGGTGCATTGGCGGCTGCGATCCTCCACCTGGCGCGCGACACCTCGTCCGACGCGCTACGGGCGCTCCAGGAAAGGATCGACCAGTTTGCGCGGCAAGCGCCCACCACCGGACCGGACGCAGAATCAGCGCGCGCGATGCTGGCACATGCACGGCTGCTCCATGAGCAGCTCCCTGCGGTCGATGAAACGCTGAAGGCCTTCATCGCCGCGGCCAGCACGCAAGCCCTGGAGGAGAGCCGCGAACTGTTTTCCCGTCATCGGTCCGTGGTCGAGGCCGGGGAGCAGCGCTATCGGCTGCTGCTCTACGTTGTCGCCCTTCTGTTGCTTGTCATGCTCGTCATTCTCGGCCTTCGGTTGCGGGCACGGGCGGTGGCGTTGCGTCGGAGGGCAGCATTTGAGCACGTCATCGCCGAGAATTCGACGCGCTTAATCAATTGCTCGCCGGCCGAAACCGGGATGCGGTTGAAGCAGGTGCTGGGTGAATTCAGTCGGATCGTCGACGCGGATCGCGCATATGTTGTGCTAGACGAAAAACCGGTCAGGGTTCACGCATGGTCGAAGGACGGAGTGACGTTTCCGCCAGGATGGCCTCGACAGGCGCTGGCGGTAGCCGAGGAGCTCGGCGCTAGTGACGGGGTCACTATTGCCGATGCGACCGCCTTGCCGCCCGGCGTCGTCAAGGATGCGCTGACGGATGCTGGCGTTCGCGCATGGGCCTGTTTGCCGCTGATTCGACCGGGGCGGGTCCAGGGCATCATGGGTTTTGACCGCTTTCGGCCGATACGGAACAGGATTTCTCCTATTCCGCTCGCGCGGCTTGCCGGTGACGCGGTAGCTAACGCGCTCGAGCGCGAATTTCTTGAGCGCGAAAGGACCAAGCTTGCGATGCGGCTGGAGCGGGCACGTCGCATGCAGATGATCGGATCACTGGCCAGCGGGATCGCGCACAACTTCAACAATATCATCGGCGCGATCCTCGGTTATTCGGAGATGGCGGAGCCGCAAATCACTCGCGGTACCAAGCCGGCGCAACACATCGACGAGATACGCCGGGCCGCCGAGCGCGGTCGCGACCTCGTCGACAATATTCTCACCTTTGGCCGACGTGCCGATGGGCGTGCCCGTCCGGTTCAGGTGCGCACCCTGCTCAACGAGGCGGCCTCGATGTTGCGTGCCTCGTTGCCGTCGGATGTAGAGCTTGTCTTCGAAGAAGTTCCGGCCGAGGTCGCCGTGTCAGGCGAACCGGCGCAGCTCCAGCAGGTCATCCTGAATCTGTGCACCAACGCCGCGCAAGCGACGAACGATGCTGGTTGTATCCGCGTAGCCGTGAAACAAGAACAGGTCACCGCTTTCGTTGAGATGAGCGACGGAGAATTATTGCTTGGCCGCTACGTATGCCTTTCCGTCAGCGACAACGGCAGCGGTATCGATGAACGCGTCGCGCGGCGAATGTTCGAGCCGTTCTTCACGACGCGCGTGGCAGGAACTGGCCTTGGTCTCGCGACGGTTCGGGAAATCGTCCGCGATCATGATGGAGCCATCAACGTTCAGAGCGAACCGGGCTGTGGAAGCCGGTTCGAGGTCTGGCTGCCCGCCATGGCGGCGGACACCGCCGCGGTAGACGAGTTGTCGGCGGTTCCACTTGGACGCGGCGAGACCGTCCTGATCGTCGAAGGCGAGCGAGATCGTTTGCTGCGCGATGAAGAGAAGTTGGCGGCGCTGGGATACGAGCCGGTCGGGTTTGAGTTAGCGGCGGATGCCCTTGCGGCATGCCGTTCCGACTCCGCGCGATTCGATATCATCCTGGTCGGTCACGCCTCGCGGCACCAGGGAGGGTTGGAATTGGCGCGGGCCCTCCACGAGGTGTCGCCGTTGCAGCCTGTGCTGCTTGCCGTCGCATCTGCCGCCGATGTGAGCGTCGATGTGCTGACGGACGCCGGTATCTCCGAAGTGCTGCACTGGCCTCTGGACAACACCGAACTTGCAGCGGCATTGGATCGCTGCTTGCGAGCGTCGGCCAGATTACAGCCGTAACACGATTATCCTTGTCTGAAATACTTCCGTAGCGCAGGGCCGCCATTTCTGGTGGCCCGCAGTCGTGCATACGCACGTCAAGATAACGGAGGTGACAGTGGTTACCAGATCGAGCGTTTCGCCGGGCCTGGACTTGGCGAACAAGGCAAGAGTTCCTTCACGTACGTCAGCAACCAAGCCTGACGTCGATATGTTCGGAATGATCGCCATCCTTTGCGGAGCCGGCCTCGTCGTTGCGGTGCTTTTGGCAACCTGCGGTCTCGATCTGAGCGTCGGATTGTTCTGACTCCTTCGGCGGTCCCCGGTCACGCCCACGCGTCGGGATCATTGAAGACGCAGGCCACAACAAAATAGTTCTGCACGAAACAGCAACGCAAGAACGCGCATCGCGCTGATTCATCAACCTCGAAAGGACGACCACAATGGCAATACAAGCTAGTTTTTCCGCAACCTCCGGCGTGTTGACGGTGTTCGACGATGCCCTCGACAACACCATCGTCGCAAGCCGCGATGCGGCCGGCGAGATTTTCATCAACGGCGGCGCCGTGACCATCCTGGGCGGCCAACCGACGGTTGCCAACACAGTGACGATCCAGGTGTTCGGCCAGGCCGGTAACGACACGATCTCGGTCGACGAAAGCAACGGCGCAATGCCGGCCGTGCAGTTGTTCGGAGGCGCCGGTAACGACACCCTGATCGGCGGTTCGGGCAATGATCAGCTGTTCGGCGGCGCCGGTAACGACATCCTGCAAGGCAAGGGCGGGGACGATCTTCTGTTTGGCGGTGACGGCAACGACACGCTGACCGGAGGTACCGGCAACGACCAGATGTTCGGACAGGCCGGCAACGACCTCATGATCTGGAACCCTGGCGAGGGCACCGACCTGATGGAAGGCGGCGACGGCATCGATACCGCCGAGGTCAACGGCGGCAACGGCGCCGAGATTTTTACGATCGAGGCCAATGGTACCCGCGTGCGTTTCGATCGCATCAGCCCTGCGCCGTTTTCTCTCGACATCGGCACCACCGAGAATTTCGTTCTTAACATGAACGGCGGCGACGACGTCTTCACCGCCGGCAACGGCCTTGCCAACCTGATCCATCTCACCATCGACGGCGGCGCTGGCAATGACACCATCACCGGTGGCGACGGCAACGACACCCTGATCGGTGGCGACGGCAACGACATCATCACTGGCGGCCGTGGCAACGACACTCTGCTCGGCGGCACCGGCGACGACACCTTCATCTGGAATCCGGGCGACGGCAGCGACTCCGTCGAAGGACAGGACGGCACCGATACGCTGGTCTTCAACGGCGCCAACGTCAACGAAAACGTCAGTATCACCGCCAACCACGGCCGGGTGAAGTTCACCCGCGACGTCGCCAATATCACGATGGATCTCAACGGGATCGAGCACATCGATTTTAACGCGGTCGGCGGCGCCGACAACATCAATGTCGGCGACCTCACCGGAACCGGCGTCACCCAGGTCGCGATCGATCTTGAATCGACACCTGGCAGTGGCGTGGGCGACGGCGCGGCCGATACTGTGACCGTCAACGGCACCAATGGCAGCGACAACATTCAGGTGGCGGGAGCGGGAGGTTCGGTTACGGTCGCGGGCCTGCCCGCAACGGTTACCCTCGCCGGATCCGAGGGGGCCAACGACCAGCTCGTCGTCGAGGGCGGTGCTGGCAACGACGTTATCACCGCTGCGGGCCTCCCGGCCGGCGTCATCGGCCTCACGATTGATGGCGGTGCTGGCAACGACACCATCACCGGAAGCCAGGGCAACGACATACTGATCGGCGGTGACGGCAACGACACCGTGATCGGCGGTCGCGGCAATGACGTCGCGTCGCTTGGCAATGGCAACGACACCTTCATCTGGAATCCGGGCGATGGCAGCGACACGGTCGACGGCGGGGCAGGCACCGATACGCTGGTATTCAACGGCGCCAATGTCGGCGAGAACATCAACATCTCCGCCAATGGTTCGCGGGTGAGGCTGTTCCGCGATGTCGGTAATGTAACCATGGACATCTCCGGCATCGAGCACATCCAGCTTGCTACCCTCGGCGGCGCCGACACTGTCACAGTCAATGACCTCTCCGGAACCGACGCCAAGCAGGTCGCAATCGACCTGTCGGCGACGCCGGGCAGCGGTCAGGGTGATGGCGTGGCGGACACCGTGAACGTCAACGGCACGGCCGGCGACGACCGCATCAGCGTCGCAAGCAGCGGTTCGTCGGTCGTCGTCAACGGATTGGCGGCGCAGGTGACGGTCAACGGCTTCGACGCCGGCATCGACTCGCTGGCCGTTAATGGCGGCGCCGGAAACGACGTCATCAACGCTTCCGCGGTTCACGCCGGCCAGATCAGTCTTGCCCTCAACGGCGGCGATGGCAACGACACCATCACCGGCAGCGCGGGCAACGACACCGTCATTGGCGGGCGCGGCAATGACGTGGCGAATATGGGTGCAGGCAATGACACCTTCGTCTGGAACCCCGGCGATGGCAGCGACACCGTGGACGGAGGGGCCGGCAACGATACCCTGCTGTTCAACGGAGCCAACGTGAACGAGAACATGGAGATCTCGGCCAGTGGCGGGCATGCGATCCTCACCCGCGACGTCGGCATCGTCACGATGAATCTCGATCACGTCGAGAACATCGACGTCAACGCGCTGGGCGGTGCGGACACCATCACGGTGGATGACCTGTCCAAGACCGACGTGAAGCATGTTGCGATCGACTTGTCCGCGCCTCTCGGTAGCGGACAGGGCGATGGTCAGGCCGACACGGTCGTGATCAACGCCACCAATGGTGACGACGCGATCTCGATCACCGACAACAACGGCGTAGTCACGGTGTCGGGTCTGGCTACCGACGTCACGATCACCGGCTTCGAGGTCAACGATCGCATCGTTATCAACGGCCTCGGCGGCGATGACGTCATCAACGCCTTCGGGCTTGGAGGCGCGATGCAGTTCACCGCCAATGGCGGCGACGGCAACGACATCCTGATCGGCAGCCGCGGCAACGACACTCTGAGCGGCGGGGCTGGGGATGACACCCTGATCGGCAATGGCGGAACCGACGTTCTCGACGGCGGCACCGGCAACAACCTCCAGTTCCAGGCGGTGGTGAATCCCGGCGGTGCCGTGAGCAACGCGTCGTCTGTGGCGAGCGCTGCCCTGCTGGGCCAGTTCATGGCCTCGAGCCTGGTCTCGACGGGTGCTGGTCTCGGGGGCATGCCGCTTGCCGATACCACGCCTGGCCAGCAGCCGCTGCTGACGCTGCCCCACGCCGCCTGACGCAACATCACCCTGGAGAGCATCCATGAGCAACGAAACCAACAGCACGAGACCGGTCGATCAAGGTCTTGAAGCCCTTGTGACGCTGCTGCATCTCCAGGGGGTTGCGGCCGATGCCGGACAGATCGCGCATCGGCTGGGCACAGACAAGATCGGCGCACCGGAGATGCTCCGGTGCGCCAAAGACCTCGGACTCAAGGCACGTGCCTGCCGGACCGACTGGTCCCGGCTCGGCAGCACGCCCTTGCCCGCCATCGCGGCCCTGCGTGATGGCGGCTTCCTGGTGGTCGCCAAGGCCGCCGAGGGCAAGGTTCTGGTGCAGTCGCCGGCGTCCCGGCCCGCGCTGATGACGCGGGACGAACTTGTTTCGGTCTGGGACGGTCAGTTGATCCTGATGACCCGCCGCGCCGGTCTGTCGGATATCACCCACCGCTTCGACATCGCGTGGTTTCTGGGCGCGATTTACAAATATCGTCATCTGCTCGGTGAGGTGCTGGTCGGATCGTTCTTCCTGCAACTGTTCGGCCTGGTTTCGCCGCTGTTCTTCCAGGTGGTGATCGACAAGGTGCTGGTGCATCGGTCGCTGACCACCCTCGACGTCCTGGTTTTCGGACTGGTGTCGATCTCGGTGTTCGAGACCGTGCTGGGGATCCTGCGCACCTATCTGTTTTCCCACACCACCAACCGGATTGACGTCGAACTCGGCGCGCGCCTGTTTCACCATTTGCTTGCTTTGCCGATGGCCTATTTCCAGGCCCGTCGTGTCGGGGACTCGGTGGCACGGGTGCGCGAACTGGAGAACATCCGAAATTTTCTCACCAGCTCGGCGCTAACCCTGCTGATCGACCTGTTCTTTACGTTCGTCTTCCTGGGCGTGATGTTTTTCTATTCGCCACTGCTGACCTGGATCGTGATCGGCTCGTTCCCCTTCTACATCGCGATATCGGCCGGCGTGACGCCGCTGTTCCGGCGGCGGCTTGACGAGAAATTCCGGCGTGGTGCCGAGAACCAGGCCTTTCTGGTCGAGAGCGT
This sequence comes from Bradyrhizobium sp. LTSPM299, assembly GCF_000938235.1. NCBI lineage: Bacteria > Pseudomonadati > Pseudomonadota > Alphaproteobacteria > Hyphomicrobiales > Nitrobacteraceae > Bradyrhizobium > Bradyrhizobium sp. LTSPM299. The sequence goes on from NZ_JYMU01000022.1 coordinate 12,005, forward strand.
CACCGGCATTGAGACGCTCAAGGCGATGGCGGTCGAGCCGCAGATGCAGCGCCGCTGGGAAGAGCAACTGGCCGGCTATGTGGCGGCGAGCTTCCGGGTCCTCAGTCTCGGCAACAGCGCCAGCCAGACGGTACAGCTGGTTAACAAGATCGTCACGGCAAGCATCCTGTATTGCGGTGCCAAGCTCGTCATCGGTGGCGATCTCTCGGTCGGCGAACTCGTCGCCTTCAACATCCTGGCCGGTAGGGTGAGCGCGCCGGTGCTGCGCCTGGCGCAGATCTGGCAGGATTTTCACCAAGCGCGGCTGTCGATAGCGCGGCTCGGCGACATCCTCAACACCACCGCGGAGCCGACCTATTCGGCCGGGCGGGCGCGGCTGCCGGCGATCCGCGGCGACATCAAATTCGACCACGTCTCGTTCCGCTATCGCGTTGATGGGCAGGAAGTGCTGCACGATGTCTCTTTCGAGGTGCCGGCTGGCCAGACCGTCGGCATCGTCGGACCCTCGGGTTCGGGCAAGAGCACGTTCGCCAAGCTGGTGCAGCGGCTCTATGTGCCGGAGCGGGGGCGGGTGCTGGTGGACGGCATGGACCTCGCCGTGGCCGATCCGGCTTGGCTGCGCCGCCAGATTGGCGTCGTGCTGCAGGAGAACGTGCTGTTCAACCGTTCCGTGCGCGACAATATCGCGCTTTCCGATCCGGCGATGCCGATGGAACGCATTGTTGCGGCGGCGCGGCTCGCTGGAGCGCACGATTTCATCCTCGAACTTGCCGAGGGCTACGACACCGTGGTCGGCGAGCGCGGGTCGACGCTTTCTGGCGGTCAGCGGCAGCGCATCGCCATCGCGCGTGCGCTGGTCGGCGACCCGCGCATCCTGATCTTCGACGAAGCGACCAGCGCGCTGGACTATGAGAGCGAACGCATCGTTCAGCAGAACATGAAGGATATCGCCAGAGGGCGAACGGTGCTGGTGATCGCGCACCGGCTTTCGACTGTGCGCGCGGCGGACCGCATCGTCACGCTCGATCGCGGTCGCCTGGTCGAGGACGGCAGCCACGACACATTGATCAAGACCGGCGGCCGCTACGCGTCGCTGCACCGGTTGCAAGGAGGATTCCATGAAGTCGTCTGAAGCGGCTGTCGCCGCCGGATCCGCGCCACGCGTGATCCCGTTCCGCACTGCACTACGCAGAAGCAGCCAGGAACTGGCGTTTCTACCGGCGGCACTCGAGATCGTGGAGACGCCACCGTCGCCGGTCGGCCGAGCGACCGCGGCCACCATTGCCGTGGTGTTCTGCGCCGCCCTGCTCTGGGCCTGGTGGGGCACCATCGACATCGTGGCGTCGGCGACCGGAAAAATCCTGCCGGGCGATGGCAGCAAGGTGGTGCAGCCGTTCGAAACCGGCGTCGTGCGGTCGATCAGGGTACAGGACGGGCAGGCGGTCAAGGCCGGCGACGTGCTGATCGAACTCGACCCGACCGTGAGCGCGGCGGAGCGCGATCATCTGCGCAACGATCTGCAGGCCGAGCGGCTCAACATCGCGCGCGTGCGCGCGGCGCTCGCCGGCAGCGACGATCCCGCTGCCGACTTCATGCCGCCCACCGGTGCAGACCCGGAACTGGTTGCGACCCAGCGTCAGCTGTTGCTGAACCAGGTGACCGAGCAGCGCGCCAAGATCGCAGCATTGCTGCGCCAGCAGGCGCAGAAGGAGGCCGAGCTATCCACCACGTCGGCTACAATCCACAAGCTCGAGACGATCATTCCGGTGATCCAGTCGCGCGTCGACATTCGCAAGACGCTGGTCGAAAAGGAGTTGGGTTCGAAGCTGAGCTATTTCGAGGTGCTCCAGTTGCTGGTCGAGCAACAGGAGGAGTTCAACGTCCAGAACAGCCATCTGCATGAGACCGAGGCGGCGATCGCAGCGATCCGCGAGACCCGCGGGCAGGCGGCGGCGGAGTATCGGCATACGCTCTCCGACGAACTGGCCAAATCCGAGCAGAAGGCGAACGGGCTCGCACAGGACTTGATCAAGGCCGAGCAGAGGACCAGGCTTCAGCAACTGGCGGCGCCCGTCGACGGCGTGGTGCAGCAGCTCGCCATCCACACCGTCGGCGGCGTGGTCACGCCGGCGCAGTCGCTGCTGGTGATCGTACCGAGCGACAGCCGGCTGGAAATCGAGGCCATGGTGTCGAATCACGACATCGGCTTTGTCCACGCCGGGCAGCAAGCCGAGATCAAGATCGATACCTTCAATTTTACCCGCTACGGGCTCCTGCATGGCCAGGTGCTTTCGGTCTCGCAGGATGCCGTGATCCGCGATCGCCAGCTGGATCGCTCCAACGATCGGACCCTGGGGACGCAGAATGAAACCAGCGAGCCGAAGGGTCAGGAGCTGAACTACAGCGCGCGCATTTCGCTCGACCGCGCCAAAATGCAGATCGACGACAGGGTCGTCAATCTGTCGCCCGGCATGGCCGTGACGGTGGAGATCAAGACGGGATCGCGGACGGTCCTGAGCTATCTGCTTTCGCCGCTGCTGCGCTACCGCCAGGAAGTATTGCGCGAGCGCTAGGCCGGCGAGCACTCCGGCTTTGCCCCACCGGCCGACCCATACGATTACTGCAACCAAACAGAGAAAACCGATGAAGATTCAGAAAGCGTTGCTTAACGCCGTTTCGTTTGCCTCCCTCTCGCTCATCAGCAGGGTAGCGGCGCAAGAGCCGTTGGCGATTACGGTGCGCGACAGGACCGTCATCACTACCCTCCATGCCGAGGGCGCGCAGGTTTACGAGTGCAAGCCGGACACGGGGAAATCCCAATCAGGAGTTCGCGCGCTGATCTGGCAATTCCGCGAGCCGATTGCCACGCTCATGCTGGACGGAAAGTCAATCGGACAGCATTACGCTGGCCCGAGTTGGGACCTTACGGACGGCAGCGCCGTGAAGGGCAAGGTCATCGCCAGCGCGCCCGGCGCGACCTCGAACGACATTCCTTCGCTCGAACTTGAAGTGGTCTACCAGCACGGCAACGGCATTCTGTCGGCGGCGACGGTTGTCCAGCGCACCAACACCAAAGGCGGGATAGCACACGGAGCTTGCGAGAGAGCCGGCGATTACCGCAGCGCGCCCTATTCCGCGGATTACGTGTTCCTGCGCAAAGGCGGCTGATGGACCAACCCAAAAGCAGAGAAGCTAATGTCTTACCCGAGAAAATACTGCTTACGGCAACCGCGGATAGCTGGGAGCTTGTGGTGAGCAATGCGGCCGCCATTTCGTCACGCAAGCTGGCGCGGGCTTGCGCAGATTTCTTGTGGCGCGAGGACGCCACGCTGCAAAGCCTTGGTCTTGAGCGGTTGTCGATCGAGGTCGGGCAAGCCGCGGTTGCGATGATTGTGCTTCCTTCCATGGTCAACGGCCTTGGCATTACACATGGAGGTGCGATCTTTACGCTGGCCGATTCAGTATTTGCGCTGGCTTGCAATACCTATAATGAACGGACCATCTCCGCGCATTGCAGCATTTCGTTTTTGCGACCAACGAGACTCGGCGATCGTCTGGTCGCAGTGGCGACCGAAGTCGTGCGGTCCGGACGATCGGGCATCTATGACGTCAGGGTTACCTCGGAACATTCCATCGTCGCCGAATTTCGGGCCCATTCCCGGGTCGTCGGCGGCGCTCTCCTCCCGGTAAACCGGGACAGTTCCCGTGTGGGCGAATGACACGAGAGCCGTGTCTGCTGGGACGAGCCATGATGAGAGCGGATGCGGAAACCGTCAGCGTCAGGCTGGCCGGTTGGTCTGAGCGGCCGTTGATCGAACGCCTCGCACAATTCTACATCTACGACTTCTCGGAGATGGAGCCGCCCGGTTCGAAAGAAATGGACTTCGACGACCATGGCGGCTACTCGCCGCTTCCGGATCTGGACCTCTATTGGCGCGTCGATGGCTTCCGCCCGCTATTGATCCGCGTGAGGCAACGGTTGGCCGGCTTTGCCCTGATCAACAGCCGCCATCACCGCGACGGCAGCATCGAGCACAATATCAGGGAATTTTTCGTGGCGCGAAAACATCGCCGCTGCGGCGTGGGGACAGAGGCGGTCGGCCAGATACTGGCGCAGTATCCGGGTCATTGGAAGATTGCGGTGGCTGAACGCAATGTGGCGGCCAAGGCGTTCTGGCCGCGCGCGATCGGGGTCGCGCCGACTGTCACTCAACTGGTTCAGCTTAGCGGCGACGCCGACCATTGGCGCGGCCTTATCTGGAGCTTTCGGGCGGAATAGCATGTCATATGAGCGTGCTTCCGCGTGAACGCGCTTTTGCGATCGACCCCTTTGGCGCAAAGCGGCCGGTCATGGACATGTCCGCTCCCGGCGGCAGAACGGACATGCCACGCCGATGGGCTCGGGCCTCAGTTTGACCCGGAACGGACCTCGTGTGCCCCGTGCCAAGAGATGAGCTTGCGGAAAAATTGCTATCATCTTGAAGACGGGTTCCATGAAGCAGAGGAAGTCGCATCACTCTGGCAACCCGGCCTTTCTCAGGCCCATTGCCAATCTTGCACTCTGCCCGGGGTGACGGAATGGCATGAGCTTCTCGAGCTGGGAAATGGTTCGGGTCGGGTCGAACTCGCGAATGCGTGCGACCGTGCCTTTCGCGCGGTCCATGTCACCCACATACGCGCTGCTCGCCGCGACAAGGTGAAGTGCAGGACGAAAAGTCGGCATGTCCTTTAAGCAGCCTTCGACGGCGGCCAAGGCGCGGTCGTCGCGACCGGCCATGAAATGCGAATATGCGACTCCGAGATGGCAGCCCCAGCTGAAAGGATCGAACGGGCTGAGGCGCTCCGATTGTAAGAAATGCTCGATTGCCAGTTCTGGCTCACCGTTAAAGACTCTCACCCAACCGCTGAAGAACCAGGCAATCACGAGGTTTGGATTGAGCGCGATGGCTCGACTAACGAGGGTGACCCCCGCGTCGAAGTCGCGTGCAAGGCTGGTGACCACAAAGCCCGCAATGGACAATGCTGTTGCATCGTCTGGACCCAGTCGAGCGGCAAGCCGCGCCAATCGCTCCGCTTCGCGCGCCTTGTCGGGGTCCGCCCAAAAGGACGCCGGAAAGAAGTGACACCATGCGGCCATGGCGTGCGCCGACGCGAAACTCGAATCAAGCTCTATTGCTTTGTGAAACAACACCTCCGCTTCAGCGATCGCTTTTTTGTAGCCTAGATGGAAGCTCGCCATGCCACGTAGATAGTAATCATATGCATCGAGGCTCTCAGTCGGCTTGCGCCTCGCCCGCTCAATCTCGGCGCGTTCCAGCTTCGGTGCAATGGCGGCCACGATCATCGCCGACATCTGGTCTTGCAGGTCGAAGATGTCCTCGAGCGTGCCGTCAAAACGATCAGCCCAGATGTGCACGCCTTTTGCCGTGTCAATAAGCTGGCCGCCTATGCGAACGCGTTTTCCCGACTTGCGAACACTTCCTTCCAGCACGTAACGAACACCAAGTTCTCGCCCGATCTGGCGGACATCGACCGATTTTCCCTTGTAGGTGAAAGATGAATTGCGGGAGATTACGAACAGCTCTGAGAACCGGGACAGCCATGCAATGACGTCCTCGGTGATCCCGTCGCTGAAATAGCTTTCCTCCGGGTTACCCGACGAGTTGGCGAAAGGCAGAACCGCCACGGACGCCCTGTTTCTTGATGCACCAGCGGGCAGATCCGTGCCGCTCTGCGCTTCGACATCGTCCAAGTCCGTGTCGCTCACTGCGCTCGGATGCGTGCGGTATCGACTTTGCAGAATCTCTCGCCGTAGCGCCTTTGTTGCAGCCTCCGGCTCGACGACAAGTTCGCGCTGGAGGAATGTTTCACAGATAACGTATTGCTTGAGCGCTTGCGCCGTTCGGCCGGTCGCATGGTAAAGCCGCATGAGCGCGCGATGCGCACTTTCTTCAAGCGGGTCAATGGTCAAAAGCCGCATCGCCACCTGGTTCGCCTGTTCGCGATCACCCGCTTCTTCGTGATGCGCCAGCAGCCGGTTCAATCCGTCGACGGCCAGTGCTTGAAGGCGACGGCGTTCGGTGACCAGCCATTCCTCGAATGGCTCGTCTTGCAAGTTTAGACCCTCCAGCAATTCGCCTTGATAAAGCTCCATCGCGCGAGCGAGGCCGCCGTCCCCGTGGGTCTGCAGCGCCCGTTCGAATTCGCCGGCATCGACAGTGATGCTAGCGGTCTCAAGCCGCACCGTTTCACCTTCCAGGATGAGCGGCAGCAGCACCTGGTTCGTTTCGCATGCGCGGCGGATCACGGTTAGGCATTGTCGAAGATTTTGCCGCGCAGATTCTCCGCTGCGACTACTCCACAACATGCCCGCGAGCTTGTCCCGCCGGTGCGACCTGCCAGGAGCGAGCGCAAGGTAGGCGAGGAGAGCCTGTGCCTTCTTGCTCAGCGCGCCCGAGGGATCAGCGCCAGACAGCGAGAAGGCGCCCAGGAGTGTTAGACGAAATTCTGTCATGGCCTCACACATCCTCTTGCGGGCCGGAGCCGCAGCGTTCGCGCGATTGTAGCGTCCGGATGGCCATTTTCACGATTATTCTACGCTCCGCTTGACGGCCCAATAACTGCCGAAGCCTAGACTAGGCAGGCTAGATCACCAGGGTGCTGCGCTAGATTTCCCTTTCCAAACAGGAGATTAGGATGGCAAATCAACCCGTTTCGATCGATGAGAATAAGCTTAATCAGTTTGTCGGTCAGATGCTCGGCGACCTGGGCGGTGCATCCAGCGTCGCCATGGTCCGGTTGGGTGGCTCGCTGGGCCTCTACGAGATGCTTCACGAGAACGGCCCCATGACATCCTCGCAACTTGCCAAAATCGCCAAGGTGCACGAACGGTATCTGCGCGAATGGTTATGCCATCAGGCCGCATCCAACTATCTGGCGTATGATGCAAAGACTGAAACATTCTCGGTGACACCGGAGCAGGCGATGGTCTTTGTCGACGAGGGAAGCCCGATCTATATGAGGGGCGGTTTCGATGTCATGGCGTCCCTTCTCGACAATCAACCCAAAGTCCATGCTGCCTTCAAGTCCGGCGGGGGTGTGGCCTGGGGCGATCAGGCGAGTTGCATGTTTTGTGCGGTCGCCCGCTTCTTCCGGCCGGGCTATCACAACTATATCGTGCAGCAGTGGTTGCCGTCGCTTGATGGTGTCGTGGAAAAGCTCGAGCGCGGAGCCAAGGTCGCCGATGTTGGTTGCGGGCATGGCTGGTCAACGGTGATGATGGCCAAGGCATTTCCCAAATCGAGCTTTGTTGGCTACGACTTTCACCCCTCCTCAATCGAAGAGGCGCAGGCTCATGCTGAGATGCATGGCGTGTCGGCAAACGCGCGTTTCGAAGTAGGACTCGCCAAAGACTTCCCGGGCAAGGACTTTGATCTCGTAACTTGCTTCGATTGTCTGCACGATATGGGCGACCCTTCGGGCGCCAGCGCTCATATTAGAAAGTCCTTAAAAAGCGACGGCACTTGGATGATCGTCGAGCCAATGGCGGGCGACACGCTGGAGCAAAACCTCAATCCGGTCGGACGACTGTACTATGCAGGCTCGACCATGATTTGCCTGCCAACTTCGTTGGCCCAAGAAGTCGGCGCAGGGCTCGGCGCCCAGGCAGGCGAGAAGAAACTGTGCGAAGTAATAATGTCGGGCGGCTTTAAGACCGTTCGTCGAGCGACCGAGACGCCATTCAACATGGTGCTCGAAGCCAGGCTCTAGCTCGCGCGTCACGGCCTAGGGCCGATCGACATTCATTGCATCCAGATCATCGCGGCGGCGAGATGGATGAAGCCGGTAAAGCTGTCGGTTCGCCTGTCATAACGGGTTGCCAGGCGTCGGAAGTGTTTGAGCTGGCAGAAGCAGCGCTCGATGCGGTTGCGCTGTTTGTAGGCATTGGCGTCGTGCGGAATGATGATCCTGCGGGTGCGATTTGAGGGGATCACCGCCGTTGCGCCGGTTTCCGCGATGATCGAACGCAGGGCGTTGCTGTCATAGGCTTTGTCGGCGAGCACGGCATCGCCGCTCTGGCCAGCGAGCAGTGCGGGCGCCTGTGTAATGTCATTGACCTGCCCAGCCGTGACGGTGAAGCGGAGCGGACGGCCGTAGGCATGACAGTTCCTCCGCCATCCCGCCTCCGCGTCGCTCTCTAGCGAGCCGAAGACCATAGCTTCAAAACCGTCTTGCGTTTGATCATTTCTGGGAAATAATGGAAACGCCGTCCATGTCGTTGTGCAGGATGGCTTGCTGACTGCGGCTGTCCCATTTGAGGGTGACCCCGGACCAGTCGGTTTCTGTAACGGCGCGCGCCCGCTGGCCCGCTGTAGTGGGCGGCCTTCGTTGCGAGATCGCCGGCTGCCGTTCCCGACGACAAACCGCCAAGGTATATTGCAATCATGAGCACGATCGCAAAGGCCACATAGCTGCGGCCCATTGCAGGTTCACTTGCCGAAACAATATTCGCGCTTGGCGTCATCGGTACCGGCCTGTTGTCCGTTCCTGTCCTAGCCGGATCGGCGGCGTACGCGGTCGGCGAGGCGCGCAAGTGGCCGACGGGCCTCGCCCGTCAGCCTATGGAGGCCAAGGCTTTCTACGCGGTGATTTGCATCGCGACGATCGTGGGCATGATCATGAACTTCACTCCGATCGACCCGATCCGGGCCTTGTACTGGAGCGCGGTGATCAACGGCGTGGTCTCCGTTCCCGTCATGGCGATCATGATGTGGCTGGCAGCAGCACCGAAGGTCATGGGCGAGTTTGTCGTTGCCGGATGGGTCAAGGCGCTCGGTTGGGCGGCAACCGTGGTCATGGCGCTCGCGGTGGCGGCGATGTTTGCGATCTCATAAGGCCTACCGTGGTCCGGAAGCGCGCTCCGGAATCTCTCCGCGGGCGGCCGGAAAACCTGGAACGAAATCTTGAAACCGAAGTTGGGAGCGCATTGAAACGCACTTATGAGGGAGACAAAAAATGGCGGACAAGGACCTGAACGACCTCTTCCTGGATACCCTGAAGGATATCTATTTCGCGGAAAAGCAGATCTACAAGAATCTGCCGAAGATGGCCAAGGCCGCGGCTTCCGATCAGCTTCGGGCGGCCTTCGAAAAACACCACGGCGAAACCGAGGTCCAGATCGAGCGGCTCGAGCAGATCTTCGAACTGCTTGACAAGCCGGCGAGGGGAAAGACCTGCGATGCGATCCAGGGAATCCTCGAGGAAGGTAAGCAAATCATGGACGAGTACGAAGGCACGTCCGCGCTGGACGCCGGCTTGCTGGCCGCCGCGCAGGCCGTCGAGCATTACGAGATCTCCCGTTACGGCACCCTGAAATCATGGGCCGGAAAGCTGGGAATGAAAGACGCGGTCCGGCTTCTCGATCAGACGCTGTCCGAGGAAAAGAAAACCGATGATGCGTTGACCAACCTTGCCGGTAGCGAAGTGAACGCTGAGGCGGCATAGGGGCGATGAAAACAGGCGCCCCTCAAAGAGTAAAGGCGGTTGACGGGCGGATGTACCCCGAAGGCCGCCGGCAAGGTCCCGGAGCAAATCCGGGACCTTGCTTTTTTCGCTGTAATTTTCTTGACCGGGACTTGCCTGCGGAGCGGAGCAGGTTATTTCACGAGGCTGGTTTCCGCTTGGTTTTCCCCACCCTTCATCGCGCATCGAGACGGGAGCCCGATGTGATTTGAGTCCCAGCGGAATAACACCGTCATCACCAACTAGCCGTCGAGGCCTGCAATCGACGCCGAAATGGAATTCGTACGAACCCTATCGAATACGACGTAGAGTTTGGCCGCCACAGCCAGTGCCAGGAGTATCGGCACCGTAATGAGGAGTGCGCTGCGTGGTTTCAGAAATGCCTCTGAAGGACGTCCTTGGGATGATCGAAGATCGTGCCGGGATGCAGCAGCCAGGGCCAGTAACCGGTAAAGCTACCGTAAATTGCTTCGGTTAGGCTGCTTCCTTCAACGCGCTGTCCTGACCGGTCTCCTTGAACTCCTCGGTCGTCACATTGAAACGGACCAATTGTGCGGTACCGAAAGCCGTTGAAATAGCGACATCGGCCGCGTCACGTCCCCTCGCAATCAGTATGCGTCCAATGCGGGGATGATTGTGCCTCGCATCCAACGTGAACCAACGACCATCAAGAAACACCTCGTACCATGCGCTGAAATCCATGGGGGCCGTATCAGGAGGAACGCCGATGTCGCCGAGGTACCCCGTGCAGTACCGCGCGGGGATGTTCATGCATCGGGAAAGCGTCACGGCAAGATGGGCGAAGTCCCGGCAGACGCCGCGACGTTCTTCGTGGCCTTCCGAGGCCGTCCGATCTCCCCGCGCATGATGGTAGCCGAACTCAATGCGCTCGTGAGCGTAGTTGCAGATCGCCTGCGCTCGCTGCCAGCCGCTCTGGATGCCGCCAAAAAGCAACCATGCCAGGGTCGACAGTTTTTCGGTGTCGCAGTAGCGACTAGCCAACAGGAACGGAAGAACGTCACCGGGCAATTCGGCTACGCCCCACTGTTGCGCCGTTTGGCATACCTCATCCGGCAGTCCGCTGTCCTCGACAACGAACTCGCTGCGCACTTCGAGCAGCCCAGGTGGCGCTACGAGCCGGGTGCAGATGTTGCCATAAGGATCGAAATAGTCTCGCGCATCCACGCGGGGCGAAAACTGCATCAACTGATCGCTGAGAATGTCCCCATCGCGTGAGGGGTGGGTGGTTAACATGAGCACCATGGGAACCGCGTAGGGGCATTGAAAAGCGATGTTGTAGCCTGCCCGAATTTTCATTGACGCCTCCGTTGAAATAGCTCCGCTTGGAAAGCGCGATCGGGGAGGTTCGTTCCGACGAGTTGTGATTGAATTTTACGCCCAATTCCGGACAGCCCCGATTTGCAAAGCCCGAGTTAGTCCAAGGGGTGCGGTGGCGGATTTTTATTCCGAAGACCCGGCCGCTTTCCAAGACCTAAACCATCAGCTGAAATGCCGTGTCTTCACCTCGATGCCCTCGATGTGCAGGAACATAGATGTCCCTCGTTTTGAACCCTTCCGGTACTGCCTCGATGGAATTCGTCGCGGCGCCCGTGCGGCAACGGGAACCGTCGTCGCACGCCGATGGCGGCGAGATCGGCGGGCAGGGCGGTCAGGGCGGTCAGCCGGTTGGCGCCCCGAAATTGCGTATCGAAAGAGAGCGATTTCGAAACCTGTGGCCGCCAAACGGTGTTCGGATCAAGGAATCGGTCTTCCGAAGGATTTCGATATCGACCAACCGAGGGCGAACCTGGGCTTTAAGGTAATCAAGAGCCTGGTCGCTCAACTCGACGGGCGCATTGCGGTGGTGCGCAACACGCCAAAAGGCGTAACTGTCCAACTTGATGTGCCATTGGAAGCCAGCCCGGGTTAAGCAGTATCCGCGACAACGGAGGCAGCCTCAATGCCTTGTTTGGCGCAGTTCCCAAACGAATTTGGCTTCCACAACCGGCCCGCCAGTATCGCGGACTGCTATACTCATCTGGCAAAACGGGTAACAACCAATCTCGTCCCGGGCCAGGTCGGCAAGGGAGCCCGCCGCTTCCTCTTGGGCCGCCTGGACACTCGGAAGGTCTTCCCCCTCTTCATCAATGGCGACCTTGTCGCCCTCGCGAATATCGAAAAAATACCGAGTCATGAAGGTCGAACGCCGCCCGGGACGGCGTGTTCCTACAAGATTTCGCCGGGCGACCTAACAGGTCCCGCGACCAATCGATAGGTCGGCACCCAAGCCGTGTTCCAGGTTTCCATCGTCTGGCCGCACACCGAGCATTCGAAGCTGCTTATCTGGCGAGCCGGTGCCATGGACTCGGTGCAGTCATAAATCGTGCCACACTGGCAGGATCGGTGATGAGATTCGGGCATTCCGCTTTATGCGCCCGGAATTCAAAACAGGCCACTGCGTATTTCAACCGGGGTCACCAGGGGTCGAAACAGGCCAGTACCCATAAATCGTGAGTGAAGGTTCACGGCCTAAGCCGGCGTTATTCGACCCTTGCCAAGACACTGCTTGCAGGGTGGCGGGAAGATCTTGCGGACCGGATTGGCTGGTTGCGCCACCGTAGGGATCCCCGTGCCATCGCAGGCCGGGCATTTGACTTCCGTCGATACGGCTGGTTTCAGGTTCTTCATCGCAATCACTTCCTGGATATGATTCCGACGCCGGCCATGTCGTTGTGTAATACGGACTGCTGGCTCCGGTTGTCTCATTTGACGGTGACCCCGGCCCAGTCCTTTTCTATCACGGTGCCCAGGTCATTTTTGTCGTCACGCCAAACACGCGGGTGCCGACGTCTAATAATCTCGATTGTGAGCCGGTCATTTGTTGTGCCGTTTCGCTGCGGTCGCATGAGCGGCCACATTGGCTGCTTGGTGCGGCGATAGCCATGGTCGTAGCCAATGCTTTTGCCGCCTGCGCCGCGCTGAGTACGCTTGCGGCCTTGAGGTTCAGATATCTTCCATTGGATCCTTAAGCCGCCAAAACTCGCGATGTGGAGTAGCGACGGTTCGACTTGCCGCCAGGCGGATTGCGAGGCCCGCCATCCATCTCGCACAAGGCTTCGAGTACGCTCTCTCTGGCCCTCCATGAGCTTGCCACCAACGCCATCAAATATGGCGCGCTGTCATGCCCCGAAGGCAAGGTAGGTGTGGAGTGGAGCGTCCGCGAGGGAATGTTGCATTTGGACTGGGAGGAAAGCGGCGGGCCTCCGGTTGCGCCACCGACCAAGAACGGCTTCGGCAGCCGGCTCTTCCAAGAGTTCGTTGTCAGCGACCTGGACGGATACACGAAACTCGATTTCGACGTCTCGGGCGTACGATGCAACATCACCGCCAGACTGTAAGCGCGAAACCGCTCCCGGACTTCCTCGTTCGCGAATGGCCTCGCGATGCGCGGTTGCGGTCCGCCAAGCGGCGCCAAGTAAGTTAGAAAAACCGGTTCCCTGGCGGGCACCGCGCTAGTTGGCTGTGCCGGTCAACCCCCGCAGCGCGGCGACCAGTTCCGCGCCACGATACGGCTTTGGCAGGAACAAGCTCCCGGCCGGCAAATCGTTGTCCCCCGCCACCACGCGTCCGGAGGTCGCGATGATCTTGATCGGCGGCCAGCGGTCGCGGACGAACCGGGCAAGCTTAAGCCCATCCATCGAACCCGGCATCTGGATATCGGTGAAGACGACTCGGATATCGGGACGAGATTTGAGGATTGCGATGGCCTCATCGGCGTTGGCAGCCTGGACCACTTCAAATCCGGCGTTCCCGATCGTCTCGGCGGAATCCAACCTTAACAAGAATTCGTCTTCCACGATCAAGATCACCGGGTCACCGCGCGACATTTTTATTCCTCCGCTCTGCCAAGCGGTTAGGCAAGGTTTTGTTCCGTTTCGTCCGGAGCTCAGGATCGTGTCCGCGGCATGTTGATCACGGTACTGCTCGAACGAGCGGCATCTTAAAAACGAACCGTGTTTCATCAAGCGTCGAGGTGACGTCGAGTCTTCCGCCGTGCGCCTGCGCGATTTGCGAGGCAATATGTAAGCCGAGCCCGAGGCCCTGGCGGCTGTCGCGAACGTCACCCCGAAAGAAGGGCTCGAACAGCTTTTCGATGGCTGCCGCTGGAATGGGTTCACCGGCATTCGCAACCCAGAGCTCGAACACGCCGCCCTCCGTTTTTGCGCCCACGTGCACTGGCTGATCTCGAGCTCCATGGGTAAGAGCATTTCCAATTAAATTCGACACCAGTTGGCCGATACGCGTACGGTCGCAATTGACAGGCTCGGCGATTTCGAAGCTGGTCTCGATCACGCGCTGGGGTGACGCGGTCCGCAATTCATCGACGACCTGCTCAAGAACCGGCTCCAGCGGCCGGTTGCCGTCGCGGCTCAACTTGATGCCGCCGCCCAGCCTCCCGCGTGCGAAATCCAGGATGTTATCGATTAGGTCGGACATGCGGGTGACGGTGGAATTGATCATATCGAGGACGCGGAGGTGCTTGTGCTCCTGCAGCGCCCCCGACCGCTGCAGGATCCGCGCGCCGGCGCTGATAGCTGCGAGCGGGTTGCGGAGGTCGTGTCCAAGGACGGCGATGAACTGCTCGCGCAGTTCCGCGGTCTCACGCTCGGTCGCAAGTCCCCTTTGAAGCTCGGACCTGGAATCCACCAATTGGCGTTCGTAACGCCGCCGATCAGTCGCCTTGATGACCACCAAGGCCGTGAACAGCAAACCTCCGTCAGCATCCCGGCGTTCGACCGCGTGGGCGATTACGGGCAGCCGCTCGCCGGTAGCGGTCTCGAAGTCCAACGCGAATTCGTTGAAGAAACCCTGCATCCTCAGCAGGGGCGCGATGTGGGTTTCGTAATAGATGCGGCCGGCCATGTTCAGAAATTGATGGACGCGCCGGCCGATGAAGTTGTCAGCTTCGAAACCCGTCCAAGCAATGAGCGTGGCGTTGACCTTGGTAATGCGCCCGTCCGGGCCAGTCGTAAGGTAGCCGCAAGGGGCGTTCTCGAACAGATCCCTGTACTCGTCGATGGGCCCCAGCTCAGACATAGGCCCGGATGGCTGAGACGACCTCTGCGGGAGCGCTCAGGTTCGGACAGTGCCCGGTGGCCTTGAGGAAAACGATTTCGCTTCCCGGGATCCGGCTGCGTACGAATCTACCGACCTCCTCGGAAGCGATGATGTCCTCGCTGCATTGAAGGATCAAGGTTGGAACCATGACCTTGGCAAGATCGCCTCTATTGTCTGACGTGAAGGTGACGCGCGCGAAAGCCTTTGCGATCTCCGGATCGGTCCGGCAAAAGCTGTTAGTCAATTCCTCGCCGAGTTCCGGGCGGTCAGGATTGCCCATGATGGATGGCGCCATCGCTGCGGACCACCCCATGTGATTGTCCTCCAGGAATTCGAGAAGCTCCGCGATCTGCTTCTCGCTGAAGCCGCCCACGTAGTCGCCGTCGTCGATGTATCTGGCGGACGGGCCGACCAGCACCATCCGCCCGAACAGGTCCGGAGCCTTCAAAGAGGCCAGCACTCCGATCATTGCGCTGACGGAGTGGCCCACGAACACCGCGTATTTTAGCCCCAGTGCCCGGCCGATCTCCACCACGTCGTCGGCATAGCCGTGCAGCGTCGAATATTTCGCCTTGTCGTAAGCCGATAGATCTGACCCGCCGGCGCCGACGTGGTCGAAGAGCACAACTTTGAAGTCGCCCTCGAATTCCGGCGCTACGAAGCGCCACATATTCTGGTCGCAGCCGAAGCCGTGGGCGAACACGATTGCCCGACTACCCTTTCCACTCACGTGGACATTGTTTCTAGCCAGTACATCCATACTCGATCTCTGATTGTCCCTGGACGCTCAAGTGTCGTTACGCGCGATCGCGCGTGTCGCAAGGCCCCAAGACCCAAGCCCTGTAGCTGCTGTTGGTTCCACAGCACGAAGCACACGGCCACGAGCTTTAAGCATCCCACCTAGGCCGCGTTCGTCGGACCAGCCAGGGGACTGGCGGCCCACTTCGCAGCGTGGGTTTTCATGGGGTCTACCTGGTCGCACTTCAGACAGCGAAGCTCGGTTCGGCCTGTGCGATCGGTCATTGCCATCAATGGCGCCGGCAAGACTTCCCTGATACGCACGATTCCCGGCATAATACGTCCATCGAGTGGACGAATTCGTTGGTGCGGCAGGGACATCGCAGAGATGTCGCCTTGGGAATTATTGCAACGCTTGTCGAACGCCATTCGCGATACGTGATGCTGGTCAAGGTTGCTAACAAGGACACCGAAAGCGTCGTCTCGGCGCTGATCAAGCAATCGCAGCGATTGCCTGGCGAGCTTTACCGGTCGCTGACCTGGGACAGAGGCAAAGAGCTTGCCGACCATCAGCGCCTGACCTTGGCCACCGAGGTCGAGTCTATTTTTGTGACCCTCGGTCTCCCTGGCAGCGCGGCTCAAACGAAAACACCAACAGAGTACTGCGCCAGTATCTTCCGCGCGGCACTGATCTGTCTTTGCACAGCCAGGCCAAGCTCAGTGCCATCGCAAGGCAGCTCAATGAAAGGCCCAGAAAGACCTTGCTCTATCAGACGCCTGCTGAGAAGTTCGCAGAATGTGTTGCAGCGATCGGTTGAACTCACCGCGCAAACCGGCCGCTCGTAAGTGGAAAACGTCCAGGTTCCAACCTAGGGAGATTACTTAATCGTTGGCCGTCTGCTCTGGCGCGAGCAGGCGCCTGGCCATATTGGATTTGGAATGAAAAACACTCCCCCGCTTGAAACCTAACGGTTGCCAAGAATTGTCTATGATCGACGGAACAGCGAGAAAAATCTGCCCGTTTCGAGTATTGCTCGGTTTGACCCTGGCTGTGTGAAAACGCGGCTGAGGCTACCGACCGGTAAGCAAGCCGACTCACGGAGGTCTTCAGGTGCGGCTCGAGGTAGGGGCGAGCCGGGCCAGATCACGCGCTTTTTGCGCCCGGCCAGGCGAGCACTTGCCCTGACATGACCAGCCGGTCACGGCCGTTCTCCTTGGCCGCATAGAGGGCCCGATCGGCTGCTGCCACCAGGGAATCGTCAGCCGTTGCTTGGGCGGGAATGTTGGTTGCACCGCCCAGGCTGACCGTAACCAGTTTGGAGGGCGGATTCAGCGCGTGCAGCATGCCGAGATCGCGAAGCGCCTCGCGCACCCGCTCGGCGACTTCCACGCAGCCGTCGGCGTCGGTGTTTGGCAACAGCAGCGCGAACTCCTCGCCGCCGTACCGTGCGGCCAGATCCGCCGGCCGCCGGATCTGCGCCGCGAGAATACGGGCCAGCGAGCGCAGGCAGGCGTCGCCGGCCTGGTGGCCGTATTGATCGTTGAACTTCTTGAAGTGATCGACGTCGACCAGCAACAGCGAAAGCGGCGTGCCATCGCGCTTGGCCCGCGCCCACTCCTCCGCGAGACGCTCGTCGAAGTGCCGGCGGTTCGCGATCCCGGTCAAGCCGTCCGAGGTGGCAAGCGTCGCGAGCTTGTCCTGAAGGTCCTTCTGCTCGGTCATGTCCCGCGAGATCGCCACCACGCCATCGATCTCGTTGCTCGCGGAGGATCGGGTGACGCGCAACGCGGTCTCGACCCAGATCTCGGTCTTTTCGCGGTGGGGGGTCCGGTAGATGATCCGTGCCTCTTCGGCTTCGCCGCTCTTCAGGGCGGCGATGGCTTGTTCCACGCGGGGCCGGTCCTCCGGATTGATCCCCGCAAGCGCTGGCCTTCCGAGCAGTTTGGCGGGATCCCACCCGAAGATGCGGGCACAGGAGGGCGAGGCGTAAAGAATGCACTCATCCATCCCGATGCGCATCACGACGTCGCTACATTGTTCGGCCAACAGACGAAAGTCCGCTTCCTTGGCCACCAGAGCGGCCGCCATACGTTGTCGCTGCGAAAGATAGCGCACCAGGTAAAGGCCTAACAGGGCAAGCGATAGCGTCAGGCCCGTGACGATCGCCATTCGCACGAACGCCTGCTGGCGCCACGATGCCAGGACATCGTCCTGCGCCTTAGTTGCTAGAACCAGGAACGGATAACGGCTGCTCAACTGGTAGAAGCTCAGCCGCTGTAGCCCGTCCAGAGGAGATTTGAAATAGTAGACGCTGGCGACAGGTCGATCATGCAGCGTCCGGAAAAGTGGCGACTTGGACATATCGCGTCCGACATAGGCACCTTCGTCGTCGCGGCTGCGCGCCAGCATGATGCCGTCGGCATTCAAGAGAGATATCGCGCCGTTGGGGCCGATATCGAAGTGGCGGTAGAACTGCATGAAGTAGGCCACGTCGATGCTCGCCAGCACCACGCCCGCGAAGCTCCCGTCGGGATGATTGAATCGGCGGGATGCGGTGATGATCCACTGGCCCCCCGACCGGCTCTTGACCGGGCGGCCGATCAAAGTCGCCCGCTCGCTTGAAGTTCGATGGCGCTGGAAGTAGTCGCGGTCGCTGTTATTGAGACCGGCGGGATCGACCTCTTCCGTGGTGGCGAGCCAGCGGCCCGTCTCATCGTAGACGAAGATGCCGCGGATACGGTTTCGGTTGTACTTGCGCGACTGAAGAAACGTGTGGATCTTGGCGACGGCGGCCGGACTCGTTCCGCCTACTTCCATGCGGTCGACCATGCCGGTAAGGATTGTGTCGGCTAGGTCGAACGTGTCCTCGGCGTGCTGCGTCAGCGAACCGGCGAGATTGGCCATGTCCACTTCGGCGTTCGTCAGATCGACCTGGCGCGACTCCCACTCGCGCCATCCGCTCAGCGCCAGGATGGCGACGCATGCCAACCCAACAAATCCCGCCACCCACAAGGGAAGACGGGCCTTGCTGATTTCGTGACGGCTGCTTGGCATCTGAGGCTGCTCCGTTCCGAGCACGCTCACACGCAGGCCTTAATGCCGGATTGCCCTCAGATAGAGACATTGCCTGAACCGGTAAGTATTCGTCATCGCGCCGCGTCGAATATTAGCAGCTGTGGTGACCGCGCGTTAACCAAGGTCCACTCCAGCTTTCCGAAGAGTTGGCTTGAGCGCCATCTCACGCGTCGGCGTTGCACTCATCCTGCGTAGGTCTGCGATGGAAGAACATCGAGCAGCACTCCGGCGGCGAACTGCTCAAGGCGGGCACGATCTCGTTCGGCGGGGGCGCGATCGACTGCACGGTCCGCAATCTATCGGACGCTGGGGCGGCGCTGGACGTGATATCGCCGGTCGGCATCCCGGACCGCTTTATGCTTGTCGTGGAAACGAATCAAAGCGAGCTGCCTTGCCGCATCGTTTGGCGGAAAGAGAAGCGAATCGACGTACGGTTCGAGGCGAGTTAGCTTTCCAAGATCAGTCCGCGGCACGTCGCCGGCAGATTGAGGGGGCACGTTCGCGCGGTGGCTAACTCTCCATTTCTTCCTGTTCGCGCAAGCGGGCCATCAGCGCACGGATCGGCTTCGGCAATTCCTGTTCTTCTCTCAAGATCGAACGAAGTCGCTCGCCGACTTCTTGGACGATGGCGCGGCTATGTTTGTAGTCAATGTCGATGGAGGGTCGCATCCGCTGTCTCCGCTAAACATCTGACCTGCCAACACTTGGGCGGGTCGGATGGTTTCGGTTCCCTCTGCACAAAGAATCGCCGACGCGACGGGAGGGCGTGGCGGGACGGATGACGATGGGGTGCGCTTCGCGCGCAGGAGGCAAACTCGAGGTTTGTGCCAAATGCGTGCACCGGGGTCGCTTCAGGGCGACACGTCGCCAGTATCTACGCAGCTAGTCGGCATTCGTTTCGTGGCGAGCGCGATTACCCGAAACGGCCCTCGTGGAAGTGTTGGCGCGATCGGCAGGCCCGCGATTTCTCTCCCTTTGCTTCACATGAAAGCGAGAACGATTCCCATCCCGACGAGAGTATACAAGCCCGTCACGGTCAGACCGAGGCGGACATCGACGATAGAGGTATCGGATGGGAGGTTGAGAGGTCTGACCTGCATTTGCACTTCCTCGCGCAACTGTTCGGCCCCATGTACACCACGCGCGGCGCGCGGAATCGTTCCGATGGAAAGTGCGATGCGGAACCGCGATTTTCGAAGGAACAATTCTTCATCCAGGAACAAACTACAGTTCCATGGCTTCGAAGATCGCGGTATCGTCTTCGACGCGCAAGCTAATCTGCATCACGACCGGGCCTGCCAACTGCTTCCGGTCCCTTCAGCTCCGAGAGGCGATCCGGACCGGCGGATGCGTGGAATGCGATTCTATGAGCCTGCTCGGCAGGGGTCGCGGGCAACAGGGAATTGGCTGCAAAGAGCAGCACGAGCAACGCTCCGCCGACCCATAGAAAGTAACCCCGCACGGGAGCTTGAGTATCGACTGAGCCGCGCGCACGCGTTGACAAGACGGATGTGCTGCTCACAGCGCCCCGCTCCCGCGCTGAAATCCCTTTGGCGTGATCCAGGACCGCTCGCCGGCGAACGCGTGCAGCCCGGCAAGCAACGATATCGTGACGCCCAGCAGCAGGCTCAGGCCCACGAGGGACAGAGCCACGATCAGGTTCAGGGATGCGAGCGCAAGCGCCGGCCACGGATTTTCCTTCGCGAGCGACCACAAAAGCGTTGACATTCTTGGCTCCATAAATATACTATACCGTATATTTCATATACACCCCGGTCTGAGGGATGTGTCAAGAGCGAAGAGTCACAAGCGCGTGTTCAGACTGTTTGAAGGGCGGGTCTCGGAGCGTGACGCTGCATTTGCCCGTTCGAACGAGCGATGCTCAACAGAAGAAGGGATTCGATATGTTCAAGTACACATTTGTCGTCATGCTGGCGGCTTTGTTCGGCAATGGGACTGCCATTGCCCAGGAGAACCGCGGCACTGCCGAGCAGAGGGCAGCATGCGCGCCTGACGCCTTCCGGCTGTGTCTTAGCTACATCCCTGACGCCACGAATGTAGAGGCCTGTCTCAGGCAAAGAAAATCAGACCTGAGTGATGCTTGCAGAGCCGTCTTCGATCACGCTGCGGAAGCTGCTTCGGTCAGGACAGGAGGATCGTCGCCCTATCGCGGCGCGAGAGAGGAGGAATGATCGCATGAACACGATATATGCTCCTGCTTTCGCCGCCTTCGGAGGCTCGGCCTTTGGAGCGATCTCCACGATCGTAACTGGATGGGTGACCCGGCGTCGCAGGCTTCGCGAGCGTCACTATTCCCGGTCGATTTCCAAGCGCGAGCGGCTCTATCGAAGCTTCATCGAGGAGGCTTCCCGACTCTACGCCGACGCGCTCGTCAGCGACAAATCCGAGATTCCGCAACTGGTCAATCTGTATGCGCTCATAGGGCGGATGAGGATTCTCTCCAGCGATCAAGTGGTTCAAGCCGCGGAGCGGGCAGGTCGCCTGATCATCGAAACCTATCTGTCGCCAAACCGCGAATTTGGCGATCTGCCTGAGTTTCTAGAGGAAATGGATCCTTTGCGTGGCTTCGGAGAAGCCTGCCGACGCGAACTGCATTCGATCCCATCTCACTGAGGTCCCAAGCAATGCAGGAACCTATATCTCAGGCCGGATCGCCGGGCATTCGTCAGAGGATCGCACAAGCAGCGATCCGATTGTACCGCCAAATCGGATTCAAAAAGACCACCGTCGCCGATATCGCTCGCGGAGCGTCGATGTCGCCCACCAACGTCTACCGCTTCTTCGCTTCGAAGCAGGCGATCGAAGAGGCGGTCGTGGCGGATTTGTTCGAACAGGTCTCCGCGGCCGCGACGCTTGCGGTTCTCTTGAGCGGCTCGGCTCTGGACCGTCTAACGGCGGCTTTGAGCACAATCTCGCAGCTGCACGAACATCGGCTGCAGAACGATCGCGAGCTAAACGAATTGGTCGCCGCAGCGGTAAGCGGAAGCTGGGCAGTCGCGCTGTCTTACGCAGACCGAATCCGGGGGCTGGTGCGCACGATCATTGCTGGCGGACAGGCGAGCGGCGAACTGCGACCGGGAAGTCCGATGGCGATGACCTGTTGCCTGCTTGAAGCAATGGACGGATATCTCAATCCGTCGCGGATCAACGCGGCTGCCGTTCGGCCCACGTTTGACGAGATGATGGATTTCTGCGCAGGCGCCTTGCATCACCAGTCGATCGACCTGGCCGCCGACTTGCGTCCCAAAGCCGTGGCGCAAGGATAGCGGGTGGGGTGTGGTTGATTCACGGCCTCCAGTCTGCCTCGCAAGCCGCAAGAAAGAAATTGACCCGTTCGTGCAGGAAGGTCGGCAGCTCTTTTTTGAGATCCTTCAGTTCCTCACCCATCAGAGATCTCATAAGCATCGGAAGCAGGATGAGATCCATAAACATCTGCGCGGTCGCTACGCTCCGCTTTGCGCTGAAAGGTCCTTTGGGTGAGCGCGCGACCCTCTGCGTTGCCTCGTTCAAGAGCTGCGAAACTGCCCCAGCCGCGCGGTCGCGCGCCGCGTCGTGAACATTTCGGCTCAACTCGGGAAATCGCCGCGCCTCGGCGATCGTCGCGCGCGTGAGGTCCAACGTGTCCTCGACGAATCTCTCGACGATCTCGATGCCGAGATTGGCGAGCTTTTCCTGGATGGTGCGGCCTGCCGGCGTGAACCCCTCGAAATTCGTCAATCCGTTGATGGTCCGGGCCACCACAGCCACGAACAGCGCCTCCTTGCCGGGGAAATGGGCATAGATGGTCGGTTTGCTCGCAGGGGCCAACTCGGAGATGTCGTCAATGCTGGCGCTCCGAAACCCTTTCTCGAGAAAGAGCTGCTGGGCTGCATCGAGAATCCGCGCCTGGACGTCGCCGGCCAGGTCCTTGGGCGGTCTGCCACGTTTCGGGCTTTTGTTCTTCGCCATCACGATCTCCTAGTTACGAGTTTGCAGATCCCGCTTGACATGCAGGGAAAGAAAATGCAAGAAAAAGAAAATATACGGTTTAGTGTATTAAAAGGCCACCGCAGACGGCTCTGCTTGCCGGGACTGCGACAGCCCATCCAGATGACCGGCTGGCCGCCACATGCGCGTTCGGCCGCCGCCCATCCGGACAACCAGAGGAGATCACAGTGAGTGTGTGCCGCCCGGACTCGCCAATCGAGGAGCAGGGCATTCTGCTGCATGAATTGAATAACCGGATCAATAATGGGCTCGCCTCGGCGATCAGCCTGGTCTCGGCCGCGGCGGTCCGGGTTGAGGGGGCGGAGGCCAAGCGCGCCTTAGGCGACGTGGTCGAACTGTTGCATGGTCATGCCGATGTGCAGCAGGCGCTCGCAATGCCCAAGGGCAAGGCGCTGATCGACGCCGCGACATACGTCCGCATGATGGGCAGCGCCATGCGCCGTTCGTTGCTAGATCGAATGAATATCGGGTTGGTCCTCGCCACCGAATCTCTTCCGCTCCAACCAGAGCGATGCAGGCGGCTCGGATTGATCGTCCACGGGCTCGTAGCCGACGCCGCGAAGCATGCGTGCTTCGAGGCGCGGACCGGAGAAATCAGGATCAAGCTGTCACGAATCGGCACGCTGGTGAATTGCGTCATCCTGGACAATGGGTCGCGGTCGGCACGGGGCGCCGTGGGGCGCGGACTCCGGATCAGTAACGATCTTGCCAAGGGTCTCGGCGGCCGGGTCGAGCACGGCTTTGGCGACGAGTTCACGTCTGTCGTTGTGTCGTTTCCACTGACAAAGCGTGAGTGGCAGGCGAACTGGACGATGGTGAAGCGTCGCATCAGACAGTCGCCTCGCCGGTCAAAAGTCAGCCCATCCAATGGCTCGGCGTTTTGCACTGGAGCAAGCTTCCCGGATCGGGACAGCCGGCCCGTTGCAACCCGACCGGATCCGAGTCCGTCTCGCGGAGTTCAACTGGTCTCTGCCCGTCAAGCGGCGGATGTGCTGGGCGAGTTGTTGTCACCTGGTCACCGCATGGACGTGTCATGAAACAGAATACGAACCAAACTGAAGTCGTTGGAACTGCCCGCAAGGGCAAGTTGAGGGGGCCTGGCGGCCTTGCGGTCGCGCTTGTCGCAATCGCGCTGAGCGGCTGCAACGATCACGCCGCAGCTCCGGTCATGCGCGCGGCAATCGTGCGCACAGAGATCGTGCAGCCGCGCGACCGACAAGGCTCCGTCACCCTGACCGGCGAAATCCAGGCCCGGTTTCGCGCCGACCTCTCGTTCCGCGTCAGCGGACGTGTGGTCGCGCGCTATGTCGATGTTGGCGCCCGCGTCCAGGCTGGCGAAGTCCTGGCTTTGCTCGATCCCGCCGAGCAACAGGCCGACGTCGATGCCGCAACTGCGGCGGTGCTGGCCGGAGAATCTCAGCTACGCGTGGCCAGGGCGACCTTCGAACGGCAAAAGGCGCTGATCGCAAGCGGTTTCACCACGCGGACGGTCTACGATCAGGCGCAGGAAGGATTGCGAACCGCAGAAGGTGCCCTTGAAGCAGCAAAAGCGGAGCTCGGAACGTCGAAAGACGCCCTCGGCCATACCGCGCTGCGCGCCGAAGCGGCAGGCGTGGTCACCGCGCGCAATTTAGAAGTCGGCCAGGTCGTACAGGCCGCGCAGCCGGTCTTCGGCCTGGCGCAGGACGGGGAACGGGATGCCGTGTTCGACATCTACGAATCCCTCTTGTTTGGCGATCTCGATGACAGCCGCGTATCGCTGGCGCTCGTCTCCGACAAAGGCGTGACGGCGAGCGGGCATGTCAGGGAAGTCTCGCCCGCGATTGACGCGAAGAGCGCGACCATCCGCGTCAAGGTTGCCATCCATGATCCATCGGCCGCGATGACGCTTGGAAGCGCCGTTGCAGGAACCGTCAAAGCGAGGGCCCAGCAGCAGATCGCATTGCCCTGGAGTGCATTGGCGGCGGCGGGATCGAAGCCCGCGGTCTGGACCGTTGATCCGGCGACCAAAACGGCCGCGCTGAAGCCAGTGACGATCGGCGGTTATGAAGCCCGTGAAGTGCTGATCAAGGCGGGCCTCGAGCCGGGCGAGCGTGTCGTGATCGATGGGGGCAAGCTGCTGAGCGTTGGCCAGGCCGTGACATATGAGGGAGACCGGTCATGAAGAGAAACGCCATGATTGCAGCCGGCACGTTTGCATCCGCGCTGGCGCTGGCTGGATGTCAGCAGGACGCGAAAGCGCCCGACCCTGTACGACCCGTGCTGTCGATGGTCCTTGAGCCGAGCCGCACGGACGGCATGGTCGCCGTGGGCGTTGTTGAGCCGCAGTACAAGACCAATCTCGCCTTCCGCGTCCTGGGACGTCTGACCGGGCGTCCCGTCTCGGTTGGCGACCTCGTCAGCGAAGGACAAACTGTAGGTGTCATCGATCCCACGGCACTGGAGTTTGCGGTACGCTCGGCCAAGGCTGAGCTGACGAAGGCCGAGGCGCAGCTTTCGACCGCAACGGCGACGGAAGAGCGGCAGCGGACCCTCATCACAACCGACGCCACCACGAAGCAGACGCTGGACAATGCCGAGCAGGCGCGGGCCGGCGCCGCCGCGTCGGTGGCGCACGCACAGGCCAACCTGGTCAAGGCGATCGAGCAACGGGGCTATGCACAGATCAAGGCCGATTTCGCCGGCGTGGTCACCGCGGTGGGCGCAGAAGTCGGACAGGTGGTCTCTCCCGGCCAAAATGTCGTGACGGTTGCAAGGCCCGACATCAGGGAGGCGGTGGTCGATATCGGGGAGGATTTCCCGGTGCCGCTTGAAATCGACTTGCCATTCACAGTCGGCTTGCAGCTGCTCCCCGCCGTGCAGGTAGAGGGCAAGGTTCGCGAGATCGCCCCGCAGGCGGACCCGGCGACACGACTGCGGCGAGTCCGCATCGCCCTGAACAATCCGCCTGAAAGCTTCCGCTTGGGCACGACCGTTACGGCGAAGCTCGGCGAAGTCCAAAGTCCGACATTGCGCGTCCCAGCCTCAGCGGTGCTCGACAAGGATGGCGCGAATTTCGTCTGGGTCGTCGAACAGCCTGCGAACACCGTCTCGCTGCGCAAGGTCGATCTCGCCGGGGACCGCGCAGGTGCCCGCGTCGCCGGCGGGCTCGCCCCCGGCGCGCGCATCGTGACCGCCGGAATCCATAGCCTCAAGCCAGGACAACAAGTCCGTATCGAACAGGATCAGAAGCCATGAAGTCGTTCAACCTCTCCGACTGGGCGCTCCACCATCGTTCGCTCGTCTGGTATTTTATGATCGCCTTCATGGCAGCGGGTCTCTTTGCCTACCTTCAGCTTGGTCGTCAGGAAGATCCCGATTTCACCATCAAGACCATGGTGATCCAGGCGCAGTGGCCGGGCGCATCGCCCGAAGAGATGACGCGCCAGGTCACCGACAGGATCGAAAAGAAGCTCGAGGAGCTGGAATCGCTCGACTACACCAAGAGCGTGACGGTCGCGGGCCAGACCACCGTATTCGTCTATCTGCGCGACACGACAAAGGCAGCCGACGTCAAGCCGACCTGGGTCCGCGTCCGCAACATGATCGCGGATATCAAGGGTGAATTTCCGCAAGGCGTGATCGGACCGGGCTTCAACGATCGCTTCGGCGACGTGTTCGGTAACATCTATGCCTTCACCAGCGACGGCTTGACCCAGCGTCAGCTGCGCGACGAGGTCGAGGGCATCCGCGCCAAGGTCCTGACCGTGCCGGATGTGGGCAAGGTCGACATTCTGGGAACACAGGACGAGGTGATTTACCTCGAATTCTCTACCCGGAAGGTCGCGGCCCTTGGCCTCGACGTCCACTCGATCATGGCTTCTTTGCAGGGACAAAACGCGGTCGCGCCGTCCGGCGTCTTCCAGGACGGGCCCGAGCGGATCAGCGTGCGGGTCAGCGGCCGGTTCACGTCGGAGGCAAGCCTGAACCCGGTCAATCTTCGGATCAACGACCGCTTCTTTCCGCTCACTGACGTCGCGACCATCACGCGCGGTTATGCCGACCCGGCCAAGACCTTGTTCAGGTACAACGGCCAGCCGGCAATCGGGCTTGCCATCGGCATGAAGTCCGGCGCAAACCTGCTTCACTTCGGCGAGGCGCTGAAAGAGCAAATGACGAAGGTCATTGCCGACCTGCCGATCGGCGTCGGCGTTCACCTGGTCGCCGATCAGCCGGTCGTTGTCGAGCATGCGGTGTCGGGCTTCACCGAAGCGCTGTTTGAGGCCGTGGTTATTGTTCTCGCCATCAGCTTTCTCAGCTTGGGCATGCGCGCCGGGCTTGTCGTTGCAATTGCGATCCCACTGGTTCTCGCCATTACCTTCGTGGTGATGAACTATGCGGGCATTTCATTGCAGAGAATTTCGCTGGGCGCGTTGATCATCGCGCTGGGCCTTCTGGTCGATGACGCCATGATTGCCGTCGAAATGATGGTGGCCCGGCTGGAGGTCGGAGATCCCCTCGAAAAGGCGGCGACCCACGTCTATACGTCGACCGCTTTTCCCATGCTGACGGGCACGCTGGTCACCGTCGCGGGCTTCATTCCGATTGGGCTGAACAGCAGCAATGCCGGTGAATTTACCTTCACCCTGTTCGTGGTGATTGCGGTCTCCCTGATCGTGTCATGGATCGTCGCGGTGCTGTTCACCCCGCTGCTCGGCGTCACCATTCTGCCGGCAAAGATGAAGAGGCACCACGGGGAGAAGGGCCGGGTGGCGCAGATGTTCGCCCGCCTGCTGCTCATCTGCATGCATCACCGCTGGATCACCGTCGGCGTGACGGTTGCAGCCTTCTTCGTCGCGTTGTTCGGCATGACATTCGTGCAGCAACAGTTCTTTCCCTCGTCAGACCGTGACGAGCTGGTGATCGACTGGAATCTGCCGCAAAATGCCTCGATAGCAGACACCAACGCGCAGATGGCGCGCTTTGAGCGCGAACAGCTGCAGGGCAATGGCTCCGTGGAGCATTGGTCGACTTATGTCGGCACCGGCGCGCCGCGGTTCGTACTGTCGTTCGACGTGCAGACGGCCAATGCATGGTTGGGCCAGCAGGTGGTCGTGACCAAGGGCGGCATAAAGGCGCGCGACCGCGTCAAGGCGCAATTTGAGGAATATCTCAGGAAGACGTTTCCCGGTACCGATACCTACGTCAAGTTGCTTGAGGTCGGCCCACCCGTGGGACGTCCCGTGCAATACCGCGTGAGCGGGCCAGACATCGCGAAGGTCAGGGATCTCTCGCAGGCACTCGCTGGCATCGTCCGGAGCAACCCCGATCTCGGCAACGTCGTGTTCGACTGGATGGAGCCTGCGCGCGTCGTCATGGTCGACGTTCTCCAGGACAAGGCGCGCCAACTCGGCGTGACGTCGGAAGACATCGCCACGGCCGTGAACTCGGTGCTCGAGGGCACCCCGATCACACAGGTTCGCGACAGCATCTATCTCGTCAGTGTCACGGGACGGGCGACCGCGGTCGAGCGCGGCTCGATCGATACGCTCCGGGATCTGCAGTTAACCGGGCAGGGCGGGCAGTCGGTGCCGCTTGGGGCCGTGGCCAATCTGCGCTACGAGATCGAGCAGCCGACGATCTGGCGCCGTGCGCGCATTCCAACGATTACGCTGAAGGCTGGCATCGTCACTAGCGTCCAGCCGAAGACAATCATGGACCAGTTGGCGCCGAAGGTGGCAGAGTTCGCCAAAGAATTGCCGGCAGGTTATTCTGTGGCGATCGGCGGCTCCGTGGAGGAGAGCGCCAAGAGCCAGTCGCCGATCGTGGCCGTCGTTCCGCTGATGCTGTTCGTCATGGCCACGGTCCTGATGATTCAGTTGCAGAGCTTCCATCGCCTGTTTCTGGTGTTCGCGGTCGCGCCGCTCGCCGTGATCGGCGTCGTCATGGCCTTGCTGCCGAGCGGCGCACCGCTTGGGTTCGTTGCCATCCTCGGCGTGCTGGCACTGATCGGCATCCTGGTCCGAAACTCGGTGATCCTGATCGTGCAGATTGAGGATCTGAGGAAGGAGGGGCGCCCGGCCTGGGATGCCGTCGTGGAAGCGACCGAGCATCGCATGCGGCCGATCCTGCTGACAGCAGCCGCTGCAAGTCTCGCGCTGATTCCGATCGCGCGCGAGATTTTCTGGGGCCCGATGGCCTACGCGATGATGGGCGGCATCATCGTCGGCACGCTGCTGACGCTCCTGTTCCTGCCGGCGCTCTATGTGGCGTGGTTCGGGATCCACCCTGATCACGACGATGGCGGGCCAGTGCAAGAGGCCGTTGAACCGGCGCACGACACCCATTCGTCTAACCCGACTCTCGCGCCGGCCGCGCCGATGCCAGTCCTTGAAACGCAAATCTAAAACGGAGACTATAATGTCCAGGAAGACACTCTTGACGCTGTCCGTCAGCGTAACGCTCGCAACGATTTCGTTGGCACCGACTGCGGTTTTTGCGCAATTTCCTCCGCCTCCTCCAATGGGGCCGGGCGGTCCTCCTCAGATCGCGGCCGGAGGTCCTCCCGCATTCGCAGGTCCTCCTCCCATGGGGCCCGGGGGTGCGCCCCGCGCCGGCTTCGGCGGTCCGGCTCCTCGGCTGGGCGCGGGTGCCGGTCCTCGCGGCGATCTGAGGGCGCTTGGCGGCGTCCGCGCTGGCGGTCGTGATGGACCCGCGGCTGCGCGCGCGGTCCAGACTCGTTCTGGATCGGTCAGCGACGGCCGTTCCGGAAGCTTCAGCCATGGTTATGGCGGGCGGCGATACGGCTATGGTGCAGCCTACGCCGCTGGAGCCTATGCCGGCTATGCCTACGGCAGCTCGAACGATGACTCTTATTCCGATAGCGACTGCTACTACGCCTACAGTCGCCACCGCCGCGTTTTAGTTTGCAACTAGCCAACACGATTCGGGCAGGGCGGACCTCACCGGCGACCATTGCGGTGGATATCGTAAGCGCGTCGGCTTTGCTGGTGCTCGTAATAGAGACCGGTTCGTTCACCGCGGTGGCGTGACGTCGAAGCAGATTTTGGCGTGCGTCAGCGTGTCGAGCCGGTCGGGCAGTCGACAACAGCGTCGGGCGAACGTGACTCAATCAGTTGCAGCACGAGGTTGTGAACGCGCTCGCTTGACAAGGCAAATAATAAACTATACGGTATATTTTATTAACTAGGATCACGAACCCCGCCACGGCTGCGTTCCGGACAGAGCGCGGACTTGGGCAATCGCAAATCAAGAGCACGGAATCATGAACTTTCAGCCTCGCCCACACCTCGCGACCATCGACCGGCGTCCGCCGTTCGATTGCATAGCGTTACTCTTACAGGGCGGCGGCGCTTTGGGGGGCTACCAGGGAGGCGTCTACGAGGCCTTGGCCGAAGCCAACATCCATCCCGATTGGATTGCCGGCATTTCGATTGGAGCGATTAACGCTGCAATCATCGCGGGCAATCCGCCCAACTCCCGAGTTGACCGGCTTCGCGAGTTTTGGACGCAGGTGACGTTGGACGCGCCGTTCACCGATTTGATGAATAGCGATCAGACCCGCAATTTTCTCAATCAGGTGAATGCAAGCTTTGCGGCGGTGTTTGGCGCAAACGGATTTTTTTCTGCGCGGCCACTGGCGCCATGGCTACAAGCGGGTGGAACGCTTGCCGCCACGAGCATCTACGACACGAGCGCGTTGAAGACGACACTGGAGCGCCTCGTCGATTTCGATCGTATCAACGCCGGTATGACGCGGTTCAGCGCAGGTGCCGTCAATGTGAGGACCGGCAATCTGGTCTATTTCGACACTGCGACGCATACGATTCGGCCCGAACACATCCTGGCAAGTGGGGCGCTGCCGCCGGGCTTTCCGTCGGTCGAAATCGATGGCGAACATTATTGGGATGGCGGCCTCGTATCCAACACACCGTTGCAATATGTGATTGAGTGTGGCGCCCGTCAGGACACGCTCGTGTTTCAGGTCGATCTCTGGAGTGCGCGCGGCCAGATTCCGCGCAATATGGCCGACGTCGTGACGCGGCAAAAGGAGATTCAATACTCAAGCCGCACGCGAGCGAGCACAGACCAGTTCAAGAGCCTGCACCGATTGCAGCGAGAGCTGGCGGCTCTCTTGAGCAGGCTGCCTGAAGATCTGCGCGAGCAAGAGGACGTCAAGCTGCTCAGGACAGCTGCCTCTCACAACGTGCACAGCCTCGTCCACCTGATCTATCGCGCGCGGGACTACGAAGGCCACTCCAAGGACTACGAGTTTTCCCGCCTCTCCATGCAGGATCATTGGCGCGCCGGTTATCACGATGCGTTGCGCACCCTTCGTCATCCCGAGGTGCTGGCCCGCCCGACCAGCGCGGACGGCGTCTCCACATTCGATCTTGAGCAGGATGGGCGCGAGTAGGCCAGGCCGGTCATTCCAGTCACAGGAGAATTCAATGCACGAGAATGAAGTGGTGAGCCGGGCGTTTGCGATGCCGCTCACCAATCCGGCCTATCCGCCGGGACCGTATCGTTTCGTCAACCGCGAATACCTGATCATCACTTACCGCACCGATCCGGCGAAGCTGCGATCGATCATTCCGGCTCCGCTCGAACTCGATGAACGCGAAGCGCTGGTCAAATACGAATTCATCCGCATGCCGGATTCCAATGGTTTTGGCGACTACACCGAGAGCGGCCAGGTCATCCCGGTGTCGTTCCGGGGGCGCAGGGGCGGCTACACCCACTCCATGTTCCTGAACGATGAAGGACCGATCGCGGGGGGCCGGGAGCTCTGGGGCTTTCCGAAAAAGCTCGGCCAGCCTACGTTGCGGACCGAGATCGATACGCTCATCGGCACTCTGGATTACGGTCCGTTGCGGGTAGCAACCGGCACGATGGGATACAAGCACCGCGAAGCCGACCTGGCGCAAGTCAAGGCCGCTCTCGAGGAGCCGAACTTCCTTCTCAAAATCATTCCGCATGTCGACGGCACTCCGCGGATCTGCGAGCTTGTCGAATATCACCTTGAGCAGCTTGTCTTGAAAGGGGCGTGGACCGGACCCGCGGCTCTCGCTTTGACGCCTCACGCCCTGGCTCCCGTGGCCGAGTTGCCGGTTCTCGAGATCGTGTCCGCGATTCACATCCGCGCAGACCTTACCCTGGGGCTGGGCGAGGTCATTCACGACTATCTGCAACAGCCGGTTCGACGCTCGGTCCGGAGCTACGAGAGAAGTCGGGTCACATGACGGACAACCACGATCGGCTGCGCGAGCCCGGAAGCACCTCGGCGTCCAGCCGCAAGACCGTCACAGATCAACAAGGAAAGGCGAAATGGATATTCTGAAAGGTAAAGTCGCAGTCGTGACCGGCTCTCGACCGGCGGCATGGAGGAAATTCTCGCCTCCCATCCGGATGTCGCGGAATGCGCGGTGCTCGGCATCAAGGACAATATCGAGGGCGAGGTGCCCTGCGGCTTCGTGGTGCTGAAGGGCCGGCGTCAGCCGCAGTCCAGATCTGATCGAAAAGGAAATTGTGGCGCTGGTGCGTGAAAAGCTCGGGCCGGTCGCGGCGTTCAAGCTCGCGATCACGGTCGGTCGCCGCCAAAAACCCGTTCGGGCGAAATCCTGCGCTGCATCATCAAGAAGATCGCCGATGGCGATACCTGGTCGATGTCGGCGACGATCGGGGATCCCAAGGTGCTCGACGAAATCACTTTCGCTCTGTCGGCCGTAAGAGCCGACCCCAAGGCGATGCAGTGATCTCGACGACGCCCGCCCGGGTCGAGATCTGGATGACGGTCTCTCCAAACGAGCCCTTGGACGTGCCCGCCGCCGATGCAAGGCTCATGCGTCGGTCGCCGTTCGCAAATATTTTGTTTCGCCGACGTTAATCCTGCCAAAGATGGTCTTGTGGATTTTTGGAGGAAAGCACTGGCTCCGCCGCATCCACGTTCATCTTCCAATCAGTTTTTCGTTGCCGGCGTCCTATGCTTTTTCTCATCCGCTCGTGAAAGTCCGCGATCTTCCTCGGGCTACGGGGCTCTGGCCGTTGATTCCTCGCCCAATATCGAGCATGGCGTCGATCCCAGCGCCAAGGGTGAGATCACCGCGGGCTTTTTTGCCTTGCACTTGCGGCGCGCGTTCTACCGCCAGATCAGCCATCATGAAGAACTGCGGTCGGGCATGGCTTAGTGCTAAATGATGGCTGATCTAATGTGCTGCTGCGTACGAACGAATGCGGTTCACGTGACTACAGCCCAAAGAGAGCCCAAGAA
>NZ_JYMU01000023.1:0-384415 GCF_000938235.1 Bradyrhizobium sp. LTSPM299
ATTCTGGTCTCGAGGCAGTCCACGTAGGATTTGTAGGTGAGGTTGTCTCTGCACGTTATCGAGAAGGGTCCAAGTCCAGTTGTCCCTCCAGCCGACTCGCTACACCCAACCCAAGGTAGGCCACCGTGTGGAAGGCTTGACTCGCAACCACCGTTGCAATTGCTGGCGACCTTCTCCAGCGCGGCAATCCTGGCCAATGGTGGACCTGATCCACCCGTGGGCGTGCCGTCGTCGACCGATGACGTCTGGCGGACCGACGATCTGCGGTGAGACACCACCGTGTGTGCCACCCGCTCCGGCCTGCTTGGCCTTGCCACCTGCTTCGGCGCTTCGACCGTGATGGAGGGGAGCGGGGCGGTGGCGTCTGTTTGCGACGCGGCCGGGCCGCACAGCGCGACAGTTGACAACATAGCGACGGCGGAAGGCACGACAAGGCTTGACGACCATCTCATGACCATGTCCTTTCAAGGGACGCACATGCCGTCCCAATTGCGTTACCACGCATATTCAACTAGCCGAAATCTCCAAACTTGGCCACCGTAGGTCAAAAAGATTCCTGTTTGATCCTTGGCGGTCCGTCGATTCGCAATGCCGCCGAACTATCCGCCCTGGCGCAACCGCGCCAGCACCTTCAATCCACCATAGCCGTCGGCGGGCAGCAGGCCCATTTTTGCCTGGTAGTCCTTGATCGCCTGCATGGTGTCGTTGCCGACACGGCCGTCGGTTCCGCCGGTGTCGAAGCCGGCTTTGGTGAGCCGGGTCTGCATCTCCTGCACTTCGGCCAGCGTCAGGATGCGCTCCGATCCCGGGAATGGTTGGATGAAAGGCGGTCCGCCGAGACAGCGATCGCCGAGATGGCAGATCGCCAGCGCATAGTTCATCGACGGATTGTAGCTCTTCACCGAATTGAAGTTCGGTCCCAGCAGAAACGCCGGGCCGCCCGCAACGGGGATCCAAAGCTGTGCGCTCGCGTTCGGTTGCGGGAATGGCTGGCCGTCGGCACGGGTGACGCCGGCGCTCGCCCACGCCTCATAGGTGCGGTTGCCGCTTGAGCTGGCGCCGGGCGCGCGGACCTCGTAGCCCCAATGCTCGCCGCGGCGATATTTGCCACGATTGAGCAAATATTTTGCGGTCGAGCCGAGCGCATCGTCGGGCCGGCCGAATGGCGAGACCTTGCCGTCGCCGTCATAATCGAAGCCGACATTGAGCCAGACCTCCGGCATCCATTGCGAATGCCCCATCGCGCCGGCCCAGGAGCCGTTCATCTCCTCGGGCGTGCCCCAGCCGCGCTGCACGATCTTCATGGCGTTGATCAGCTCGGTCTCCCAATAGGCTTTGCGGCGCGGCTCGTTCCAGGCGAGCGCGGCGAGCGAGGGGAACACCGGCGTCATGTGGTTCTGCTGCACCAGCGGATCGCCATAGGCGGATTCAACACCCCACAGCGCGAGCAGCGTGCCGCGCTCGACGCCGAAATCGCGCTCGATCCGGGCGAACAGCGCCTCGTTCTTTCTCAGCGCTTCCTTGCCATGGATGATGCGCCAGTCGGAGACGCGCCGGTTGATGTACTGCCAGATCTGCTCGTGGAATTCAGGCTGGTTGCGCATCTGCTTGAACACGCTCATGTCGGGCTCGACCCGCGCCATGCAGCGGTTCCAGGTCGCTTCCGTGATGCCTTTTGCTATTGCACGAGCGCGAAAATTGTCACGCCACTGATCGTAGCCCGGAGGCGAGGCCGCCAGCGCGCGGAGCGGATTGGCGAGCAACACAGCCGCAGCAAGCCCCGTCGTCAGGACGGCGCGGCGGGCGGGGAAATTCGGAGAATCAGGCTGTTTCATTCGGCCAGTCTAGCGGCGCTGATGGTATGGACCAAAAGCCGTGACGCCGCAGGAGTTATTTGTTTGAGCATGATCTTCTCGGAAAACCGGTACCCACTTTTCCGGATCATGCTCTAGCTATCCTGAAACTCTGCGGCGATTTTTGACAGCCAGCGCCGGATTACGCGTTCCGCCTTGGGGGTGAGGCTGGCGGCCAGCCGCCGTTCCAGCGCCTGGGCGATGCGGCGACATTTCACCAGCAGCGCGGTTCCACGGCGGGTCAGGGTCCACTGCAGCGCCCGGCCGTGGACCGGGTGCGGTGTCTTGCGGATCGCGCCGTCGCGCTCGAGGTTGCCGATGATGACGCCGACAGTTTGCGGGGTCAGGATCGCAACCCGCGCCAGATCGGCGCCGGACAGGCCCGGATAGGCCTTCAGCATGGTGAGGACGACGAATTGCGGCGTGGTGACGCCGAGGCGTGCGAGCGCGCGCTCCATCGACAGCCGCGACGCGGCCTGGGCCTGGCGGAGCAGGTAGCCGAGGTAACCCTGCTCGCCGCGCTTGCCCTGGCCGGGCGGCGGGGGAACGGGCAGGGCGAGATCTCGTGTCGGCGCTTTTCGAATCGCCGCCGGCTTTTTCCCGGTCCGGCTCTTCGCGGGCCGTTTTCCGGCGGCGCCGGATTTTCCGTATTTTCGCATTTCGGCCATGCCGCCTGATCTTGCCTTCGCCGAATTTGCAGTCTTGCTGATCATATCAGTGCTCTGATAAGATATCAGGACTCTGATAACATAGGGTTCGACCAATGTCACACGCCCGCAAGGAATACGCCGATTTCGAGAAGCTCGCGCCCGACGCGTTCGCCGCCGTGCGTGCACTCGGGCAGTTCGCGGCGAAGGCCGGCCTCGACAAGCAACTGCTCGAGCTCGTCAAGCTGCGCGCCTCGCAGATCAACGGCTGTGCGTTCTGCGTGCAGTTTCACATCCTGCAGGGCGAGAGCCTCGGTATTGCCACGGACAAGCTCAACCTCGTCGTGGTGTGGCGCGAGGCACCACAATTCTCAGGCCGCGAGCGCGCCGCGCTGGCCTGGACCGAAGCGTTGACGATGTTGCCGAACGGCGTCAGCGACGAGGTCTATGCGCAGGCGACCGCGGAGTTCTCCGAGCAGGAGCTGACCTATCTGACGTCGGCGGTCGCATCGATCAACGTCTGGAACCGGTTCGGCGCGGCCTATCGCTGGACGCCGCCGGCGCGGAAGCAGGCGGCGAACGCAGCGGCGTCTTGACCGATTCCGGGAAGCAGATCTGAAACAACAACCCTAGGGGAGAACAACCGATGACGTCGATGGCTACGACACTGTCTCTTCCGTTGATCCGGCCGCCACGGCCGGTTTCGCTCGCAATCGTTGCAGGGCTGGCTTGCGCCACGGCGATCGGCAGGGCCCTGCCTGTGACGATGGATGCGATCACCTCGGCGATCGTGCCGCTGTGCGCCGCCGCGGAGGGATCTGATCTCAACAAGGTCGAAATCATCACCTCGCACGCGTTGCCGAACGTGGCGGGCAAGCGCGTCACGGTGGTCCGCGTGACCTATGGCCCCGGCGGATTTACCCCGCCGCATCGCCACGCCGGTTCTGTGACGGCCTACATCACCAGGGGCGAGATCCGCTCCCAGCTCGGCGGCGGGCCGGTCGAGACCTTCACGGTCGGCCAATCCTTCTTCGAGGCGCCGGGCTCGACCCACGTCGTCTCGGCCAATGCAAGCAACACCGAGCCGGCGGAGCTGATCGCCGTGTTCGTGGCCGACGAGGGCGCGCAGCTCACGACGATGCTGCAGTAGCCACGGGTCAGGAGCACTGGACCACTTTGCTCCAACTCCGCAGCAGACTGGACCTTGCAAGCATGGCAGGTGAGGGGATTGATGGGGCTGCGGCGAGATGGGTGCTCTCGCCGTCTGCTGCTGTTTGACGTCACGAGGAGGACAATGCCATGGTCGATTTCAAGGGGCTTTCTGCGTTCCCGATCACGCCCTCGGACCCCGACGGGCGGATCGATGTGGGAGCCCTGCGCGCGTTGCTGGAGCCCTTGATCGCGGCAAGAGTGGATTCGATCGGGCTGCTCGGCAGCACCGGGTCATATCCATATTTCAGCCGCGAGGAGCGGCGGCGAGCGGTGCAGGCGGCCGTCAGCGTCGCGGATCGTCGGACGCCGATGCTGGTCGGCGTCGGCGCGCTGCGCACCGACGACGCGGTGAGACTAGCGCAGGACGCGCGCGATGCCGGCGCGGCGGCGGGGTTGCTGGCGCCGGTGTCCTATACGCCTCTGACCGATGACGAGGTGTTCGAGCACTTCCGGACCGTCGCGCACGAGAGCGGGTTGCCGATTTGCATCTACGACAATCCCGGGACGACGCATTTTCGCTTTACGCCGGCGCTGATCGGCCGTTTGAGCCGTGTGGAGGGCATTGTCGCGGTGAAAAGCCCCGCGCTGGACGCCGCTGCCTTGCCCGGCCATATCGCGGAGTTGCGGGCCGCCGTCCCCAACGGCTTTCCGCTGGGTTACAGCGCCGACTGGAATTGCACGGCAGCGCTGCTGGCAGGCGCCGAGACCTGGTACAGCGTTCTCGGAGGAGTCTTCCCGAAAATCTGCCTCGACATCGTTCGAGCCGTAGCGAGTGGCAATACTGCCAGGGCGCAAGAACTCGACGCACGTCTGCAACCGGTCTGGCAATTGCTGAAGACCTTCTCGAGCCTCCGGGTCGTCTACGCGATCGCCAATCTCAGCGGAATCTGTGCGGCCGAGCCGCCGCGTCCGATCTTGCCATTGCCTCCGGACGCGCAGCGGAAGATCAGAGATGTGTTGGCCGGACTGGAGATCAGTTGATCCCGGCTTACGCCAGATCGTAAGGCGCCGAGCGAGCCCGATCCGTTGTTGGTTGTCGGCGCCCGCGCAAATCTGCTCGCTCGACTGCTGACGTCGCCCTTACGACTTGAACGCCAGACTGGTGCAATACCCTATGGTTTCAATATCTCTCAAGCCGAGAGCCAGTCCGGCCGTCTTGCACTCGCTGTAGGTCTTGTAGTGGCCGACGTTGCGGCACGTCGTCGAATAACTGATAGAAGACCAGTTGCATCCGACCCAGGGTTTGTTGCCCGACGGCAGGCTTGATACGCAACCATCGACGCAGCTGCCGGTGATCATATTCGGAAGCCTTGCAAGCTTCTCCATCGGCGTCAGCGTCGATGCGCTTGGCGACGTCCTATGGAGTACGCTGCTGCGGACAACGCTGTGCTGGATCGGCTTGTGCGGCCTCGCGACGTGGCTCGGCGCGTCGACCGTGACGTCGGGAAGCGTGGTGGTGGCGTCGCCGGTTTGCGACATTGCCGTGCCGCTCAGGCCGCACAGCAGCAGTGGGATCGACAAGACAGCGATAGCTCGACTCGCAACGAAGAGTGACGAAAACCTCATAGTCCGTGTCCTCCAAATGCGGGGACGGCCAATTCCATCCTAGGACGCAGGATATCAGGTCCCGATGCGAATTTGAGCTACAGACAATTTCAAATTGTGTCACCAAGGGCTGAAACAGGCCAGGACCTGCCACGCCAAAGGCTGGTCAGCTCACACGCTCCATCGCGTTGTCGGAGGACGGTGGCGCGAGCATCACATCGATCTCGAATGAAAGTGTCTGCCTCAGTCCGTGGGGGTGTCGGTTCTCGATCTCCAGGAATCCGCCTTGCCGCTCAATGATTTCCTTCGCAATTGCAAGCCCCAGTCCGGCGCCCGGGATCGGCTGGCGACGCGCAGGATCGACGCGAAAAAATGGTTCGAAAGCGCTTTCAAGGAATTTCTCGGGAATGCCGGGGCCGTCATCTTCGATGACGACGCGCGCTACTCCGTCGGACGCCACGACGCTGACGATCGCGCCGCCGCCGTGTGTCGCGGCGTTGATCACAAGGTTCCGCAATGCCCGCGTTAGCGCGATCGGAGAGATTCTGACGACGGCTGGCTCGATATTGGCGGTCCGAACCGGCAGCTCAATCAGGCGAAGTTCATTGCAGATGCCGCCAACGAGTTCGTCCAGCCTGGTAATTTCGGTACCCTTTCCGACTGTTTCTTCACGGACGAGCTGGATCGCGCTATCGGCAATCCTGTCCATCTCATCGAGATCACGGAGCCATTCCGCGCGTTCGCCATCCCCGAGGAATTCCGCACGGAGCCGCATGCGCGTCATCGGCGTTCTCAAATCGTGTCCGGCAGCGGCAACCAGTCGGATTTTGCTGTCCATCGCCTTCTTCAGGTTGTTAGCCAGCACGTTGAGAGCGCGGGCAGTCGCCTTGATCTCTGCCGACCCTTCTTCGCGGATGACAGGCAGAACGCCATCTTTCCCGACCGACAGCGCCATGGTCTCGAGGAATTTGAGTTGCTTCGTGGTTTGATGGGCGACGGTGAGGGCGACGCCTATGACGCCCGCCGTAACGAGCGCCATCCACCCGGCCAGGCCGTACCAGACCTCGAGCGGCGGCGTATGGTCGGGCACCGGCCAACTGAGCCAGCCCGGCCCCATTTTGATCGACGCCCAGACGCGACCGTTTGGTGCTCGCTTGACGAAAATGTCGAACTGGCTATGTGACTTCGCGAACGACCGCTTCAGGAGTTCCGTCGGCTTCTCCAGGATTTCTCCTTCCGCCGGCGCCGGCTGCAGATGCAAAATCGCAGTGTCGTCCTTGAAGGTGATGATATTGGAAAAGGCCGTGACGCGATCCGTCAGTCCGTCGCGAAAATTCTGTTCGACGAGGCGCACGACCATCTGCGACATCACTGCGCCGGCCAGGACGACGACGCACAGGACCGAACAGACAAGCATCACGGTGATGCGAACCCGGATCGAATTCATGACTCTTCGCCGATTGTTTCAACGCGTGCAGAAAACGTATAGCCATGGTTCCGCACGGTTTTGATCAGTTGCATGTCGTCGTTGTCGCCGAGCTTTTTTCGCAATCGGCTCATGAGGACGTCGATGGACCGGTCGTACACGTCTTCGCTGCCGCGGTTGGTGAGGTCGAGGAGCTGGTCTCGCGTGAGCAGCCGTCCCGGGCGTCTGACGAGCGCAAATAGCAACTCGTATTCGGCGCTGGTCAGCTCGAGTGGAAGCTCGGCATCGGTGCAGACATGGCGGGTGCCGGGACGCAGCCTGAATTTGCCGAACCGGTGTTCGACGGTCTTCGCGATCTTGATGTCCTGAGCTGTTTTCCGGCGCAGGACTGCGCGAATTCGTGCCAGTAATTCGCGCGGATTGAACGGCTTTCCGAGATAGTCGTCGGCACCGATTTCCAGGCCGATGATACGATCGACGTCCTCTTTCAGGGCGGTGAGGAGAATGACCGGGACCTCGGATCCCTCGCGACGAAGGTCGCGGCAGATGTCGAGGCCGGATCCGTCGGGCAACATCACGTCGAGAACGATCAAGCTCACCTCGTTTGCGATCAACGCGTCCTTCATCGTCCGCTGATCGGAAGCCAGATGTACGCGATAGCCCTGTTCGGTGAGATAGCGGCCGAGCAATCGCCGGATCTCGAGATCGTCGTCAACGATGAGAATTTGCGAGACGCCTTGCATGCCATCCAGATCGATGTGGCCCATCACGTCAAATCCGATTCAACCATCGTCACCCTCAGTGTACCAGCCAAGACGGCAGCCGCGCCGCCGATCTAGGTCACTGCACGACCGGTGTCGCATCATCGGTCCATTCTGGCGGCTGTCCCAACTTGCCGCCGACGAGAGACGTAATGCCGATCCGACCAAACGCGTCGCAGGCGGCATATTTTGGCGTTCCGCCCAGCGACGATTGCACGCGTTGGCCGGTCAGGAGCGTCAGATGATGGTCAAACGGGTTCTCGCCGGTGTTCAGCAATTTGCTGAAGTCGGCGCCGAATTCGCCCGCCAGATCATACGCGTCCCCTGAAGCGGCGACCCGGGCATTGCTGGTCAACATATCCGCACCCCGCGCCCAGACGAAAGCCGCGCGTTGCCGGCCGCTCGCATCCTTGGCTTCCGCCTCGACCGACAAGGCACCCATCCCGTAGGGAATGCGAGGCACGATAATGGGGACGCTTGAAGTTATGAACATCGGCGCAATCGAAGCGGCCTTGGATACGCCCGCCACGACCGCGTCGGTGATCGTGACGTGGGTGATGGTGACATGTGCCGTGAGATCGGCGGGCTGCCCCAGGGTGACGACAACAAATCGATCGCTCAACCCTATGCACAGCGATCGATCGATGGCGTTGGCGATGACGCGGCGCTGCTTGTCCGACAGTCCGGGTGTTGTGGCTGCGCTCGAATACGCCGTAGGCGCGATCGCAACGCTCCTGGCCGCCAGCACGTCGGCCTTGTCGATTCGAAGTTTCGACTTGGTCGCAAGGCCATCCGCGGGGCCCAACTCGTCGTATGACGCCAACGATCCCGCCGTTTCCAGCTGCGCAGTCGCGCACCCAGCCAAGGTTACCACGAGGGTCGACATGAAAATGACCTGGGATATCGTTGTTCGTGGCGCAGCCCGCATAAGTAGTCCCCAATTGTTCGGAACTACCTTCGTAGGCGGCCATCATGGCCGGCAAATTTCGGAACATTGCAGACACGGAGGCGCATATTGCTGAATGTTGCAGAGCGCTCTAATTGCCGCCACCCTCCTGGATGTCGATGTGATGCGCGACGTCGTCGGGCAGGGCATGGGCCACGGCGGCCGCAGGTCCCGGCTCCGGCCCGATCTCGCGGCCGCGGCCGCGGATCAGCCGCTCATAGGCCGACACCAGCGTGGTGTAGGGATTGACCCACAGCCAGCCGTCGCGCGTGAACACCTGCACGTCGAAATGCAGGTGCCGCGACGTGCCGTTGGGGTGATCGAGATAGTTCGAGACCACGCCGATCTTCTCGCCCTCGGCGACGCCGCGCCCGTTGAGCAGGCCCTCGGCGTCCATCACCGATGGGTTCATGTGCATGTAGCGGAAGCGGACATGCTCGGTTGTTGTGTTGACCTGCAGGGTCGCGGCCTGCTGCTGCGGCGAGCGGATCACGATGCTGTCGCGCACCGCGACGATCGCCTGCTGCTTGGGATCGCAACCATCCTTACTGTCCGCCGGACATGCGCCCGGTCTGATATCCTGGCCCTGATGGCCGAAACCGCTGGCGCATTGCCCGACCTCGAAGCTGCGCGCCTCGCAGAAATTGTCCTGCCATGGATAGCTGTCGGCAGGCCCGTCCGATTTGCGCTTCGCAAACGACTGCGAGTGGGCGAAGGCCGGCGCCTTCTCGAGCGGAAAGCGGATCTGCGAATAGGCGGTGATGTCGGCGTGGCCGCCTTGCTTGCGCCCGCCGCTGTTGGCGATGATGTCGCCGCTCGGGTGATAGGTGAAATCGGGCGAGGGCGCCGCGGGCCGTTCGGCGACGTCGGAGGCGATATCGTTGCGTGGCCGCGATGGCTGTCCGCCGGTGATGCGCAAGGCCTTCAGGAAGCGTTCCGCGACGGGATAGGCCTCGCGGCAGGCCAGCCGCTTCGGGCGCGTCGCGCTGTCGAGGCACTGGATCGACACGACATAGGGAATGCCGAAGCGGGAGAAGGCGTAGCGGACATAGCCTTCCCGGATGAAGCGCCGCATGTCGGGGAATTGGGCCGCCAGCGGCTTGACCGCTTCGCCCTTGCCGCCGAGCCGGTCGACCAGGTCGTAGACCAGGATCGAGCCTGATATCTGCACCTCGACCGGCTTTGCGTAGGTCCGCTGCGGCATGCCGTCGCCGGCGCCTGGTTCGAGCGAGAATACGGCGTCATAACCGGCTGCACCGGCATCGAAGAAATCGGCAGGGCGGAAGTCGGCCTGATAGCGCTGCAACGACAGGCTGTCCGGCGCACCGCGTTGCCGTGCATCGAGATAGCTTGCGGTATCGAACGGCAGCAGCACGGGAACAGGGCTGCGCGCGATGCCGGGGAAGATCGTTGATGTCATCGCGTTCAACTGCACCAAAGCGGGCATTGAACGCGGATCGGAGGCCGGGACACGGCGCTGCCTAGCGAAGGTGAAGCTTTGGGCAATGGCCGGCTGGGCGTTGATCTCCTGCCGGAGCTGCTCGAGCACGGCGCGCCATTCGACCCGCATGGCCGAGATCGATGGTGTCCTGAACTCGTCGGCGCAAGCGCCGGGCAGGGGCAAGAGCAGGGCTGCCAGCCAGCAACTGACGAAGCTGACAACCTTCCTGTTCAATGCCCCCCCCGGCCCATGCGAGTCATCGCCAGAGAAGAGTAGCGCCTAATCCTTGGCGCGTTCAACGTAGGAACCGTCCTCGGTCATGACAACGATGCGCGTGCCCGCGGCGACGTGCGGTGGCACGCCGGTGCGGACGCCATTGGAGAGGATCGCTGGCTTGTAGGAGGAGGAGGCGGTCTGGCCCTTGGTCACCGGCTCGGTCTCGACAACTTCCAGCGTCACGCGCTGGGGCAATTGAATCGCGACCGGATTGCCGTCGTGCATCGAGAGCTTCACGGTCATGTTTTCCTGCAGGTATGGCGCCGACGATCCCACGGTCTCCTTGGAGACCTGCACCTGGTCGTAATTCTCGCCATTCATGAAGTGGAAGCCGTCGCCGTCTTCATAAAGGAAGTTGTAATTCTGGTCCTCGACGGTGGCCTTCTCGACCTGGTCGGTGGTCTTGTAGCGCTCCGCGACCTTCACCCCATCGCCGATGCGGCGCATTTCGATCTGGCTGACCGGGGTGCCCTTGCCCGGGTGAATATTCTCGGCTGACAGCACCACATAGAGCTTGCCGTCCTGCTCGATGATGTTGCCCTTGCGGATGGAGCTGGCGATGACTTTCAAAGGTGTTTTCCTGAATTTGACGGCCGTGGACGCAAACCGAATGGGCTGTCCCTAGAGCCATGGGGCGATTTCGGCTGCAACATACTGATTTGTCCCTGAGATGCCAGCCTTTTGCGGTCGATTTCGACCGGTTGCCAGGGTTCAGTCAGGGGCGCATGGACAAGGCGGGCGTCTTTCGACATGAAGGGACGAATTCCGGCGCGTTTCCGTGAGATGTCAGGCTATGCCAGTCGTCAATTGGCTTAATTTCAATGGCTTGCACTTGTTTCCTCAACAAGATGGCGGGCGTCTTGATGTCGATTCCAGAAAGCCGGAGGCGGCATGACCGTACAGGACAAGCCCTCACCCTGGTGGACAGCGGCGCGCTATGCCGACCGCAGGCCGTTCCTGCTGGCGCGGAGCGCGATCACAAAGGCGGCCAGGGCCTGGTTCGAGGAGCAGGGCTTTGCCGAGGTCGAGACCGGAATCCTCCAGGTGTCTCCGGGCAACGAGACGCATCTGCATGCCCCCCGCACCGAGCTGACGAGGGCCGACGGCTCACATGTGACGCGGTTCTTGCGCACCTCGCCGGAATTCGCCTGCAAGAAGCTGCTCGCGGCCGGCGAGCCGAAAATCTACGAGTTCGCGCGGGTGTTCCGCGACCGCGAGCATGGCGATCTGCATTTGCCCGAATTCACCATGCTGGAATGGTACCGCGCCAATGCGGGCTATGACGCCATCATGGCCGACACGATCGTCGTGATCGCCCACGCCGCGCAGGCCACAGGGATCGGGCCGTTTTCGTTCCGCGGCAGGACCGCCGACCCCTTCGCCGAACCGGAGCTGCTGACCGTGGCTGCGGCCTTCGAGCGGTTTTCGGCCATCGATCTCTTGGCGACGATTGCCGGCGGCGAGGGCGATCGGGCGGCGCTGGCGGCCGCCGCGAGCGGGCGGGTGCGGATCGCGGACGACGACACCTGGTCCGATATCTTCAGCAAGGTGCTGGTCGAGCATGTCGAGCCCAATCTGGGGCAGGGCCGGTTGACCGTGCTGTTCGAATATCCGTCGCCGGAAGCCGCGCTGGCCCGCACCAAGTCCGGCGATCCGCGGGTGGCGGAGCGCTTCGAGGTCTATGCCTGCGGCGTCGAGCTTGCCAACGGCTTTGGCGAGTTGACCGACGCCGCCGAGCAGCGTCATCGTTTCACCGCCGCGATGGACGAGAAGGCCCGCCGTTACGGCGAGCGCTATCCGCTCGACGAGGATTTCATCGCCGCGGTTGGCCAGATGCCCGAGGCCAGCGGCGTTGCGCTCGGGTTTGACCGGCTGGTGATGCTGGCGAGCGGCGCATCCAGGGTTGACCAGGTGGTCTGGGCCCCTCCTGCAGGAGA
The DNA here is from genome assembly GCF_000938235.1 of Bradyrhizobium sp. LTSPM299. Lineage (NCBI taxonomy): Bacteria > Pseudomonadati > Pseudomonadota > Alphaproteobacteria > Hyphomicrobiales > Nitrobacteraceae > Bradyrhizobium > Bradyrhizobium sp. LTSPM299. Next base: position 12,045 of record NZ_JYMU01000023.1, read on the forward strand.
GACATGAACAGGATCGATCCCAAACTGACGGCGACGCTGCGCCAGCCGCGCGACCTCATCGAGGCCGCTCTCGTGCCAGCCTCGGCGCTTGCCGACCTGGAAAAGGTGGCGGCGCGCTATGCGGTCGCGGTGACGCCGGAGCTCGCCGCACTGATCGATGTGGCCGACCCCGATGATCCAATTGCGCGGCAGTTCGTCCCGAGCGCCGAGGAGCTCGTCGAGCAGCCCGGCGAGACGGCCGACCCGATCGGCGACGATGCGCATTCGCCCGTTTCCGGGATCGTGCACCGCTATCCCGACCGGGTGCTGTTCAAGCTCGTTCATGTCTGCGCGGTGTATTGCCGGTTCTGTTTTCGCCGCGAAATGGTCGGGCCGGGCAAGGCTACGGCCTTGTCTGATGACGCCTATCGCGCGGCACTGGATTACATCCGCGGGCATCAGGAGGTTTGGGAAGTCATCCTGACCGGCGGCGATCCCTTGATGCTGTCGCCGCGCAGGCTGTCGGAGATCATGGCCGATCTCGCCGGGATCGATCATGTGAAGATCATCCGCATCCATACAAGGGTGCCGATTGCCGATCCGGAGCGGATCAATGCCGACCTGATCGCGGCGCTGCGCTGCGACGGTGCGACAACTTGGATCGCGGTCCACGCCAACCATCCGCGCGAACTGACCGCGAATGCCCGCGCAGCCTGTGCGCGCCTCACTGACGCCGGAATCCCGCTGGTCAGCCAGTCCGTGCTGCTGCGCGGGGTCAATGACGATGCCGCCACGCTGACAGCGCTGATGCGGGCGTTCGTCGAATGCCGGATCAAGCCGTATTATCTGCACCACGGCGATCTCGCGCCGGGCACCGCGCATCTGCGCACCACGATCGAGGCCGGGCAGGAATTGATGCGGGCCCTGCGCGGGCGCGTCTCAGGCCTGTGCCAGCCGGATTACGTGCTCGATATCCCCGGCGGCCATGGCAAGGCGCCGATCGGGCCGACCTATTTGTCGCGGCCTGCTTCCCGCGAACGTGAAGATTCCGCGGAACTGCCGTATCGTATCGTCGATTATTGCGGTGACGTTCACGTGTACCCGCCTGAAACATGAGCCGGCGATGAGCCGGGCCGCGGATGGACGGCGGGAGCCGCAGGAGGACGAGGGCAGACGCGGGATCGAGAATGCTGTGATGCCCGGATTCTTTGTGGTGCCGGCCGACGCGGGAATCTGGCTACTTGGCGCGATGGCCGATATACGGAAGGTGCAGGATTGCGCAGCACACGGGCGACGCAACTGCGCGACCATCGATGCCCCGAACGGGCGCGATCAAAGGGCTGAGAAGCGGAGACGCGAGATGCGGAAAACAGTTTTGTCGTTGGCGTTGCTGGTCGCGGTTGGGGTGCCCCAGATTCTGGCGCAACAGGCGTTGGCGCAGCAAGGCGGATCGTCCACCGCGCAGAAGGGCGGCCAATTGCCCCCGGCACCCGTCGGCCACCGCCAGCCGCGGGCCGGCGACGTGCCGAGCGAGAAGAATTTGAGCAATCCGAACGATCCGGCGAACAAGGAAGACGCCGCGCTCGACAAGAAGATCAAGAGCATCTGCCGCGGCTGCTAGCCGGGACAGGAGGCAGGCGGAGCGCGACATCGCGCGCCCCGCCCTTGGCGCTCAATCCAACCCTCAATCCATCTTGCCGCGTCAGGCCGTGAGCTCCTTCAGGCTGCCTCGTCGCGCGCCTCGCCGGGCCGCGACGGCGTCAGCCAACTGCTTCAGCACAGTAACCGTCGTATCCCAGTCGATGCAGCCGTCGGTGATGCTCTGGCCATAGGTCAGCGCGGTGCCTGGCACGACGTCCTGGCGACCCGCGACCAAATTGCCCTCGATCATCGCGCCGACGATGCGCTGCTCCCCGCCCGCGATCTGGCGAGCGATATCGGCGGAAACGATTGGCTGGTTCTCCGGCTTCTTGCTCGAGTTGGCGTGGCTGGTGTCGATCATCAACCGTGGCACAACGCCGGCGCGGCCGAGTTCGGCCGAAGCAGCATCGACGCTGGCGGCGTCATAGTTCGGCGCGCGGCCGCCGCGCAGGATGACGTGGCAGTCCTCGTTGCCGCTGGTTGCCGCGATCGCCGAACGGCCGCCCTTGGTCACCGCCATGAAGTGATGCGGGTGCGAGGCCGACTGCACCGCATCCGCCGCGATCCGAACGCCACCGTCGGTGCCGTTCTTGAACCCGACCGGGCAGGATAATCCCGACGCCAGCTCGCGATGGATCTGGCTCTCGGTGGTGCGCGCCCCGATCGCCGCCCACGACACGAGATCGGCGATGTATTGCGGCGTCGTCATGTCGAGGAATTCGGTGCCGGCCGGCAGGCCGAGATTGTTCACCGCCGACAGCACGCTGCGGGCCAGGCGCAGGCCCTTGTTGATGTCGAAGCTGCCGTCGAGATCGGGATCGTTGATCAGGCCCTTCCAGCCGACGGTGGTGCGCGGCTTCTCGAAATAGACCCGCATCACGATCTCGAGGCGGTCGGCGAGCTGTTCGCGCAGGCCGGCGAGGCGCTCGGCATAGTCGACGGCCGCCGCGGGATCGTGGATCGAGCAGGGGCCGACGACGACCAGCAGGCGGTCATCGGTTCCGTGCAGGATCGCGTGGATGGCGTTGCGGGCGCCCATCACGACCCGCGTCGCCGTCAGGGTGCGCGGGACCTCCCGCATCACCTCTTCGGGCGTACTCAGCTCTTTCAGTTCCTTGATCCGAAGATCGTCTGTTGTGCTCAACACGGCTTGGCTCCTTTGGGGACTGGGACCTGCCGGCACAAAAAAAGCCGCCAGGATCTGGCGGCTTGGTTCGGACTTATGCTGCAATTCTTTAGATTGAGCGTGATCCTCCTGCCGCCAGCAAGCTGTCGTAGCTAAAGTACCAATAGCTGGTGGCGGCGGTGATCATGGGGCGGCTCTATAGCGCACGGATTTTGGCTTGTCATCCAAAATCCGACAGCGCCGGTCTTGTCCGGCTATGAGGCGCTGCGCGCCGCCAGCGCCATGCCGATCAGGGAGGCGCCGCCGAACATCAGGTTAAGGCCGACGAGTAGACCGAGCGCCCATTCCGCGGAGCCCGGCAGGCCGGCAATGATGAAGAAGGCGATCACGATGTCCATCAGGCCGGCGATCAGCAGCCACGACCAGCGCCCGGACAATTCGCGCCGGTGCTCCAGCGCGTACATGATGGTGGTGACGCCCTCGGCGAGGAAATAGGCGCCGACCACGATGGTCAGTGTCAGCACGCCCTGGACGGGGCGCGTCAGCAGCACCAGTCCGGCGAGAACGGCGAGGGCCGCCGAGATCAGCGACCACCAGAAGCCCGGCATGTTGCGGGCCCAGAACGTCACGATCAGCCCGCCGATGCCGGAGATCAGGAACATCCAGCCGAGCATGATGGTGACGGCGAGGCTCGCCAGCGGCGGCACGATGACAGCCGCGATACCGAGGATCACGAGCAGGATGCCTTCGAACAGGAAGGCCTTCCAGTGCTCCTTGACCGCGGCGCTCAGCTCCGACCTCAGCTTGTCGAGGTTGTTGGAAACGGTCATCGCGGCTCTCCCGGTGTCGGAGCGTGAGCGCTACCCTAGCCCGGACCGGGGGCCGACGAAAAGCCCTGCGGCGCCGTTCGCATCCGGTTGCGGCCGAGAAAGTAGACTGTCGTGGTCGCGATCAGCAGCGCAAGACCGATCAGGATCGACGTGAAGCCGATCGGAACCAGGATGAACGAGGCATTGCGCTCGGGGTTGACGTACCAGTGATGCAGCGAGGTGAGCAGGAAGGCGACGCCGGCAAAGCCTGCGCCGCTGCCGATCAGCAGGAGTGCCCACATCCGCCGCAACTGGCTGAGCCGCTCGCGCGCAAGTTCGGTGCGCGGTGCGTGATGCCTGCCGACGCGCCGTACCAGCCGTATCGCGAAGCCGATTGAAGAGAAGCCGATCAGCACGCTCGCCGAACCGAGCAACAGTCGCGTGGTTGAACTGAGGTCTGGATTGCGCTGCAGGGAGAGCAACGGAAAGTCGAACGCCGCATGCAGCGCGATCGGCGCGAACAGCACCAGCGCCCAGCTCGAGATGCGCTGCCAGTCGCGATTGCGCCGGTGCGCGCCGAGTGCGCCGCCCGAGCGGGCGATCGCAAGGTAGGCGCCGGCGATGACGCCGAGCGAACCATGGAAGGGGACGGTCAGCACACTGCGCAGGGCCGCGAGCGCGCGCCACATGTCCTTGTGCTGGACCAGATAGGCGAGGTTTTCATAGGCGGCAAAGCCAAGTCCGGCCGCGGCGCCATAGACCACCGTATCCATCGGGTCGGCGAAGGCGCGGCGCCGCGTCGAGATGGCGACGATGACGAGGACCTTGACGATTTCTTCCGGCGCCGCGACGCCGAACAGCGAACGCACCGCCTGCGTCATCCAGGGATTGCCCGGAATCGCGAGTAGCGCGTTGAACGGCACCCGCGCCAGGCCCAGCAGCGAAATGCTGGCCGCGCCGAGCACGAAGGCCAGCCACACCTGGGTGGGCGGCCCAGGGCGCTCGTCGGCGGCGATCACCAGCCAAAGCACCAGCAACGCAGGCGCGATGGCGGCGACGCCAATCACAGTCGGAAGTGACTCAAGCAACCACATGAACGAAATCTGACCTCGCTTTGGACGAAAATGGCCATAAATCCAGCGCTTTGCAAGTCGGTCCGTCGCCGTGGGCCCGCATTCGGAACTCACATTCTGCTGTAGCTGACGGTTGGCTTCTGACGCGCAAGGATCAAGCGGCGCGATGAACGGCGTGGTAGACGTGCATTGTTGTTCAGACGGGAGGCGTTGCCGGGTGCTGTTACGTGGAGCGGAGACTCATGCGCGGTCGATCCTCAAGGCCGTCAGCTGGCGGACGCTGGGAACTCTCGACACCTTTGCGATCAGCTGGTTCATGACCGGCAAGGTCGCGATCGCAGGCTCGATCGCCGGGCTCGAAATCGTGACCAAGATCGCCTGGTACTATGTGCACGAGCGCGTCTGGGCGGTGGTTCCGTTTGGACGGCGCGCCTAAAGCGCGATCAGCGCGGTGCGATGGCCCCTTGGACCGGTTGCGCCAGCAGGCGCCGGCAGGCTTCGACAAAGACTTCGGCCCCCATGACGATGTCGGCATCGTCGGTGTTTTCGGTCCAATGATGGCTGATGCCGCCGATTGACGGCACGAACAGCATGGCTGATGGCATGATGGTGGCGAGGGTCTGGGCGTCGTGGCCGGCACCGCTCGGCATTCGCACCGATCTGCCGCCGGCAAAGCTGGCGCTGGCTGCCTCGATCGCATCCTGGAACGCGGTGTTCATGATCGCAGGCACACCGGTTCTGATACGCTCAACCTCGACGCCGCAACGGCCTTGTGCCGTGACCTCGGCCGCCAAGCGGCGCAGATGCGCCTCAAGACGCGCGATCACATCAGGATCATCGTCGCGGATCTGGAACAGCATCTCGGCGCCGCCCGGAATGATGCTCGGCGCGCCGGGGTCCAGTGTGATGCGGCCCGTGGTCCACACCGTGCGCGGTCCGCACAAAGCAGGGAAGCTGTCGTCGATCGCGACGCAGAATCTGGCGAGCGCGAGCCCCGCGTCCTTGCGGATCGCCATCCGCGTGGTGCCGGCATGGTTTTGCGCGCCGGTGAACGCGATCCGGTACTGCCAGATCCCGACGATCGAGGTGACGACGCCGATCTTGAGGCCGCTGCTCTCGAGCGCCTCGCCCTGCTCGATATGGGCCTCGAGATAGCCGATGTGGCGACCCGGTGCGACTTGCAGGCGTGGGCGGCCGGCGAGTCCTGCGTCCTGCAACGCCTGCCGCATCGTGCGATCGCTGCTGCGGTCGCGCGCGGCATCGATATCGGCTTCGGTGACGGCACCGACATAGGAGCGGCTGCCGAGGAAATGGCCGAAATGTCCTTCCTCATCGCACCAGGCCGCCACCTCGACCGCACCGTTCACGCTGCTGTCGGGGTTGAGCACGCGTGCCGCTTCGAGCGCATAGATGACCCCAAGTGGGCCATCGAGCCAGCCCGCATGGTTCTGGCTTTCGAGATGCGAGCCGGCGAGCAGCTTCGATCCCGCCTTTGCGCTGCTGCCGAGAACGTTGCCGATCCCGTCGATCGTCGCGGTCAGACCTGCCTCGGGGAGCCGCTGCGCAAGCCAGTCGAGCGAGCGGATATGCGGTTCCGAAAATGTCGGCTTGTGGACACCGGTCTTGTAGGCGCCGATGGCCCGGAGTGCGTTGAGGTCGGCGAGCACACGCCTGCCATCGAAGCGACCGTTGATGTCAGACATGATCGGGTTCCTGTTTTGCCGTTTGTGCCTCAATACCGTCTTCGTTGGATACGATGGTCGGGAAACAGGGCAAACGATTTCTTAGCGGTTCTGCTTTTAGGTCACAGTACAAATAGCGTGAGAGTGTGAACATGTCCTCGTTCCGGAACTGGGTGAGCAGGGCTGCGGTCCTGCTTCTGCCGATCTCGCTTGGTGCCTGTGCGCAATATGCGCAATACGGCATGACGACCACATCGGCACCAACTGGACCGGGACCGATCGCCTGGGACGGCGCCGGACGGGATCCCAATCTCGCGCCGCCGCAACGGCATGCGCGGAACGCCTCGCCGGCTGTAGCGCAATCGGCCGACAGCCAGCAGCCATTGGCCGCTGATGACGACGACCAATTGGCGCGGAAACTCGTGATCTGCAGCACCTGCATCAAGCCCGCGGCGCAGCCAAGCGACCGCCAGGATGTGGCCAGCGTCACCAACCGGTAAGCGGGTTGCAGGTCCGGCCGCCGCGTGGGTTCGCCTCTCACACAGGCGGGCCCATCGAAACCATTACATTTTCACGGGTCGCCTGATCGCGCGGTGTGATCCACCAGAGCAGCATCAACAGCGCCAGCCCGTTGGAGAGGAAGGTGGTCGACAGCGGCACGTTCAACAGCGTGTGCGGAACGATCGCGCCGGAAATCAGCACAAAGCGCGCAGGCAGCCCTGACGCGACCTTGTTGCCGACCCCGATGATGAGCCCGCAGACCAACGCGGCCAACGGCATCCACAGCGCCCCGACCGACGCAACGCCCTCGGTTGCGAACAGCGACGCGTTCATGCTGCCGATATGGTATTCGTTGGCCATCAGAACGCCGAGCTGGTCGGAATAGGGGCAACTCATCAATGGCCTGAGGAAGGACACCTGGCAGAAATAGGTGTGCGGGTGATGCTGGAAGAAAGCGAAATAGTGCTCCAGCGAAATCGCAGGAACCGCCAGCAGCCGGAAATCCAGGATTCCAAACACGATCTGGCGGAAGACGTTCATGTCCTGCTTCTCGCTGCCGGCGATCGCTACCAGTCCGATCAGCAGCGGTATCATGAGCGACAGGATGACAACGATCCGCGCCTCAAAGCGCACAGACATCGCGGCCACAAAGACCACGAAGGGCGCGATGAGGATCGCCGTTTTGGTGAACGTAATCGGATAATATGCCAGCGACACGACGCAAAGCGCCGCCACCATCCACTTCCGGTCGCGCATGAAGGCGCACGCCAGGGCGAAAGGGATCAAGGCGCCGTTGATATTGCCGATCGCATATTCAGCGAGGCGCGGGCGCGCGATCGCAGCCCTGTATTTCTCCATTTCGTCGAAGCCGACGATATGGAAGTTGTCAAGCGCGCACCAAATCAACACGAAGGTCGAAATCGCGAGAATGATTTCGGGGGCCCGGTTCAGAACCGCGGCCGAGAGCTGTGGCCGAATGATATCCCCGCGGACCATCAAAGCAGGCAGCAGAAACAACACGATCGAGATCGCTGATGCGACGAGGGCCTGATGGTGATCGTAGCTGAGCAGGCTGAAGGCATTGAGCCAGAAGTAGCCTGCCATCATCACGAAGAGATAGAATCCGACCAGATAGCCGAAGCTGAAGCGCGCAAAAACGAACGCGGCTCCGATTGCGATGGTCAGGCAGACCGGCACCGCAGAGAGCGCCAACCACCGGTCGCTAAATCCGACGTGGAACAACGGCTGGATCCACGAGACCTTGGTGAAGGAAAAAAACAGCAGTCCGAAGAACGCGAACAGGAGGGCGGCGCGCGTCAGCGCCTCGACCTGGGATGGCTTCGAATCGAGCGGCGTCCGGCCCGGCAAGGGGACCGGGTCTTCGAATCCGCGCGACCGGCTGCTTGGGTTGCTACGCCGCGACACGATCTTCGTTGCACTCTTCATCGATGGTCAGGATCGCCGGCATGGCCTTTTCATGGATGGCTGCAACCATGACATTCAATGTCGTCGGTCGTCAGCGTCGTTCGTTGTGAGGAAAGTCGCAGACCAAGTGAGGGCCCGGCACCGGCCAAGGCTCGGTGCCGCAGGTCGGCGGTGCGCGAATCGAGACCACACACATTGGATTTTTACGGTGTTCCAAACAGGACAGCACCTTAACAATTGGAACAGTTGGTGCAGCCAACAACAATCCGCATGGATTAAGTTGCTATCGCAAGGCGTTGAATAATAGGGATAATTTTGGGGGAGCTTTGCGATGTGGCGCTCCCTAGCGGAATCGAACCGCTCTCTCCACCGTGAAAGAGATAAGAACACGTCCATGGCGGACTACGTCCGTTTGCAAATCTGAATTCAATCAACAAGTACTGCCACATAGGACCATGCCCATCCATTGAACGTCCAGCCACAGATATTGGACATTCGTTGGACACGATGCTTTTTCGACCTTTTCGGGGGTGATGCATGGCCCGCACAGTCCGAGACGCGAATTTGGAAAAGCGAGAGGCTCGCCGCCGGCTCCCTGTCCGCGGGAAGCCTCATTACCGCGTGATGGAGGAGGGGCTCCACATCCGTTACCGGCGGCTCAAAAACGGCACCGGCAGCTGGGTAGTGCGGAGCTACGTCGGCGAGCAAAAGTATGAGGTCGAAACGATCGGGCCGGCCGACGACCTTTCCGATGCCGACGGCGTCAAAATCCTCAGCTTCTCACAGGCGCAGGCGAGGGCGCGCGAGCTCATGGTCGACCGCGCCAACAAGGCTGCGGTCAAGACCGGACCAATCACCGTCAAATCCGCCATCGACGCCTACATCGAGTTTTTGGAGGCCAAGCGTAAGTCCGGGCAGTTCAGTCGGTACGCCGCGGACGCGTTCATCCTGCCGGTGCTCGGTGCGACCGAGGTCCACGACCTGACAAAGGACCAGATCGAGGCTTGGCACCACGATCTCGCCAAGGCCGGCGCGCGCATCCGAGTGAAGAAAGGCAAGGAGCAGCGGTTCAAAGAGATTGCCGACCCTGAGGAGCACCAGCGCCGGCGCAAGTCCTCAGCAAACCGCATTCTTACAGTGCTCAAGGCCGCGCTGAACAAGGTCTGGCGCGAGCGGAAGGTACAAACGGATGCCGCCTGGCGGGCGGTTGAGCCCTTCAAGGGCGTCGACGCGGCGCGCATACGGTACCTCGAGCTCGCTGAGGCGGCACGACTGCTCAATGCCGCGGATAAGGATTTCCGCCGCTTGGCCCGGGGAGCGCTCGAGACCGGCGCGCGATATGGCGAGCTGACGCGGCTCAAGGTGACCGACCTCAGCCACAACTCCGGCACGGTTTCCATCCGGAAATCCAAGGCGAGCAAATCCCGGCATATCCATTTGACCGAGGACGGCGTCGCTTTCTTCCGCTCAATCACGGCCGGCCGTTCTGGGACTGTCTTTCTGTTCGTCAAAGAGAACGGCGAACCATGGAAAAAGGATCACCAAAAGGATCCCATGCGGGATGCCTGTGAGCGGGCGAAGATTGATCCGCCGATGGGTTTTCACGGCCTGCGCCACACATGGGCTTCTCATGCCGTCATGAACGGCGTGCCATTGATGGTGGTCGCGAAGAACATGGGCCACAGCGACACCAGGATGGTGGAGAAGCATTACGGCCATCTCGCTCCCAGCTACGTCGCCGATGCCATCCGCGCTGGCGCGCCGCGGTTCGATGTCATTGAAGATGGGAAGATTGCGGCGCTGCCGGGGAGGGTGTGATCATGGCCCCGCGAGGTTCATTCAAGAACGAACTCGCCGAGTATCGCCGCTCGCTTGGGCCGATTGGAGATGACCGGCAGGAACTGCTCATGGTTGCCGTTCTCGATCGTTGGCAAGAGCATACCGACGTCGAATTAATCTGGGTAAAGATCACGGGTGCCGTCCCGGACCTTTCTGCCCAATCTTTCATCGGAGGCGTGTTGCACGTCCGCGAGCAGTGCGATCGGCTGCGCCACGTTCTTGAGAAGCCGCCCGGCCTTGTCGCCGACGCGCGGACATCGGCAGCGAAGGATGATGATGCCGATGAGTATGAAGTAGCCGCCTTGAAGCGGCGCATGGCGAAGCAAATGTTGGACCGCGCCAATCGATTGGTCGGTCACAAGAAGGTAAGTGCGCCCCGGCAGCAATTCATGAGGGAGACCAGCAGGATGGTGGAACTCAACTGCGGGAAGCACCTTGATGAGGTCGTGGCAGCGCTGACCGAGATTGCCTTCGACTCCACGACTGACATAAAGGCCGTTCGTGACGCTCGGCGGGCCCCTAAGCGACGCCGGGACATTCGTACCCCAAAATAACGATCGAATGTCCCTCTAAGCGCTCCCGCAAATCACCGAGTCTACTCCCGCACACACGGATGCAGGGAGTTACCGATGCACGCTCAGACCATCTCTACCAAGCGCTCGTTCCGCGTCGACGAGTTTGCCGCCCGCAATTCGATCAGTCGAGCGCAGGTCTATGTCGAGATGAGGGAAGGGCGCCTCAATTCGCGCAAGGTCGGCACCGCGACGCTGATCACGATTGAAGACGAGAGCGCGTGGCTGGCATCTCTGCCGCAGACGAAGCCGCACGCCGGTATTCAGGCGGCGTAGCAGAACGCCGCCCATCCCCGGCCAGGGAGAGCGGCGCTTTTTGCATTTCCCTTTGCGATCACCACCGCAGAGATCACGGACATGGACATATCACCCGAGAGTCCGGCTTGCAAACCCACACCAGTGCGGAAGCGGCTGCAAAACCGCCGAGCCTGCGAAACGTTCGCATTTCAACACCAAGGCGCCGACTTCACCATGTCGACCGGCTGCTATCCGGACGGCACGATGGGCGAAGTTTTCATCAATGCCGCGCACGCAAACAGCGCACTCGATGCGCTCGCTAGCGATGCAGCGATTGCCCTTTCATTCGCCCTGCAGCACGGCGCCGACCTCTCCACCATCGAGCTTGCAATGAAGCGAACGGCCGGCGGTGATCCATCTTCGCCGATCGGCGCGGCGCTGGATCGGTTGTTACCATGACCACGCCGAACACGCTCGCCGACCCGATCGAGATCGCAAAATTCTGGAAGAACAGACGCTGCAACGAGTCCGTGCATGTCGCACTCAGCGGATACGAGGGCCATCCCCTCATCAACGTTCGCGTCTATTCGACCGGGACGGACGGCATCGACCGTCCGACGCTAAAGGGAATAGCGCTGGCAGTCCGCAAATTGCCGGAGCTTGCCCAAGCGATCAAGAAGGCGCTGGTGAAGGCGCAGGCGTTGGGCCTGCTCGACGGCGGGGGCGAGTGATGGGCCTCATCGAACTTGTTCGCCCCGCGCCGCTGCCGATCGAGATCGAGCCGAGGCCTTGCGAGCGCTGCGGACGCACGATCGATCAGCACGATTGCCGCGACGACGGCGATGGACCGCTGTTTTTTTGCTGGAGCGACGGCGACATCGTGACGCTCTGGGAACTCGCCGATCCGCGCGACGCTTGGCGGCAAACGGGGGAAGCACCGCCGGCCTGGACCGTTCGCAATTCGGATATTGCGGGCAGTACGCCTGAAAGGCCGCAGCTCTATCGCACCGCGCAGTCGACCGTCGAGGCATTCCGGTTTGTCGTCGCGGCGGGAGACATTCAGCACGTCAAAGGATGGCTTGGCGACCATCCGAAAGACGCGCCTTACCTGATATCAATTCTGGAGCGCCAGAACCATGCAGCTTAGCCGCGCTCACCTCGACGAACTGCAGCGCGAGTTTGGCGCGCGCGACCAGCAGCCGCCGGCCGATTTCATTCCGCTGCCCAACGGGCCCGAGGACTACGGACTGCAGTCGGACGACGAAACCATTGCCGACGAGCCTTTCGGAAGCTGGGCTCCGGCGCGTGGAGGGGACGGCAAGGGCCGCGGCTCCGATACCGAGGTTACACCGGAGCCGCTCCGGGTGATCACGCCGCCCCATTGGAAGGGGAAGCAGCATGAGTTGCACTGTTCCTTTCTTGCAAGGAGCCGGAGCACAATATCCGCGATCGCGGCGAACGCATCTGCAAGCATCGCGGGTTGGATCTTCACACCATTGCAGACCTGCATATGGTTTTTCCGGATTTGGATGCGACGTGGCTTGTGCACGCGGGCAGAGACGGCCGAATGGCTAGGGCACCGCTGCTCGACTGGCTGGAAAGCTGGATTAAGGAACATAAGCCCGTCCTGGTCGTGATCGATTCCATCGCCGCGGTGTTCGACGGCGAGGCCATTGCTCGGCGCCAGGTTCGCGCCTTCTTCGCGATGTTTCGGAAGATTGCCCGGGATCACGGCATGGCCATTGTGCTTCTGGACCACCCCAGCGTCCGCGGCATGGCCGACGGCACCGGGACGGCCAATAGCGTCGACCGGCGCAATTCGGTTAGATCACCCGACGCGCCGGAACATGGGAAGGGCTGCGACATGAAGCGCCGTCGACGCCTCCGGAAGCGCAACCGACAGCGGCTAGTGGCGCATGCCCGTCGGCTGAGGCGATGACAAAAACTCCGCTCGCGCGCATGCTTTGCAAGCGGGCGGAGTTGATTCGGCCATGGAGATAGAAGCCCTAGTGTCGCTCATGGGACTCGGCGCTTGCGCCTTGCTGCTCATTGCCTTCTGGGGACTCACATCGCGATAGCCACCAAAAAGCTACGCCGGCGGGCTCGAAATACATTGTCCCGGCGGCCGCCTGTTCCAGGCTGGGGCTCTATAGTTCCCAGTAAGTCGATATCAGCAAGCAGCGGGCCAGCGTCTGCGGTGATCGTCCACACGCTCGCGCTGACCGACCGGGGGAAGCAGCAGCCAGCCCGGAGGCTCACCAGCGGCCTCGCCAGAGTCGTGGCCGGGGCCCTAATCGGACACCTCATCCCAGAACTAAGACGGTGGTCAGAATTGACCAGCCAGCCATGGCTGCATGTGATCAACTAGAAGTGGAAATGTTGCTTAGCCGCGGGCTAGCGACATACCCACAGACGGCTCCAGCGCTCGCCAGCCCCGGTGCTGGAGCCAGTCTGCCCACCGGAGGTGCATCCTTTTGGCAAGCCAACGATTCAGACGATGGTCTCCCGGTGACGACGCGCGGCTTTTAATGGTGTGGACCACCGAACTTCATCCAAGGGAGATAGGGAAGGCGCTCGGCCGAACCGAGGTCGCGATTGGTCTTCGTCGCGCCATGCTCGTCAAAAGGCAGCCTGATTATGAGTCCATGAATGCTGATGGTGCTACCAAGTCGTTCTTCGGCCGGAACGAACACCGCTTGCTAAGCATCGGGTCGCCAAGTCGGGCCACCTGCTGGATCAGCGACCTCGGCTTTGTTAGCGTGAAGTAAGGCCAGCCCGATCACAACCACCAGCACCGTTGGGCCCCCTCAGAGACATGGCGGACATTCTGGCGCCCACCGGCACGCCGCCGACCGAGGCGGCCTCCATGCACTCTCAGTCGTCGTTCGCGGCCGAGGGCCGAGTGGCTCCGTCTGCACCTGACATGAAGAGCCCGCAGGCTGTCCGCGGCCGCGTCGCTAACTCCCGCTCAATCTCCGCCATAAGTTGGCGGATTTCTTCCGTGCTGAAGCTCTCCAGGGTTTCGTTCAGATGGGCCCTTAATTCGTCAGGCTGTATCATAGGTTCGGTTGACATGGCGTGACCCGCAATTGGTCAGTCGGAAGCAGCAAGGACTCCCGGTCGCCGAAGATTGCCCAAGGCTGTGCGGCGATGGCTGAGGCTACTTTATGCCCGGCGTTTGACATAATTAATTCAGGCAGTTCTTCGGAACTCCGTTTACCCGCGTTAATCCGTTTGCAGAAACCGCCTTGGGGAGGGGGCGACGTTCGACGCCTGGCGGCTTGGCTTGGATATGAGGCCCCACGCGCGGAATTCAGGAAACGATAGCCGGCTCAGGGCAGCCCTACGAGTCGAGCGACCGTGCCAGGATCTACATGCCGGTCGCGATCGACCCCGTATCGCGCAAGCGCGAGCGAAAGCGACAGGCCGACGAGCTGAAGATCACTACGATCGTCAGGCTTGAAACCCGAAAACTGGCCGCGGTCTGTTGTGTGATCGCAATCATCGGCTGTCCCCTATTTGGTTAGCGGTGCCGACTGGTACGAACAGCGTCGACAGCGTGGGCGAGGAAAACGCTAATGCTCAAGAACACGAGAAGGGCGGCAAATGCCTCGATCATGATCGCGCCCCCGGCCTCGGCATGGCACCGAGGTAACTACAAAGCCAGTGCTGATAGAACTTGTCCAAAATGAACTTCAACATGACGTTCCCCTCTTTAGTTAAGGAACGCTAGCTGCGGCGCGTTGCACGCACATTTCGTGCTTCCCGCAAAATGGTTTCGTCGTCTGTTTCGTGGGAACTCTCACTTCCAGCGGGCCAGCGGCCCGTTGGCGCTGTCGATCGGCACCAAGACAGCCGCCGATCCGGACCCGCATCAGCGGCCTCGTCAGAGTCATGGCGGGGCCTTTAAATGAGCTTCGGGAGCGGGCGCAACTGAGGCGGCCTCAAACTCCAAACGAATGCCTCATTTGGCTCACCATGCGCTGCAGAGCGTAGGTGTACTTGCCTTGGGCGTATTGTTGGTCAGCGAAGTAAAGGGCAGCAATAACGCCCCTTTCATGAGAAACCTCCCAAGGAATTGAACTGGATTGTCGCGCTTCCGCCGGGTTGGGCCATGACCCAAACAGGTCAATTAAAAACGAATGGCCGCGTTGCTCGCTGAACCAGGACAGTCCCGCTTACGTTTCTAGTCTGTCGGCTATCGCTCCTGTTGAATGGCAGGGGGCAATTGGAAGTGGCCGGCAGGGGCCGTCCGTTTTACCTCCGGACGGCCCCAATAACCGCTCGCGTCGAAAGCTGCCGATGCACCAGGGGCTCGCCAGAGTCACGGCAGGGCCCATCTGGCGGCGGTAAGGGCTGCCAACTGAGGCGCCGCCTCCATGCACTCTCAGTCGTCGTTCGCGGCCAAGGGCCGAGTGGCTCCGTCTGCACCTGACATGAAGAGCCCGCAGGCTGTCCGCGGCCGCGTCGCTAACTCCCGCTCAATCTCCGCCATCAATTGCTGGATTTCATCAATGCTATAACTTTCCAAAACCTCGGTTAGAAGCTCCGTCATCCAGCCAGGTGCTGGTACGCGGTGGTTTGACATGGCGTGACCCGCAATTGGTCAGGCAGAAGAACACTCTCAGTCGCCGAAAATTGCCTAATGCTGAACGGCGATGGCTGAGGCCTGTTTCAAAACTGGGGCCCTGAAATCCCAGTGATATGAAATTAGCGAATGCATTGCCAAGCAGATGTGAAGTGGTTCACGCTGGCGCGTGGCAACTTCGGATTTAATGAGCGCGGAGTGTTAGTGCCCCCAACCCCGACACTCCAAGCGCGCGGCCTCGGTTCCCAAAGACTGGGGCCGTACCTTTTGGGGTGACCGCTTGGACACGGACCGAGGCGCCGCCCATTATTCGCTGATAATGCGCAAAACTTCTTCGGGGATGGGGCGCGGCTTGTGGTCTGGGACGCGTTTCGGCTCCTTCGCTTGGGTCTCGCGAAGCTTGCGCAGGATCGCCTCCATCGTGGGCCGTTCTTCCATGACGGTCATCATATTCTCCGTTCGTTGATGACCGGTTATCAGGAACTCTGTTCACCGTGTGCTCCCGCCTGTGAACACGGGTGCGCACGGGCGGGGTCTCCGCAATCTGGTTTGCGATAGGTGCCCCATTCTCAATAAATTTTTAATCGCGGATTGCTACGCATTGCTCAATCGTGGACAGCTCCCAAGCCCCCGCGAGAGTGCGGAACCCGCCGACCTCAACCTCGGTGGGTTTCTGCGTTGTGGGCTGGTGCCCAGGCGCTTGGCGGCCGTCGACCGGCACATGACAGCGGGAAATCCGGACCCGCACCAGCGGCCTCGCGAGAGTCACGGCGGAGCCGTCTGACGGCTGGCGTCGATTGTGACCGAACGGCCTGGCAGCGATAGGCTGCCTCAATCGGCAGCGGGAAAATGCCGGACCGCAAACTCAATCTGACCGTCCGGGAGTTGCCGCCATTTCTCAATGACTGCGGTGAAGCCGCTCTGCGGCGCCTCGTGGATAATTTCGCGGGCTTTGCAGCGAGCAGCGGCCAAGGGCAACGTAAGGATCTCCAGCTGCTGCCCGTTAGACATTCGGTCTGATATATCACGAGGGCGAATGAGCATGTCGGAACTCCAAAGTGGGTGAAAGCCGACGGGTCGTGAGCAATCCGATCGTCGAACTACGGCATGCGCAATCGAGCAGCCATTTTTGTCCCCGCTGTCCACCGATCGGCCCCGTCAACCAACGGCGTCAGTCCATGCCCGTATATGGGATGCACGTTGGACACGCTGCCGGAGGGACGGGATAAGCCATTGAAATAATTGGCGCTCCCTAGCGGAATCGAACCGCTCTCTCCACCGTGAAAGGGTGGCGTCCTAACCGATAGACGAAGGGAGCAAAACTCCCGGCAGATCAATACGTTACCCGTGAGATGCGCCGGACCGGCCACAGCCGTTCAACGACCGCGACGAGCGAACGTATAGTGGCGATTGGCCGGGCCGGCAAGCGCTCTGGAGGGCCTTTTCCCGGCTTGGCGCAGCCGCCGCCACAATCCCAGAATCGCTCTAATCCCGGATGATTTCGCAACCCTTTGTAAAGCCACCGGCGGTAGGGCTGAGCCTTGGGGACGATGTGATGGCTTTAGGGACCAAGAAGCGCGAAGCGCGCAAATCGCTGCGCCAATCCGGCTGGATCACGCTGGATGGCGGATTTGCTGCGCGCCCCTGCATGGTCGAGGATATCTCTCCGTCAGGCGCCAAGATCACTGTCGCGGACAACAACACGCTGCCGGCCAAGCTGCGGCTGGCATTATCGCGCGACACCCGCAGCGGCCGGGCCTGCGAAGTGGTCTGGCGTCGCGGCAAGACCTGCGGCGTCAAATTCGTGAGGTAGAGCGTTTTCGAGCGAAGTGGGTACCGGTTCGCGCAAAGAGAACGCGTCAAAACAAGAATCTAGAACCCCGTTCCGATTCCATCGGAACGGAAACGGCTCTAGCCGCTTCGCGAGCTAGCGTCTTGAGCTAGCCTCTTGGGGCCACGCGCGATAAAAGGCCTGATGCGGACAACATCCTTCGCCATCATCGTCGCCTTGCTGCCGGCTGTTGCGTTCGCCCAGCAAGGCAACCGCTGGAATCTTCAGACACCGACCGATGCCGGCAAGACGCTGCCGTCGAAGGCCACGGCGCGAAGCAATTCCTGCGCGTCGTATGGACCGGGCTACGTCAAGGTCGAGGGCTCCGACACCTGCGTGAAGCTTGGCGGCAGCATCAGCGTGGGCGCCGGAGCGTCCGCCGGGCGCTGACGCGCCTCCTCAGCAAGTCACGACATCGGCGGTGCAATGAAGCGGACGAATCCGGGCCGCTGTGCGATCTCGTTGAACCAGCGCTCCAGATTAGGCAGCTTCGGCTTGCTGACGCCTTCGACGCCGAGCCAGCGCCGCGCATAGGCGCCGATTGCAATGTCGGCGACGGTGAACTGATCGTCCTCGATGAAGCGGCGGGTTGCGAGTTGGCACTCGATAACGCGCCACACGATCGCTGCGGCATCGGCGTCCTTCTGGATCTGCACCATGTCGCGTTTTTCGGGCGGCGTGCGCACCAAGGCCCAGAACACCGGGCGGTCGACCGGCTGTAACATCGACAGCGTCCAGTCGAGCCAGCGGTCGATCGCGGCGCGCGCCTTCGGCGATTGCGGATAGATCGGCGCGCGCTCGCCATAGGCCATGCAGAGATAGCGCATCACCGAATTGGATTCCCACAGCACGTAGTCACCGTCGACCAGTGTCGGCACGCGGCCATTCGGATTCATCGCGAGATAGTCGGGCTGATCGTTCTTGCCGAACTGCATGCCGGCGTCGACGCGCTGAAAGGGCAGGTCGAGTTCAGCCAGGCACCAGAGCACTTTCTGCACATTGACCGAATTGGCCCGGCCCCAGATCGTCAGTTGCTGGTTGCGATCAGTCACGCGTTCTCTCCCGCTGTTGCTGTTTGTCGATGGTCTTAGCGGAGTGCTCGAGGAAAAGCGCGGCATGAATTGTCCGGAGTGCAAAAAAGAGGCCCCGCCGCGTCACGGCAGGGCCTCTCGCATCTCAGTCGGTTGCAGCATTTAAGTCCGTTGCCGGCGCGCTGCGCGTGAACTGGATTCAGCGGCCGAAGAACAGCCACAACAGGATGATCACCGGGATCGGCACACCCAACAGCCAAAGCAAAAGTCCTCTTCCCATTGTCGTCTCCTCCTTGATGGAAGAGCAACGTCGTGGGCCGCTTCATGTTCCTAATCTGGATCCGTAGCGGCTATCCCGCGGATACAAGGCGTCAATCCAGGCTCGAAACGGCGGAGGAATTCGTTCGGCTCACCAGTGGCCGGTGTTCGGCATCGAGGTCCACGGCTCCGCCGGCGGCTTCGGATCGCCCTTCTGCAAGAGCTCGATCGAATGCAGGTCGGGCGAGCGGACGAACGCCATGTTGCCGTCGCGCGGCGGGCGGTTGATGGTGACGCCCATCTTCATCAGTCTGTCGCAGGTCGCGTAGATGTCGTCGACCTCGTAGGCGAGGTGGCCGAAATAGCGGTCCTCGCCGTACTTCTCCTCGTCCCAATTGTAGGTGAGTTCGACCAGCGGCGCGCCGCGGGTCTGCGGCACCGACTTGAGTAAATGGAAATCTTCGGGTGCGCAGAGAAATACCAGCGTGAAGCGGGCCTTGTCGTTGTCGATGCGGCGCACTTCCTGCAGCCCCAGCGCGTCCTGATAGAACTTGATCGCGGCGTCGAGGTTGCGGACGCGCAGCATGGTGTGGAGATAACGCATGGTTGTTGGCTCCCTGGAGTTTCTGGGGACGGTTTGGTCGAGCGGTTCGCGGCACTCAATAGCAGCAAACGGCGTGTCATGGCAGGGTGTCGCAGCGCTTCTGCAATGCCGGTCCGGTCATGGACCCTGGTCGATCTGGCTGTGCATCGGCGTGTCAGCGCGCTCTTAATGTTTTGTAAATGGATTCGGGTGGAATGGCCGTCGGGGACGGCTCCGGACCGGATGCCACGCCAGTTGCGCAAAATCGCCGCAACGCGTCCCGCTCGCGAACCGCCCCGGTTCGCGCCATAATGCTGCAACGGGAGACGGGCGACGAGAGTGATGAAGAACGGACTTTACTCGCTTCACATGCACATGACCGATGGTGTGAGGGGCCGGGACAGCGGCATTCTGATCCTGCGGGATGGCCTCCTGGTTGGCGGCGGTCCGCATTTCTGGTCGATCGGCGCCTACACGGTCGGGGACGGGACCTGGAAGGGACATCTCCGCACCAACCAGCACACGCCGTTTCCGGATCCATTCGTCCGGCCGCTGTCCGGCGGGCAGGAGGTCAATAGCGGCTTTTCGGGTACGTTCTGGGAGGGCGGCGCGGATGCGTTCGGCACCGCGCTGGTGGGAACCCGCAGCCTGAGCTTCCGGGCCACCCTGAAACGGCTGGCCGAGGCGTGATCCGCCTGAACGTGCCGAACACATGTGGCCTGTGGATTTGTGCGCAGCAAGATCACGAAGCCGCTTGGTAAATTCGTTTGGCGCGCCGGTGGATTTGCTGCGGACAAGCTCTGGATAAGGCGGTGGAAGACTTTGGCGGCGGCACGCGCTGAAGCGTTTCCGCATCGGCGATAACCTTGTTCAGTTAGGTTAAGCGCAGGATTGCGTTGCACCGACCTGTGGTTGCGTTACCGATGGCTGCGGTGACAGCCATGATGCCTTCGTTTCACAATGCGGACAGACCGACCCACCGACGCGTGATGGTGGTGGGGCTGCTGTTCTGTGCTGCCTTTGTCGCGATCAGCTTTTGGCTCCGGCCGCAGCCGGAAAACGACCACGTGCTGGTGAAGGCGGATAGGTTGGTTCGTACCGCGGGCGACCCGCACAAAGCGAACTGATGGGGGCAACGCCAATCGACGGCTGCGACCGGCTCAGTCCGGCAGTTTCCCATTCGGGTGCTTGTGATACGTTGCGATGCCGATGAAGCCGGCAAACGCCACCACATTGAGCACAAGTTCCATCCACGCTGGCATGACGCCAACCTCGCTTTCCCGCGAGCTTAAACCCGCAGGTTGTCTTTCTGTTCCGGCGCAAACTGATGGTAGCTCTGCGCAATCGCATGGCTGAGGAACCTGACGACAACGCGCGGTCCGACATCCGATGATCCACGGTTCGTGAGATGGACCGACGGGGCCAATCTGAAACCATCGCCCCGAACTCGCGTTGACATGCCGAACGATGCGAGGAGGATGTGCATGAGAAAGACATTGGCAGTTGTGGCGACGGTGGCGGCAGTTGGCGCAACCACGCTGAGCGCGCCAGCGCAGGCACGCGGTATTGGTCCCGCTTTGGGCTTCGGTCTGGCGGCTGGCGCGATTGCGGCCGGCGTCGCAGGCGCCTACGGCCCTTACGGATATGGCTACGGACCCTATTACGGGCGGGGCTACTATCCGGGGTACGCGTATGGTCCGCGCTACTACGGCCCGGGACCGTACGCTTACTACGGCGGTCCGTATTATCGGCACCACTATTATTACCGTCACTGGTAATGAGGAAAGCCCGGAGCGCACCACTCCGGGCTTTTCAATAGCGCGGCTGACGTGCGCCGGCAGCGCAACGGACATCGTCACGCCTCAAGCGGTCTCCCGCTGAAATCCGCTCCAGGCCCCGCCGAGGGTGCTGGCGTAATATTCCTGGCGCTCGCGCTGAAATCTGTCCTGCGTCGCCTTGAAGCTGGCGATACGCGCGGCGATCTCTTCGCGCTCCTGCACGAGGCTGTCTTCCTTCTCGGTCATTGCCCATCCTGCTTGTGGTCCTATCCTGATGCGAATAGGCGCGGGCGATTTGGGCGTGAATGCGGAATGGACGTTGCAGGATTGTGATGAAGCGAAGGCGGTGGATAAGGCGTACGCCGCCTTGTCGGTCGCTCAGCTTCCCGCTAGCCAAAAGAAAAACCGGAGGCCGCGATGGCAAAGATCGATCTGGACGCACTGAGCATCGAAGAACTCGCAAGCCTGCGCGATCAGGCGACCGAAAAGCTTTATGAGAAAGTTGCGGCACGCCAGGCGGAGCTCGAAGCCGAGCTTCTCAAGCTCTCGCAATATGCAAGGCCGGTGAAGAAGCTGCCGGCGGCGGCACCGATTGCCAAGGTCAGGAAGAGCGACGAGGCTGAGACGCCGAAGGAGCAGGTCGCCAAGGCGGCCTGACCGCCGCGCATCGGTCCCGCAGTAGGTTGAGCCGTGCTATGGTTGGCGCGGCCAACCGGACAATGTCCAGTGATTGCAAAACACGTGATCGCAAAAGGCGTAGTTGCAAAAGATCTCGGCAGCGGCGTCGAGCAACTCGGCAACATGATCGCCGAGGCGTCCTCGATCGTTCCCTTTTCCGGAGCCGGCATCTCCACCGAGTGCGGCATTCCCGACTTCCGTTCGCCGGGCGGGCTCTGGACCCGCAACCGGCCGATCCCGTTCGACGAGTTTGTCGCCAGCCAGGAGGCGCGCGACGAGTCGTGGCGTCGCCGCTTCGCGATGGAACCGACCTTTGCGGCGGCTCAGCCCGGTCGAGGGCATCGCGCGCTGGCTTCGCTCTATCGCGCCGGCAAGGTTCCCGGCATCATCACCCAGAACATAGACAATCTGCATCAGGCCTCGGGCTTCAGGGACGATGACGTGATCGAACTTCATGGCAACACGACCTATGCGCGCTGCATCGGTTGCGCCAAGGCGTACGAGCTGTCGTGGGTGAAGCGGCGCTTCGACGGAAGCGGCAGCGCGCCTGACTGCGCGGACTGCGGCGATCCGGTCAAGACCGCGACGATCTCGTTCGGCCAGGCGATGCCCGAAGATGCAATGCGCCGCGCAACGGAACTCACCCAGCATTGCGATCTGTTTCTGGCGATCGGATCGTCGCTGGTGGTGTGGCCGGCCGCAGGCTTTCCGATGGTGGCGAAGAACTGCGGCGCGCGGCTCGTGATCATCAACAACGAGCCGACCGACCAGGACGACATTGCCGACCTGGTGATCCGCCACGACATCGGCGAGACGCTCGGTCCGTTCGTAGGCAATTGATGCCTATTTGATTCGCTGACGCGCAAGCCTGTTCATAGTTCCCGGCAGATTCGTTTTTTAGCTATGCGCCGCAGGCGGGAGTGTTATCTTTTGAGTCGAGAGATTCGCGCGGCGTTATCGTGAGTTGGTCATGGTGAGCGGCGTGTTCAAGCTTCGCCGGAACGACGGCAAATTACCATTGATGTGTGGGGTCCGGGGTCATGGGGTCGGACGGATTTGAGTCCAAGAAGCTCGGCGGACCGCCGGCGGGCGCGTCAGGACAAGGCAGACTTGGACCTGGCGAATATGCGAGCGGCGCGCCGCGCGATCCAGCGATGGACGCCTTCTCCGGCCTCGGCGATGCCGCGGCCAATCTCGTTGAAATCTCCGGCATCATCAAATGGTTCGACGCCTCGAAGGGCTACGGCTTCATCGTCCCTGACAATGGCTGGCCGGACGTGCTGCTGCACGTGACCGTGCTGCGGCGCGACGGTTATCAGACCGCCTATGAGGGTGCGCGCCTCGTCGTCGAGTGCGTGCAGCGCGCGAAGGGCTACCAGGCCTTCCGCATCGTCTCAATGGACGAGTCGACTGCGATCCATCCGGCGCAGATGCTGCCGCCGCGGACCCATGTCACGGTCACCGCGACCAGCGGGCTCGAGCGCGCGCAGGTCAAATGGTTCAACCGGCTGCGCGGCTTCGGCTTCCTGACTTGCGGCGAGGGGACGCCTGACGTCTTCGTCCATATGGAAACGCTGCGCCGCTTCGGCATGACCGAGCTGCGACCCGGCCAATTTGTGCTGGTGCGCTTCGGGCCCGGCTCCAAGGGCATGATGGCTGCCGAAATCCACCCGGAGAGCGGTCCGTCGGCGCTGTCGTCGCACTAAACCAATTGGCCGCCCTGACGGAAACGTGAGCCGTTGGCTGCACCGCAAGGCTCTGGCATTTGCCGCAATCGTCGGGTTAGGGTCCGCCGGAAATTGTCTCCGGCGTGAGTATCTCTGCATGAATTTCTCTTCGCTCGTTGGGCGGCTTCGCCCGTGGCTGATGGCCTCGCTCGTCATCATGTTCGGCGCACTGGCAGGCCCCGCTGCGCAGGCCGCATCCTTCCAGCCGCTCGAGATCGTCACCAAGTCAGGCGTTCACGTGTTCTCGGTGGAGATCGCGACCACGGAGCAGGAGAAGGAAACCGGCCTGATGTACCGGAAGGAGCTGGCGGACGGCAAAGGCATGCTGTTCGACTTCTCGCCGGAGCAGGAGGTGTCGATGTGGATGAAGAACACCTATGTCTCGCTCGACATGATCTTCATCCGCGCCGACGGGCGCATCCTGCGGATCGCCGAAAGCACCGAGCCGCTGTCGACCAGGATCATCCCGTCGCGGGGACTGGCCAAGGGCGTCCTCGAGGTGGTGGCGGGGACCGCGCAGAAATACGGCATCCAGCCCGGCGACCGGGTCGGGCATCCCCTGTTCAGCGGGCACTAATTTTTGGTTGAAAACGCCAAGAAAAGGCCAGAACCGGCGCCTTGCTGAGGCCGGTTTATGCGTGTATCGACATGGCTTCTCGGAAACCTCGGGGTATAGCGCAGCCTGGTAGCGCGGCAGTTTTGGGTACTGCAGGTCGTTGGTTCGAATCCAGCTGCCCCGACCAATTAAATCAAATACTTAGCTGCATTGTTCAAGGCCAAATCTTCCCAGAGATTCGCATTGGGAAGACCATGGGAAACCAAAAAAATATTTTTACGGGCGGGCAGGGTTCGCTACGACGGATGACGCCGAGATCCAATTGCGTGCGCAGCCGCTCCTTCGACCGGGTGAACGATGACCGTCGCAGATGAGATCATTCGCGAGATACGAGCACAGCAAGGCCGCACAGAGCTTGAACTGGCGGAATTGCTCTTTGGCCCCTGCAAGGCTGCGCAGCAGCGCATCAACCCGACCTGTCGCAAGCTCGTTGCCAAAGGCAGACTAGTCCGAACCGGCAAGGGCGGCCCCTCCGATCCATTCACCTACCACTTGCCGCGACGAACGAACGGCTGACCTCAGCTGTAACGCAACCCGCTAGAAGGCCCCTCCATGACTCTGGCAAGGGCGCTAGTGTGGGTACGGATTGACGATGTCTTGTGCCGATCGCCAGCAACGCCGCACCGGTTGCTCCCGTCATGGCGCGGATCAGACCCTCGCGCGGATTCGCGGTCATGGCGCCGAGGGATGCTCTTCTCATCCAGCCCGTAGTTTTCCCGAGCACCGCTCGCAAGTCGACTCAATTACAAATGACCTGTCGAACAAAAAGCCTACTGATCCACACGGGGGGACCAATGCAGAAACCATGGACATGCGAGGACGAACGGAGACTACTTAAGCTCCGCGCAAGTGGATTGACGTGGCGCCTTGTCGCTCACGAGCTCGGGCGGTCCGAGGCCTCAGTTGTGGGCCGCAGGAGTACACTTAAACGGCAGATCGTCGCATCCAACGTCACCATCTCGGCCGTCCAAGCCCGTAGACGCACCCGCCATGACTCTGGCGAGGCCGCTGGTGAGTCCGGGAGTTACGGGCTGCAAAGTGCTGGCCGGTCGGCCCCAGCGCACGGTCGGCCATGATGGGGGGTAGGAACCGATCGATTCGGGGCGCATATTCCCGGGATGAGCGAACCTCAGTACGAGATCTTTGAAGCCGGCGACGGCACCTTTGCGGTCGACGTCCACGGTGGCGATGGCAATGATGCCACCATGACGGGGCTCGCCAGTAGGCAGGATGCTGTGAATTGGGTCGGGGAACAGCGCCGAAAGCTCGGCATCGACGAGCGCTGGCCGGAAATCACCAATGACTAATGTGGCGCGGACCGAAGCTCGCGCCCTCGTTGTCCGCAGCATATCCACAGCATACCCACAGGGCCGATTCTTGGGATGCGTGAGCGTCGACATGGTCTTGCTGCGCACCCGTGCACAGGATCCGGTGGGCTCGCTTCAGTAGGATCGTTCACCATTGGTTATTTGCTCGCCGTACCACTTGATCCGACGCTCAAGTGTGGCGACGGAACGATAAGTGCCAAGCTCTTCTTTCTTGCCGTACCGCTCCACCAACTTGAATGCGCCGGCGCTACCTCGCAACATGAGCCCGAGATGATTTGCGTACCTTCGAACCCTTCGCCTCTCA
The DNA here is from genome assembly GCF_000938235.1 of Bradyrhizobium sp. LTSPM299. Classification (NCBI taxonomy): domain Bacteria; kingdom Pseudomonadati; phylum Pseudomonadota; class Alphaproteobacteria; order Hyphomicrobiales; family Nitrobacteraceae; genus Bradyrhizobium; species Bradyrhizobium sp. LTSPM299. The sequence goes on from NZ_JYMU01000023.1 coordinate 37,651, forward strand.
GCTGCCGGATCCAATTTCGCAGCCTTCTTGCTTCCCATCGAACTATCTCTCTCTTCACATGATCCTGGGCGCCCCGCCGATGCCAAGACGTTGCACCGGCGGGGCTGTGGATAAGCTACCGCCTCAGCCGCCTTGAATGTGAGACCAGCCGTTGCCGGTTACGCTTCCGGTATCGCCGCCGGCGCTTCATCGCTGACCCTCGGTCATCACGAGGGCGACATTGATTGCCGCTGCAAGCTTAACATCCGCAGCAGATAGCTCCTCGATTTCGGCGGCCGCCATCTCCCGCACAGTCTCCAATTTTTCTTGGATCAACCTTAGCTTGGTTTGGGCCTTTGCGACGTCGCAGCAAACGTCCCTAACCAGATCGGCTTGGCTTGAAGACAAGATCAGGGCGCGACTGCGGAATAGAAGCGTCTGCATGTTTGGCCCCCTGCGGCGGTATGGACGCCCTGAACTGCGACATTTGTACTGGTCGGGATCTCGATCGGGGACGCTTTTTCGGTTGCCGGGAAATGCAAGGATGTTGTTCGATATCATGCTTCGCTCCCTTGAAATAAGGGCGAAACCGTCCGTGGCGTGCTAAGCACGCAATCAGCTTGGGTCATTTGGAGACCAGTCCTTTTTGGCTCGGGTTAGAGCCGGGGTGGAAGACTGAACCCTTCCCCTCGGCTTGCTTTTGTGATAATCCTAAATTCATGAAGAAGTCAATAAAGGATAATCCTAAAAAGACGCGCGGTCGCCCGGCGACGGGCAAGGCACCGTTGGTTGGTGTTCGAATGCCGGAACAATTTCAGGCTGAAATCAAAGCTTGGGCCAAGAAGCAGCAGGATCATCCCGCGTTGGCGACTGCCATCCGCCGGCTGGTCGAGCTCGGGCTGAAGAAAAAATGAACCTTTCGTTATTTGAATGCCTCCTGGCTGCGGGTGAAGTGGGCATTGAGGAGTTGGTTGCCGATGGACGTGAGGAATCCCTGCACCTTGAGTTCAAAACGTTACCTGTCAACGATCGCCTAACGCGCGACGACCGAAAACTCATTGCGAAAGCGATATCGGGCTTTTCAAACGCTGAAGGTGGCCTGTTGATTATCGGAGTGGCCACCAAGAACTTGAACGGCGTTGACAGCGCGCATCAGAAGCAGCCAATCGAAAATCTACAACGCTGCAGCAGCCTGATTAGAGCCAGTCTTGCGGATCTGCTCTCTCCTCAGAACACTGCCATTCGGATAGAGCCGCTGTTGAGTTCCCAAGGCAGCGATCGCGGATACTTGTTGATTTACGTCCCGCCCTCTGAGCTTCGTCCCCACATGGACCTAATGGAGCAGAGGTACTTCCGAAGGGGCAGCGATGGCACCCGCGTTCTTTACCATCAAGAAATTCGTGAGCTTATGCTCGCGCCGCGCGAGGCAGCTTTTAAGGCAAAGTTTGGAATTCAGACGACCTTCTCAACTGGAGATCTAAAGTTTTCAATTCGTGCAATGTTGATCATTCAGAATGAAGGAAAGGTGCCCCTGATTGCTCCCTATGCTCGGCTCGATCAGCAAACGTGGGACGTCGTTGAAGGGATTCCCGGAATTGTGGCTCGCCGATCTGGGAGGAAGTCCGGTTTCTTTGGTTCTCGTGACACGATTGTTCACGTCGAAGACGAGATGGCGATTGCGCAAATTATCACCGGCCTCGATTTCCGCGGCACTGGCGAAAAGCTCCTGCCTTTGGCGATCCAGTTTGCTCGATCGCCGAATGGCGAACGGTTGTTCCGCATGGCTCCGACTTCTCAAATGGGGGATACGTCTGACATTCCGATCAATGTGTCGGGCATGATTGGCGCCGAAAACGCTCCGGCGCAAAAGTTCGAATTTAGTATAGGGAAGGCTGAGTTGTTCGCCCTTTTTTGCGACGATCAAAAGGTGTGACTCCACGCCCGTCTCCGCCGCCCACCACGAGAAGTGGCCCCCGCCGTTCCAAGCCGCAAGGGATTGATAATTTGCGCACGAGGGCTGTCGCTGTTTTCATAGGCCATGCGGCCTCAGAAAATCACATTCGGCGAGATGCGCTCGATGGGTGTCCTTGGCGTACTGGTCTATTGCGCCGACTTTAGCTGTAGCCACTCGATTGCGCTGATGGCCGATCGCTGGACGGACGACGTGAGGCTTTCGGACGTCGAGCCACGCTTCATTTGTCGCGCCTGCGGCAAGCGTGGCGCTGACGTCAGGCCGAATTTCGATCCCCCAAAAATGGGAACAGACGCATGAAATACGCCGAAACCCGCCCCTATGCCGATCCGGAAAAAGCAGCGCGCCGATTGCTGGAGCATGCCAACGCCTTCGAGCTGATCCAGGATGGCCGGATCTACATCGAGGTCATCAACGGCAAGATGTTGTTCGGCGATAAGGCGACCGCGGCGGAATATTGGGCTGGCCTGCAATTCGCGATCTCGCACGGCTGGCTCGAGTATCACGAGAGCGGAACCTTCGTGAAGTTCACCCCCGCCGGCGCGGACCTGTTCGCCTGATGGCCGCGTCTCGAACGGAGATCAGATGAACCGGATTTGCTGCTCTGGCCTTGAAGCGCGGCAAGTCGGTGGACTTCACCGGCTACTGGCAGAGACATACGAAAGCTGACTCTCGACAAACGGAACATCAGGAACTATAATTACAAATACGAGCGGCGACGCATCGTTAGATGCGCCGCCGGTAGCCTACCGCAACAGATGCCCGGGGTGGACCGGGCCGTTGCACCCTTACCCGGGGTGTACCGAGCAGGTTCAGCAGGAAGTTCGCGAACATCCTACCGTTTAGGGCCCCGGGTAGACTCCGGGGCCTAAACTTTTATGGGCCTTCAGCCAGGGTATAAATTCCCTCAGCTACTGTGGTCACTTTTCCCGAACGAACCAGATTCAGAAGAGTGGAATGAATTGACCGTCCAGCACTGGTCCCGTCTGGGAAATAGCCAGCGTGTTCCGCAAAGACCTTCAGATCGTCCTTTGTCGCTTCGCTATGTTCCAGCTTTTTAAGAAGAAAATCTCCGAGAGGCGGTTTTTCGCTCGCAGCGCTCGTCTCAACGTCAGGCTTTTGGCCGAATCGCCGCTCCTCCTGATCAAGCAATTTCGTCAGCAGATCAATTTCGCCATCGAACTCTTTGGCCTTCGCCAGATGGCCGTCCCGGCCGACCACGGCCGTCCGCAGCCGATCCTTAAGATCAGTACGGATATCCCGATAGGGTGCTGTGCGAATCCTGATGACCATATGGAAGTTTATCTAGCACTTGGAACTCCATTGCAATCCCCATTCGACCATTGAATGCGGTTTCGTAGAACGAATGAAGAACAAATGGGAACAGGAACGAACAGTTAAGGCTCATACGGAATCGGTTAGCCGCCACCTAGCCGGGCTGGCCTCGCCAACCCACTGTACGCCCTTGCCGTCATGGTTCTTGGGTCACCGGATTCGTAAAACCCGCCCGAAATACCCATCTCCTCGACATGGCCATCCGGAGAAAGCCCCTCGAGATCCCGCCCGCGGCAGCACGGCAGTTTCTCGCCGACATGCAGGCCTATCACGCCGAACAGGATGTCCACCGTCGCGATGAGATCGCGGCTGGTGCTCGGCATGCGCTTCTGGAGCACATGCCCAAGGGTGCGAAGCTGCGGCTGACCGAGGTCAAAGAACTGTTCCAGCAAATGAGGTCGCTGGCGTAACCCAGGCACTCCATTGCCGCATTGCGCAGTGCACCAAATTAGAAACATCCCGAAACCAATCGGGCCGACACCCCGTAATTGAGGTGTCGGCTATCGCTCCTGTTGAATGGCAGGGGGCAATTGGAAGTGGCCGGCAGGGGCCGTCCGCTTTCCGAACTTACGGGCGGCCCCACCTTCAAGTTTCACGGATCTGGGAGGTTTTTGAGGGGGAAGCCGCGCGAAGGAGCCTATGTGGTCAGGATTGCGTGGATACTGTTAAGTGCGACGGCCATGATCGGCTGGACCATTGCAATTGGCTATGGCGTTTTCTACGCCGCACAATGGCTGTTCTCGTGACCGTCCGCTGCATCTGCTGCGAGGACACCGGCTGGGTTTGCGAGAACCACCAGGACCAGCCATGGACCGGGCCTCACGCCTGCACCTGCGGCGGTGCCGGTGCGCCATGCCCCGCCTGCAACAAGCCGGGCGACGGCGAGGTGCCACGGATGCCGCGGGGATTTCGCAATATGTCCAATAAAGGAGACGGCTGACGGCTTGCGCTCGCCCTGCGGTTGCGGAATCAATGATCCGTCTCAGGGGAACATTGATGCCGGATATTTCAGCAATCGCAGCCGCGGTGTCTGCCTTCAAGGCGGCGAAGGATATCGGCGAGTCGATGGTAGGCCTGAGGGATGCCGCAGCCTTCCAAGGCAAGCTTCTCGAATTCCAGTCCAAATTGCTCGACGCCAATAATGCTGTATTTGCGGCACAAGAGGAGCGCTTTTCGCTGCTGCAGCGCATAGGCCAGCTTGAAAAAGAAATGGCTGATTTTAAAGCATGGCACACTCGCAAGGAGCGCTACGAGCTTAAGAACGTGGGGTACTCTTCGTTCGCTTACGTTCTTAAGAAGGAAGAACGCGGAAGCGAACCACCGCATTGGGCATGTGCAAATTGCTTCGAGAACGAGCATATATCGATAATTCAATATACGTCCAAACGCGATGAGGGCTTTTCGTGGACATGTCCTCGGTGCAAATCGACGATCGAGCCTGGCAAAGGGGTCGTCGTCTGGTGCGACTAGCTTAGAGCCCTTCATCTGCTCGCCCTCGCCATCGCGTTGCCGGCCTTGGCGATTTCCATCATCGCGAGACCGGCGCCGCAGATGGCTGAGAACTCCGCTTCTCATAGGTCTGGCCGTCCTTGCCGATGTAGTGCGTGCCGACCGGGAGCTCGTCATATTGGTCCTTGGTGGTGACGCGCGCAGGACGAGCTGGAGCTGAGCCGCCCCCGGGCGACATGTCGCCAACCGCGCGCGGAACCACCTGCGAGAAATCAACCGTGCTCGGATCGGTGCCGAGGTTCTTGAACATGTAGTAGCGAATTTTATCCGCGTTCGACGGCTGATACTGCTTCACATATTGCGAGATCAGCGACTTCTCATCGCGCAGGTCGAGCGCGTTCGGCTGCAACGTACCCGCGACAGCCTGCTTCTGGTAATCTCGCACAAAGCCATAAAAGAACTTGCCGTAGTTTTCAGCGCCCTCCAGCGATTGCTCAATCTGTTGCTTGGCTGCACCCATCACGCCCGTGAATACGGGATCGCTGAGGGTACTACCTCTCCCGCTGCCGATCATCTCTTTGAGAATCGTGGCATCCTTGTTGCTCAATTTATTGTCGATCTGAGCCTGCAGAATATCCTGCATCTTCGTTGGCTTATCCGCCGACAACATGCCATCGAGCAGGCGATTCCGCGTGGCCGGATCTGTAGCGCTGTTTTCCTTGCTCGCGGTACGCTCGACGATTCCGATCATGCGCTCGCGCGCTTCACGGGTCAGAGTGAAGTCGTTGGCAATCGACTTCGCGTTGACGCTTTGCTGCTGTTGCGGATCATCGCTATGCAGTTTGGCGATATATTCGCCCTCGCGCTGATCTGAGGCATCCTGTTTCTGCTGTTGTCGCTGCGTTCGCTGATATGCCTGGTCGACATGTTCAGCACGAACGACGGCACGCTGCTGCTGCTCAAGCGTCTTCAGGTCTGATGCGCTGAGGTACTGCGCATATTTCGGCGAGCTGAATTCCTTATAGCCGGCTTCCGGATTCTGCGAGATCGCGCCGAACGCGGCTGCGCGCACCAAGGTCCGCTCCGAATCGGCAAGCACGGCGCTGGTAATGTTCGCGCGATCCATGCCGGACAGGTTCGGGCTGCTGTCGACGTTGGCGGCGACGGAATGCCGCAGCAGGTCGAGCGACGTCTGCAGGCTGGACGGGTCCTGCAGCACGGCATTCGAAAGCGAGTTGGTCGTCGTGACGACGTTTTGCTTGACCGCCTCGCCAGCGCGGGCCGCTATATCCGCGGAAGTCTTGATGAAGAAGTGATCGCGGATTTTGTCGATCTGGCTTTCCGCGTATTGCTGTCCGCCTTCCGTCAGGAAGCCCGATCGCAATTGGTCGAGCGTCGGCGCCAGCACATCATCCTTGAACTTCTGCGCAACCGTCGTATCCTTCGGATCGGCCTTGGCGATCGTGTTGTTCCAGCTCTGATCGAGCCCGGCAAAGGTCTGCGCTGCAGCGGCCGCGCCGTTGCTGATCTCCTGGTGCTCGATCGACTTCAAACCAACGTCGCCAGCCGCTTGAAGGGCGCTGCCAGCGCGGCGGCCAGTTTCCGCGATGGCCTCGCCGGCTTCCGCATACGATGCGTGGACGCTGCGCGCGGCCTGTGTCGCCGCCTCGATGCCGCGATCGCTTGGCGTCAGGCCCAAGTTTGACGGCGCATCTAGCTGGGCGATATTCGGCATCAGTCATTCTCGCCGGTGAAGAGATCAGCAATCGCGCGGACACCGGGCATCGGGTTGAAGATTGGCGGCATCTCGCGTTTGAACATATCGGCGCGCTGCCGCTTCATCTCTTCGAAGTCAGCTGTTAGGTCCGATGCGGCGGTTTGCGCAGCGCGGTGGCGGTTTGGAAACTGGATAATTGTTCCCATTGCTAAGCTGCCTTGCCGCCAGCGATGACCTTCAATTGCGTCTTGTGCGGAGGCCCCTTGTAGAGACTGAAGTCGCTCGGCTTGGCACCACGCTGATATGCGCGGAACGCGAACTGCGTTGCCGCCCATGGCATACAGCCATCCACCCTCCACCATGAACGCAGGAGATCCTTCGGATATTTCGAGAGCAGATAACGGAAGATGTACCGCATGTGCTTGTTGCGAAGGCGGCGATATTCCTCCTTCAGCAATTCGACAAAGCACGACGGAAGGCCGTCTTCCTGCTCTTCTGGATTGGTCACGCTTTCCCCGCAGGCTCCGCAGCGACCAGGGCGTCGAAGGCTGCCTTGCGCTGAGTTTTGTCGTCAGGTGAAAGTTCGCTCAGGAAAGTCCGGGTCTGTGCCGCCTTGGGCAGGCAGCCCGATCCGGTTTCGAAGAGCCGGCCGGTCTGCGCGCAGACCTCGCCATCCTTCGGCATGTCAGCCAGCCGGCCGCGTTCGCGCACGAAATTGGCGGTCTGCTGTTCGTGCGGCAGCGCGCCTGAACCGACTTCATAGGGGCGGCCGGTGACCTTGCACCGCGGATGGTTCGCATCGCGCCCGAGATTGAACACGAGGCCTTCCGAGTTTGCGGTATCGGCCATCACACCCTCCCTTCAGCCTTCTGGAGCGCGGTGCGGTGCTGGCTCGTCTGCTGGACCTTGCTGCCCTTGCCGACTTCGATCGGGTTGCCCTTGTGGTCGCGCTTCGCGTTGACGCCGAAGACCGCCTCGAATTCGGCCTGCGCGGCCGTGTTGATGTCACCACTCTTGCGGAAGGTGGCCTCAAAGACCGCGCTCAGCGAACTCGGATTGCGCCCAGCGGCAATGATTGCGTGGTTGTCGGCATCGTCGAAAGTCGATGAGGGGATCGGTTCGTCGGCCATAGCTTCAGGCTCCTTCGGTTTGGACGGGTGAAGACAGGATCAGGGAAATGCGAGTCATCAGTGACGCTTCCTCGCGCGAGCCATCGAGGTACTTTGTGACCCATGCACGATCGCGCATAAGCTGCTCTCTGGTGCGCAGCGCCCAATCGCGCTCATGCGGATGGACCGGTCCGTTCCGCTCGACCTGTGCCCAGGCCTTGTCGTCGAGGTCGGCATATTTCTTCAGCGCATCGAGCTGCGATGCGCGATGTAGGGCATCGTTGTTCGGCGGACCCTTGCCGACTACTGTGTGCAGGCGTGTGAATTCATCCCGTGCCGTCATCTCGCCGTTGAGATAGCGCTCGGTGAATTTCGGATCAGCTTTCAATTCCGATATCCGCGCCGTCGCCGCCTCAGGTGTCAGTTGCGGAGGCAAGAGATCGGTTGCGCCGACTGGTTCGGTCATCAGGCCGCCTCATCGTCAGGAAGGGTTGAAGGGACGCCGCGGATCATCTCGAGCAAATCGCTCGACGCCGTGGCGATACGTTCGGCCAAGGTGCCGGTGTTGGTGTCACCGGTGATCCCGAGGCCGACATTGCCGGGCGCAGGCAGTCTGCTGACGCCATTGCGCGGGCGGCCAGCGGCAAACATCGCCTGTGAGGTTTCGCGAGCGATCAAAGCCTCGCCGAGCAGGCCCGTACGCAACGCGGCGGCGGACATTCTCCACATGCGGGAAATCGCGAGGTTCTGATCGATCAGTTCGAAATAGAGCCGCCCCATGTCGACGATCGCGGTCTCCAGCTTTACGGCCGTGGCATCTCGTTCGCAAAGTGCCGTCTCGGTGGCAGCTACCCGCTCGGCGCTGTCGCGATCGGCGGCTTGCTGCTGCTGGCGCCGCACCTCGCCGCGAAACGCCGTGATCCGGTCGGCATGGATGCCAACAGCCGCGGCGGCCGCGGCGATCTGCTTGTCGAGCGCGGCGATCTCCTCGACGCCATCGATCTCCAGGAGCTTCACCGCGCGCTGCTCTCCCAGCGCACGCACCTTGGCCTCGGCTTGCGTCTTGGCCTCAAGGGCACTCTGCAAAAGCTCGTCCGGAGATGAACGTAGGGCGGCTACTATCTTGGTCATGAGGCTCTCACGCTGCGGCGGCGCCGGCCGAATTATCGGCGGCGAGTTGGCGCTGGACGGCAATTTCGGCGAGCCGCTCGAGGAGGAGCCGCCGAGCCATTGAAGCAGTTGTTCGCGTGTCAGCAATCGCCATCTCCTCGATCATGCTGAAGGCCGGATCAGCGAGGCGCAGGCCGATGAGTTTTTCCATTCGTCGACGCATGGTGATTTCCTCTCGCACGTATCATTGCTATCGGTGCTATCCACAGCAACGCACTTAAGTGCGCTATCTGCGCGAATTCCACTGATCGCGCATGATCGTCTCGCGCTCGGCGTCGACCTCAGGCCTGATGGCTATCGCGAGGGCGTCGCAATACCGCTCGATCGTTCGCGCGCCTGGGCGCTTCTTCGCGTTGACGATCTTGTTGGTGTAGCCGTCGGGCAGACCCGCGATGTGATCCACTTCGAGATGCGACAGCCCGAGTTCCGAAATCCGGTCCCGAAAAACCGCAGCCCAGTCCGCCGCCGATCGGATCAGCCGGCCGGTCATCGCGACCACCCGAAGATTTTTTGACCGGGCCGCGCCGCCAAAATTTCAGTGGCGCTTCTGCAACAGGTTCTCCGCAGAAGGCCGCGAAAGCTTCGCCGGATGTCGATTATCCGGCCAGCGCCAGGTTCCGGCCCCCACCCACCCCCACCCGGTCTTTCGTGCTGCAATCCCCATGCATTTCGAGCGTTCACCCGTTTCGCCGGGTAGAATCTTCCCATGTCATTCCCACCTGCCGGGAAATGACGGTCTATTGCCAATAAGCCATTGTTGTTACGATAGTTATCAAACGTGTTGCTGCAGTGGTCTAGACTGCTGCCGCTGATAACTAGTGATCGCACATGACCGCTTAGCCGTTTGATGTCGCGTGGATTTCGACTTCGGCGATTCTGGGAAGTTATCTCACACTCATGATTGATGAGGTCTTTTCCGCCGCCAATCACCCCTCGTTCGAAGCCGCTCTCGCGCGCATGTGAGCGCAGGTGGACTGCTTCAATACAGTGAGGACTTAGTTGGCACTTGCGCGTGCTAGCTGTTCCGACGGTCGATGGGGAATGGTCGAGGTCGAGCAATCGAACGCGAGCGGAGCGACAGCGCAGCCGTGTTTGAGTGCGTGAGGCGAGCACTGCTCGTGCTGCCGCGAGCGGAGCAAGCGGATAGGGGGGTATGGGGGGATGTGTGCGCAGGGTGTTTGCGGCGTTTGTGGGGGTGTCTGCATGGGTGTCTGCATGGGTGTTTGTAGGCGCCTGCAGGGTGTTTGTAGGGGTGTTTGTAAGGCTCATGCGGCGGCCCTCTCGATGTGCTTCGAGCGCTTGCCTTGGACGCTGACAATCTTGCCGGCCTCGAACAGGCGCGCCATCGCGACCCTGAAAGCCTTCGCCCGAACGCTCGAAGCCTTGGCTTCCGGATCGTCCTCGAACTCGGCCGGCGCGTAGCCTGAACCGAAGGTCGACCGCACTTCTCGGCCCTGGGCCGTGATCTTGTCGAGCAGCCGGAGGAATAGGTCATCAACCTTTGCGTCCTCGGCGACTCTTGCGAGCGAGCTGGAGGGCTTCTCCAGCGCCAGGCCTCCGTCACCCCACTGAAGCCGCACCGGCTCGCCGGTGGGCCCGTAATTCGATTTCTGGACCTCGAGGATGCGGACCCCGCGGTCAGCCTCCGCCTTGTCGTCGGGCAATTTGAGATACAGGGCCGAGCGGACGGCGTTGCGCCAATCCATGTTGCCGCCGCGGCCGTTGCCGTTCGTCAGGCCGGACAGGCTCGGATGGTCGAGCAACAGCACCGCCGGCAGGCTGGGCAGGCGGGCGATCGACCGCCAGAGGTTCACGTAGCTGCGCACCATGACGCGGTCGTTCTGGTTGCCGGTGAACGTGGCTGCCACGTTATCCACAATGACCAGTACCGGGGCGATTTCCTTGATCGCCTGGATCGTCGCCTTGAACAGTTCGCTTTCAGTCATGAGCCCGGTTGGTCGAGCTGGCGTGGCAAACGAGGCGGCGGCGACCTCATCCGGAAACCACAGGTGCAGGTCGACGAGCTTGGCGGGATCAAAACCATCCCGGCGACCGTGCAGCCAGATACGGCGGCGCAGTTCGCGTTCGGGCTCCTCGGCGCTGAGGATTACCACCGGTCCGGGAGCCACCTCGCGACCGAGCCAGTAAAGCTTTTTGCCGGCGCACGCCTCGGCTAGCTGCAGGGCAATGTCGGTCTTTCCTGCGCCACCGTCACCGTGCAGGGTGGTCACGTCACCGCGCGGGATCCTGTGATGGGCCAGCCAGTCGACGTCCGGCGGTGGCTCGTTCGGCCAGTCCCGCGGCGTGATCAGGCTCAGCCCTTGAGGCGGCGCCGGATGGATTGCGAAAACCGCGTCAGGATCGCGCTCGTCATCCGCTGGCAGGCCGTAGTCTTCGGGCCCGCCGGGCAGCGGAATAATATCGGTCGGCGGTTGGTCGTCGCGCGGGTCAAACTCGCGCCTCAAAGCCTCGACGTCTGCGCGCTTAAGCATGGTCCTGGCGCTCCAGAATTGAGATGAGGTAAGGCGCATCTTTAGGACGCTGGCCAAGCCATGCCTTGATGCGGTCGACGCTGCCCGCATCGGCGACCATCCGGAATGCGGCGACAGTTGAATCCGCGGGGCGGCAGATGGGCGCTCGGTCGGGTGCCTTCCCCCCAATATCCGAATTGCGAACGCTGGCAGGCGGTGGCACTTCCCCGGTATGTCTCCAACGGTCGCGGCTATCAGCCATCTCCCAAAGCGTCACGATGTCGCCATCGCTCCAGCAAAAGAACAGCAGTCCATCGCCGTCGTCGCGGCAATCGTGCTGATCGATCGTACGGCCGCAACGCTCGCAAGGCCTCGGCTCGATCTCGATCGGCAGCGGCGCGGGGCGAACAAGTTCGATGAGGCCCATCACTCGCCGCCCCCGTGGGATGGCCTAGAATTAAATTCCTCATCGGTATTTAATTTAGGCCCAGGCTTGATGAGGCCTAGCTCCCGAGCTTTGGCGATTGATTTGCCTACATTCGCAGCAAATTCCGTTAGCTGCGCCATGCCGATAGTCACCCCCTTGGTGGTGGGGACGCTTTGTCCTTCCGTGTTGGTGTCAAACAGCCGGCAATCGAGGAACGTGTGTCCCTCATATTGCTTGATCGCGAAGACGATCGTCCGCTTTCGATCGCGCGGCGATTTCCACATTTTGCCGATGGTCACCGGCTCGGCCAATGTCGGCTTGTCGGTCATGGCAACCGATCGAGCGCCGCGCCGATCGGCGATGATGGCTCGCCCTGGCTGTTGCGCTTCATTGCAAGCTTCATGGTCGGCAGGTCGGCGCCGTGCTGCAGGGCGAACGAAAGAGCGATTGCGGCGTCGGATGCGAGGGCATCGAGCGCGCTGTTTGCGTGGGCGGCGTTGATGAATATTTCGCCTATCGTGCCGTCCGGATAGCAGCCGGTCGACATGGTGAAGTCGGCGCCCTGGTGCTGAAATGCGAAGGTTTCGCAGGCTCGGCGGTTTTGCAGCCGCTTCCGCACTGGTGTGGGTTTGCAAGCCGGACTCTCGGGTGATATGTCCATGTCCGTGATCTCTGTGGTGGTGATCGCAAAGGGAAATGCAAAAAGCGCCGCTCTCCCTGGCCGGGGATGGGCGGCGTTCTGCTATGCGGCGTGTTCGCCGCGGGCGTGCTGGCGAACGGCGCCGAGGTTGGCGCCCTTCTTGCCGGCCTTGCTGGCGCTGAGAGGGAACGTCGGAACCGGCGGATTACGGCGCCATGTGCGCTCCGAAACTCCAGTCATAAGCGCGCAAGTCTTCAACGTAACAGCCGCGCTGTCCGGCAGCTTCTCGATGCGCTGAAGGATTTTGATTTCGTCGTCGGTGAGCTGGCGCATCTGCGCGGTCTCCATCGGTTAAGATGGCCGCAGTTGTGCCGCGCTGGCCGCGCCGTGATCAGATGTTAAGTCGTCGGGCGAAATGTCACGTGACATTTCAGGATGCGAAATCTCACCCCCTGCGCTTGGGCTTCCTTTTCGCCTTGAGGAGCCGGATATGCCGGATCACGTTCGCGATCTCCTCGGGCGTCGGATTACGGTATTTCTCATGCGCGATCTCGCGCGCCAGCTGATTGAGGTTCGCCTTGGGGCGCATCATGCGCAGGCGCAGGAGAATGCTTTCATTCGCAAGGCGCCGCATTTTGCTCGGCGAGGGTGGCGTCCCCCACATTGCGAAAACCCGCCTTGTGGCGTCGGTGCCCAGGACCTCCGAAATCTCCTGAAACAGGAAGGAGGCCTTGTTGCGTGCCCAGGTATCTGGGTCCAACTGCCTTTGAATGTGGTCGTCGAAGCTGATCGGTTCTTCCGCCATGTCAGGCCACCGCTTTAAGCGATTCATCGCTCACGATGCGCTGAAGGTGTTCGGCCCACCGATTGAGCGCAACGACCCGCTCGCGGAGATACAGCGCCTTGTTGTAGACGCCGCCGACGCCCTTCTTGCCACTCTGCAGGCTGGATACGTGGTTGAGGACAGCCTCGACGACGTGGGGCAGGACGTCGAGCTCGTCATTCATCTTAGTGGACAACGTCCTGCGCAAGTCGTGCGGGCGCCAATGCTCAAGCGGCCGGCCGAGTTCTTTCTCTATGCGTGCGTCGAGCCGCTCCTTGCATCGAGACCATCCTGAAAAGCCGCGCTGTCCGATGCCGAATAGATACTCGCGCGGTGAGCCGTCATCGTTCACGCGGAGAGGTCGCTTGTTAATGAGAGAAAGGGCGAGGGGAGATAGCGGGATGATGTGCGGTCGCTTGTTCTTGGTGCGCTCCGGCGGAAGGTCGATCGCGTCGATCTCGAAAGCGGGAAGCTCTGCGCCGCCGTCATCGCTCCGCTTTTTCGGAACGGTCATCCTCACCACCTCGGCGCGGGATAGGTTGGCGATCTCGTCGGCCCGCTGGCCGGTCAGCATCATCAGCTTGAGGATGGCGCCGTGATCATCGTCGCCGGCCAGTTGCCAAATCGTGCGCAGCTCGATGTCCTTTAGGACGCGCTCCCGGCTGGTCTCCTCCGATCTGTTCGTGCCGATCACCGGGTTGGTCTCGGCAATTCCTTCGCCCATCGACCAGGAAAAAAGATCGGAAAGGGTTGACCGGACCCGATTGGCCGCCACCGGGCCGCTGTTGGTCTTGATGGCGCTGAGCAAGGAGGCCACGTCACGGCGCTTGATCTTGCCGACCTGTAGACGATTGAGGGTGCGCGCGTGCTTGAGGATGTGCCGCTCGGTCTCGTCATAAGTGCCGGGGCGGATGTCCGCCTTCTTCGCCTTGAGGAAGTCAGCAGCCACCACCTCGAAGGTATCGGCTGCCCTTGCTCTGACCTCCACCTTTTCGCCCTGAGGATCCTTGCCGGCTTTGACGTCGAGGACCAGTTGCATCACGCGATCGCGGATGCCGAGACTGGGCTTGCCGTCCTCCTTGCTCTTCGTGGTCTTGAAGCTTTCCGCGGTTGCAGGGCCCAGCGACATGCGGCGCTGCTTCTCGTCGAGCGCATACTGGAAAACCCAACTCCTCGAGCCGCCGGCACGGACACGAAGGCCGAAGCCGGGCAAGTCGTCGTCAAAGAATATCTTGTCGGCGACGCCGGGGTCGAGTTTCGCGAGGTGGAGGGTTTTCGCCGATAGCTTCATTTCTGCCCCCTGGGAAGATCATGGGAAGATGCAGGCTGTCACTCGGTGGCCGCGGTTGGCCGATATGACTGCAGGTATCTGAGCAAAAACGGGCATTTGCAAGGGAAATTTGGTTAGGCTGGCCGCGGGTGTCCGACTTGTCCACCGCGGCCGCTGCTTTGGGTACTGCAGGTCGTTGGTTCGAATCCAGCTGCCCCGACCAACCCTTTCCCTTTGCAATCCTTTGGAACCTGCCGCGGACGCTAAAGACCGGCCGCGTGCGCGGCTGCGGCACGCCCATAAGGAAAACCCCGCGGGCGGCGCGGGGTTTTCAGTCGGCAGAAATCGGGATTTAAGGGCCAGCGCTGCCGGCTTCGCTCTAAACTAGAGATTGTATCTTAAAATGCAACAGCGCTGCCTGAACGGAATATGATCATCCAGACGGCGCTGCGCGAATTACTGGGCCCTTAAATCCCCAGTCTGTGTTGGTCGCGCCTTGAGCTGAAAAGGTTCAAGGGAAAGCAAGTTTTCTCAGCCGCTTGCCGCAGCACGGGGGGCTCTCCTCAATGCACAAATGGATGCCGCTTGCCGATCGAGCACGCGGGCTGGCAGGGTAGCGCTGCCCAAAACAAAAATCAGCGAGGAAACACCGTGGCGCGCAAACTGATCGATATCTCGGTTCCCCTGCAGAATGACGTGCCGGCCGATCCGCCCGGTCTTCACCCGACTATCCATTACAGCGATCACCAGCAGGGCCTGCCGCGCATGCTGCAGTTCTTCGAGGGGCTGAAGGCCGAGGAACTGCCCGACGGGCAGGGTTGGGCGATGGAGATGGTGTCGCTCTCGACCCACAACGGCACGCATCTCGATGCGCCCTGGCACTTCCATCCCACGATGAACCGCGGCGAGCGGTCCTGGACCATCGATGAGGTGCCGCTGGACTGGTGCTTTCAACCGGGCGTGAAGCTCGACTTCCGGCATCTGCCTGATGGCTACGTGGCGACCGCTGACGATGTCGAGGCCGAGCTGAAACGCATCGGCCACACGCTGTCGCCGCTCGAGATCGTCGTCGTCAACACCAGCGCCGGCGCCAAATATGGCAGGCCCGATTACGTCACCTCAGGCTGCGGCATAGGCTACGAGGCCACGATGTATCTGCTCGAGCGCGGCGTGCGGCTCACCGGCATCGACGGCTGGAGCTGGGACGCGCCGTTCGTCTACACCGCGAAGAAATATGCCGAGACCAAGGACGCCAGTCTGATCTGGGAAGGTCACAAGGCCGGGCGGCACATTGGCTACTGCCACATCGAGAAGCTGCACAATCTGGAGCAGCTGCCATCGACTGGCTTCATGGTGTCGTGCTTCCCGGTGAAGATCGAGCGCGCGTCGGCCGGGTGGACGAGGGCGGTCGCGATCGTTGACGGCTAACCGTTCCCTGCAGAAGTCCGCAAACGCCATAGACGATAGTCCGGGGCGAGGAGTGCTTGCGTGATTTCGGAATAATGGAATAATACCGCTGAGTTGCCCGACATGTCAAGTAGTCGTGTCGAGCGCCGGCAGCGGCCGGCTACTTTGCATGGGGTTGTTTTCGATATTTTGGCAGTGCGCTCAGTTGCAGAAGCCGCGAATGCCACATGCGATAGCGCTGGGGGGAACACGGGTGATCCGATCAATCCCGCTGATTGTTGCTGCGAGGCTACAGCCTGACGCAGGTAAATGTGCCCTAATACACGTCGTGGTCGCGAGCGGTTCGATGACTGAGCACGGTAGCTCGTCACGACACGACCTGATGGTTTCGCAGTTCTCTCCCGTGGACTTGAGCCCCGGCGTCGCCCGGGGCTCTTTCTTGTCCGATGATGGAAAGCGAGGGGCGATCAGGAAGCTGGTGGTTCGAGGCCGCGCCCGAGCGCAAACTGACCGACCGGCCCCTCGACGTGAAAGTCGAGCCCGGTCATCTTGGCGAACAGATCGATATTGGTGGTGCCGATCGCACAGCCGCCGAGACCGAGATCGGTTGCCATCATGTACAGCGTCTGGGTCAGGACGCCGACATCCTTCAGGATCAGCGCGTAGGCTATCGCGCTGTACTTCCAGGAAACCCGGCCAAAGCGCGCCGCGATCGTGATCAGGATCTGCGGCGGCGATGTCGCGTCCATGGCAAAGACGGCGCTTTGCAACATGGACTCGAAGTGGTGCGAGTGGACGTCGATGGCTGCGAGCGCGTGCGCATCGGCGTCATAGTGATAGAACCCCCGCGCCAGGCCGTCGCAATTCGCAACCGCCAGATAGAGCTCGAGCTCGTAGGCGCTGCCCGCCCCAGGATAGGGCCGGCCGGTGTATTCGATGTCAGGGCCGTCGTCGGTGAATTCAAGCTGGCTGCTCCATTTCGACCTGATGCGCGCGACGCTGTCGAGCAGCGTCGAAAGCTCAGCCAGCGTGATTGGCTTCTGGTCATCGAAATCGCGCGCGGAATGCCGTTCGTGCAGCAGTCTTTCGAACGGCGAGGCGGTAACCCCGGACTCCTGCAGCTTGATGGTCTTGCCGGGCCAGGCGGGCCGGACCGCCGGCAGCGGTGCGATCAGGCCGGTGTGCGGATAGAGGCCGCCCAGCGGATTGGCCTGCCGGCCTTCCGTGCTGCGGGCATGGAACAGCAAATCGTGAAAATCCCACAGCACAAGGCCGTCATCGCCCTCCGCCTGCCGGAGGGCATCGGGCTTTGCGGTGTCGACCGCGATCAGGATCTGGCAATCCAGCAGCAGCGCGAGCAATGCCGGTCCCGGGTAGTCGTCGCGACGCCTGATGCGGCTGACCGTCTGTGGCGTGGCGAGGATCGTGAGCAGGGGCGCAATTCGGGGATCGCAGATCCTGAATACGGCGCCGGCGCGTGGTGATTCCAGGATCATCTCGGCGCCGCGCCGCCGCAGATAGGCGAAGCGTGACAGTGCAATCGTCGTCGCGTCGCCAAGTTTTGGCGTACGTGGCCAGTAATCCGGGATCTGCGGTTCGATCACCACCAAATCATCGTCGGTGTCCGCGCGCCGCAGGTGGTATTCCACGAGACCGCGGCGCGCCAATTGCCGGATCAGGCGCTCGACATCTCGCTCGACCGCATCACCTTCAGGCGAGGGGAGAGTCAGGCCTACCCGCAATTCCTGTGCGCGTTCCGCTGCCGCGGCGCTGAACGTCCCCAGCGGCTCCGTATAGCCGTCGAAATGCGCGGCTATGCTCCCGTCGGCCTGCGCATCGAGCGCGACTTGCGCATTGAGCTGAGCGAAGAGAGCCGGCGGCGCGGCGCTTTGCGATTTTTTTTTCGCGGACGCGCGCATGCCGGAGCGACCTCAACTATGCGGCAGGAACGGCGTCAGTTCGCTTTCCAGCGACGGCCGATCGCGCAATCCAAGCTTGACGGGCACATCATAGAGCCGTCCCGGCCCGAAGCGGCGATAGAAATGCCGCATGCCGGGAACGATGACGCGAACCACCGGAACCTCGACGTCCGGCCGGGTCTGATCCAGCACCAGAAAGTCCATCCCGGCGCGCGCCGCGATCTCGACACAGGCATCGGCCTGCGCGCGCGCATTGTCGAGCGCCACCTTGGCCGCGGGGGCGGGCGGAACGATCGGATTGGGATCCGGAATCAGGAACGGATAGTCTTCCAATCGCAGCGGATTGATGCCGTCGAGGCTCGGCTTTTCGCCCGTGCCGCCGCCCATCAGTCCGATCGACAGGAACTGGTTCAACTCCGTCAACGACCGCAACAAGGCGATGCGTGGGTCGAAGTGCGAACCGGAGCCGAACTCGATATTTTCCTGTCCGTTCTGCATCCAATGCACAATCGCGACATAGGTCGGGATGGCGAGATCGCTGGTGATGTCGAGCACCCACAGCTTGCGGCCGGATTCCTCGAGCTGGGACTTGAGATCACTAACATAGGAATCATCGAACTGGTTGAGATCGACTTCCGCCCGCCGCGATCGGTTGTACCACCAGATTGCGTAGGCATCGCGCTCCATCAGTTCAAGGAAGCCTTGTGTGATCGCCTCCTCGCGGGTGTTGCCGGCCGCGCAGCCGTTGGAATCGGCGGCGAAGCCTGCCGGGCCCTCGTAGAAAAAATACAGCAAGCTGGTCGGGATCTGGCGGAAGCGTTTGTCGCGCAGCGACCAGACCGGGGTCCACTCGATCCGTTCCGACGGATCGAACGGTTCCGGCGCCGGTTGGGTGGGATGCGAATCGTCGTGATTGTGCACGCTGCGGGTGCGGAACTGCTCTTCGCTGAACAGCAGGATGTCGTTCGGGCGGATCGCATCACCTGCCGGAAAATCGGTGAAACGTTTTCGAGCCCGGATTTCGTCGCCTTGAAAGATTCCCGAATAGCGCTCGATCGCTTCCATCAATGCGCTGGCTTCGCCTTGCTCGGCGGTGCTGCCCTTGCCGAAGCTGCCGCCGCTTAGCCCTGAGCGGAGCTGGTCGACGCTCTGCGCCGGCGCGGAGAAATTATGCTGGGCGTAGAAATTGGTGTTCATCGGCAGATCGACTTCGATCCGCTCCAGCCGCGTTACCACGCCGGTGAGCGGGCTGACATGCTTCTTGAACTTCGCCACCGTGGCGCGTGACGACACGGCGCGATAGCCGCCGCTGGTCATGACGAGCTTGGCGCCTGGTCCGAGTTCAAGCGGTTGCGGTGCGCGTCGCGGGTTTTGCAGTTTCTTGCTGCCGCAGGTCGGACATTGCGGGCGATGCGCCACGTAGTGCCTGGCGATGGTCGAGCCCAACAGATCGAGGCTCACAATGTGATTGCGCAGATCGGTGCGGAAGCCGCTGGCGATCGCTTTGGCGATCTCGACCGCCGCAAACTGGATGGCGCTCTGCCCGACCGTGTGCTGCGCTAGGGGAGACACCGCCACGGCCTTGGCGTCGCCGCGATCAAGGAATCCCCTGACCTCGCGGTTGCGGATCATCCGATCGAACAGACAGGTCCAGCACGCGGTCTCGCCCGGGTCGAAGACGGGGCCGACCAAAGGAAACACGCCGGAAGGCTGAACCAGCAGCCAGGCAGACTTGCTGGACACGCGCTCAAGATTGCGCTCCGTCAGCCGCCGATCGAGATAATCATTGACCAGCGTGACCGTGAGGTCGGGCGATGTCTTGACGATGCGGACGCCGAGATACTGCAGGGCCGTGCTCAATTCGGCCGCGCCCTTGACGTCGATCGTTTCAAGCTTCACGCGGCAGTTCTGAAGGTTTTGCTCGGCGACCGCGGTGGGCAGGCCGAGACTCTCCCAAAACCCGGCGACGACGTTGTTCGGAGCCGGCGGTTTCGAGATCAAATAGCGGCGATCGAGCAGCCGCTTGATGGCTTCATTGACGGTGTCAGGCGGAAATTTTCTTCCGAGGTCGCCGACAAGCTTGGCGACACTGCTTCCCTTTGTGCCGATTGCCGAAGCAAGCGCGCAGTAGAGCTCACCGTGAAGAAAGAATTTGCGGTCTTCCGAATAGAGGCAGACGACATCGGGAGGCAGTACGTAGGCCGTGAAATTCGGTGCGAACTGCAAAACGTCCTTGTTGGCCTGCGGAGTGGATTTTCTGGGCAAAGAAGCGTTCCTGTACAGCTTGCGGGCCGACTCTTCGAACGGCGCAAGGCGGTGATCTCAACGCCCGCGCTGTTGCCCGACCGCGGCGCGCAACGGCGCATGACACCATGAAAGGGCGACACCATGAAAGGGCGGCAACATGAAATGGCGGCAACATGAAATGGCCGGGTCGACCTGCGTCGAACCCGGCCATGACGATTGATGTTGGTCAACGCGATGCTGTCTGGCTTAGCAGACGCGGCAGGCGCCCCACGACAGGCAGCAGCCACCACCGCAACCACCGCCGCATCGGCAACCACGACAACCGCGGCAGCCACGGCAACCGCGGCAACCGCCGCAGCCGCGCCACGCGACCTGAACGCCAGCTCCAACGTTCTCCTTGTCGAACAGGTGGAACGTTGCCAGGCTGACGTCGGCGATTTCTTCTTCGCCGAGTGTGATGGCTTGGGTCGGCACGTAGTGCGAAGTCTGCGGCAGGTCCGCCGCCGGCACAGCCGATGCGGACGCACTTCCCACCAGTGAGAGAGTCAATCCGGCCGCACCCAACGCGGGCATGGCGGCCTTGGTCACACGCTTCCGCTTGGGGGCTTGCTTCACCCGTGGCATAGTCGCATCCTCCATTCCTGATAAAACTGTAGTCTCGAGTCCACCCTGCGTATTTGTACGCTCGACAATCTGACCATGCAAGACTCGCTATGCTGTCGCACGACGTTTCGTGATGCATTCATGCTGTTCATCGAGCGTTCATGCTCTTGTTCATGCTGCGGTTCATCTTGATGAACGAGATCAGCAGCCGGTGCTGTGACGGGCCCTTCATCGACAATTTCAAGCTGCGCGAAACGCCCATGCTGCACTGCGATTACCCTGAGGACGAAGCGAGGAATCGGCATGGAGGGTGATGGCGCGAGCTTCGCCTGGTACGAACTGCTGACCACTGATGTGGCGGGCGCGAGCACCTTCTACGGCAGTGTGCTGAGCTGGGAAGCGAAGGACATTTCTACGCCCGGGCTTTCTTACAATTTGTTCATGTCAGGCGGGAGCCCGCGAACCGGCCTGATGGAGCTGCCGGAAGAAGGCAGGCGGCAGGGAGCGATGCCGAGATGGATCGGCTATGTCGGCGTCGGCGATATCGACGCGACCGTTGGCCGGATTCAAAAGCTTGGTGGCGCCGTCTATGTGCCGCCGACCAACACCAATATCGGCCGCGTCTCGATCGTCGCCGATCCGCAACGCGCGACGTTTGGATTGGTAGGCGGTTTGAAGGTCGCTCCGTCGATGGTCGCTGACCTCGATGCGCCCTGGGGTGTCTGCTGGCATGAATTGCTGGCCGCCGACTGGCGCAAGGCCTTCGGGTTCTACAGCGAGGTTTTCGGCTGGCAGCAAGCTCAGTCCGATTTGGCTGCCGACGAGCCCTATCAGTTGTTCTCGGCTGGCGGGCTGACTGCCGGCGGTATCTTCAACAAGCGGCCGCTCGAACCGATCCCGTTCTGGCTCTATTACTTCAACGTCGATGACATCGACGCCGCCATAGTGCGGGTGAAGACCGGCGGCGGACGGGTCTATGCGGGCCCGCTGGAGTTGCCCGACGGCAGCTGGATCGTCCGTTGCCTCGACCCTCAGGGCGCTGCATTTGCTCTGCAGGGAGCGCGAAGTCAGGACAGCATAGCGAAGGCACCAGCCGCCGAATATAGCTGGACCAGCTCCTGGGGCGGGATCTCGTCGCAGGGCAGGTGGCGCAACGACCGACCGGCCGGCAAGGGCCGGCCGCCGGGCAAGTGAGGCAGATCGTCAGCCGGCCTTCGGTCAGGCAGCAGTTAGTTAGGCCGCTTTGGCTGGCGCCGCGGGCGGTTTGGCTGCTGCCGGTGGTTTCACCGGCTTGTCCTGCCGCTTCGACCAGGAGATGTAGTAGGCCACGATCGTCATGATCGCGATGCCGGAGACGCTGACGAAGATCTGGGCGAACAGCGAGCCCGAGCTCATCGACAGCTCGAAATGCCCGACGAAGGACAGGAACACGCCGACGCAGAACACTGCGAGCGACTGCTGGCCGCAGACGATGACCGGATCAAACACCTTCCACTCCAGCGCCGACCAGTCCTTCGGGACGAAGCGGATCACCAGCACGGTGATGACCACGAAGTGCAGGAACCGATAGGGCGCAAGGTTGGTCTTGTCGTTCGGGTTGAACTCCGAATAGAGCCAATGCGGGAACATGGCGCCAAGGCTGTCCGGGAAGCGCCCTGCCATCGTCATGATCAGTGCGAAGATCATATAGGCGATGCAGAACCAGAGCGTGTAGCGCGAATTGATGATGTGCATGTTGTCGCGCGCACCGCCCATCGCGCACCATGATCCGAATACGAACAGCACCTGCCAGCAGTATGGATTGAAGTACCAGGTCCCCGCCGGATAGGCCGCCAGATTCCAGCCCATCTGCCGCGCGACCAGCCACAGCGCGATCGAGGCCAGCATGGTCCAGTTCGGCTGCCGGAGCATGATCCACAGCACCGGCGGAAACAGGCCCATCAGCACGATGTAGAGCGGCAGCACGTCGAGATTGACCGGCTTGAACTTCAGGAAAAGTCCCTGCCGCAGCGTCTCGGTCGCATTGTCGACGAGGCCGGCGACGTTGAACTCGTTGATCATCTCGGAATCGCCGAAGCGCAGCGCGAGGTAGCTGATCGAGGCGATGTAGATCACGAACAGGATGATGTGGGCGACGTAGAGCTGCCAGACGCGCTTGGTCAGCCGCGTGGCGCCGACGATGAAGCCGCGCTCCATCATCATGCGGGCATAGACAAACGACGCCGTGTAGCCGGAGATGAAGACGAAGAGGTCGGCGGCGTCGCTGAAGCCGTAATTCCGGGTCGTGATCCAGTTCACGATATTGTCGGGGATGTGATCGAGATAGATCGCCCAGTTCGCGATCCCGCGGAACAGGTCGAGCCGGAGGTCACGTCCTTTTTCGGGCAGGTGAGCGTGAATTTCCATGGGGTCCCGCTTCTTCGAGGTGATGCTTCGGCCTCGCCGCGTGGGGCAGAACGATCCCGAAGCCCAGATTGTCACAGCTTAGCAGAATGACTATACCGGTCCGGTGAAGGTAGCTTCCGAGGGCAGGGAATCACCGATCAAGTTCTGAACGGTGTCTCTATACTGTCCCGGCGGTTTCCTCCAACCGCTTCAATCTTGCACCTCCCACGGGGCCCGACCATCCATGACCGCACGCATTTTTAAGCCCGCCAAAAACGCGATGCAATCGGGACGTGCCAAGACCAAAGAATGGCAACTGGATTACGAGCCGGAGCAGCCGCGCACCGTGGAGCCGCTGATGGGCTGGACGTCGTCGGGCGACATGAAGCAGCAGCTCACGCTTCACTTCGAGACCAGGGAGGAGGCGGTCGCCTATTGCGAGCGCAAGGGCATCGCCTACCAGGTGATCGAGCCGAAGGATTCGGCGCATCGCCAGATCGCCTATGCCGACAATTTCGCGTTCCGCCGCTGGGAGCCCTGGACCCATTAAAGCGTTGGACCCGTTGAGGGGGCCAGGAATCAGGCCGCCGGGTTTGGTACTGCCAGGCTGCCGGGAATCGGCAGCGGGGCGTCCTTGGAGACGCCGAGCACCGGAAAGCTTCTGATTTTACGCACATTGGGCAGGCCTGCGAATTGCAGCAGCTGCCGGCGCATGTCGTCGACATCAGGCGCGACGCATTTGAGCATGAAGTCGGCATCCCCGGAAATCCGCCAGCATTGCAGGAAACGCGGCACGGTTGCGACCGCGCCCTCGAATGCCTCGATCGCGGCCAGATTCTGGCTGTCGAGCTGAATCAGGACGAAGGTCGTTACCTCATAGCCGAGCAGCCGTTCGTCGATTGTGGCGCGGATCGCCTGGATCACGCCAAGGCTGCGCAAGGTTCTGACACGGCGAAGGCAGGGTGGGGCGGTGATGCCGACACGGGCGGCGAGTTCGTTGATCCTCATCCGGCCGTCCTGCTGCAGCTCGGACAGGATCTTGAGGTCGATGTCGTCGAGCTGGTGACGCTCCGTCACGGCTGCTCACCGGCCAGGATGCTGCGTTGACGGCTGCCGCCCTTGCCTGTCTCGCCGAGCACCGCCTGCGGCGCCACCCCCGACAGCACCAGCTTCTCGTGGGCTGCGACGATCGCCTCCTTGGTCAGCCGGCCGCCGGGTCGGTACCAGGTGCACAGCCCGGTCAACAGCGCGATGATGGCAAAGGTTGCGACCTGGATGTCGACCACCTCGAAGGCGCCTTCGGACACCCCGTCCGCGAGGATCTGCGCCAACCGCTGCTCGTAGGCGCCGCGCAGCGTCACCACCACGTCGTAGTTCTTCGGCTCCAGGCTGCGCAGCTCGGAATTGGCGATGAAGACCTCGCGCTTGCGGGTCATGTGGTAGGTGACGTGGAAGGCGACGAAGCTGCGCAGCCTCTCGACCGGATCGGTCTTTCCCTCCAAAGCGAGATCAAGCTGCCGCAGCAAATCGTTAATATGGTCCTGCACCAGGTCGAACAGCAATTCCTGCTTGGTTGAGATATGGTTGTAGAGCGAGCCGGCCTGGATGCCGACCTCGGCGGCGAGCTGGCGCAGGCTCATCGCCTCATAGCCTTGCTCGAAGATCAGGCGCACGCCGGCCTTGCGGATCGCCTCCAGCGTCGTGGGGCCGTGTGAGCCGATCGTGCGTGCCATCGAGGGCCTCGGGATGGGTGTTGGCTTGCCAGAGACGTGCAGAAACAAGCGAACGACCGTATGTTTGTTGCACAAAATCCAAGCAGATTCAACGCGCTGCGGAACTCACGCACGAACTATAGCAGAGCCGCTTGCGAAAGAAATAAAAAAACGTATGATCGTTTAATTGCGGAATGAATCTCACAGGGAGGGATCATGGCCTCGAACCAGGCGGCAATATTCAATTTCGACCTCGGCGAAACCGCGGATGCGATCCGCGAGACGGTGCATGATTTCTCGAGCAACGAGATCGCACCGCGCGCCGCCGAGATCGATCGCAGCAATCAATTCCCGCGCGACCTCTGGCCGAAGATCGGCGCACTCGGTCTGCACGGCATCACGGTCGAGGAGGAATATGGCGGCTCGGGCCTCGGCTATCTCGAGCATTGCATCGCGGTCGAGGAGATTTCGCGGGCCTCGGCCTCGGTCGGGCTGGCCTACGGCGCGCATTCCAACCTCTGCGTCAACCAGATCCGGCGCAACGGCAGCGAGGCGCAAAAGCGGAAATATCTGCCAAAACTGATCTCGGGCGAGCATGTCGGGGCGCTGGCGATGTCGGAACCGTCGGCCGGCTCCGACGTGGTCTCGATGAAGACCCGCGCCGAGAAGAAGGGCGACCGCTTTGTGCTCAACGGCAACAAGATGTGGATCACCAACGGCCCGGTCGCCGAGACGCTGGTGGTCTATGCCAAGACCGATCCGAACGCCGGCCCGCGCGGCATCACCGCCTTCATCATCGAAAAGGGCATGAAGGGTTTTTCCACCGCGCAGAAGCTCGACAAGCTCGGCATGCGCGGCTCCGACACCTGCGAATTGGTGTTCGAGGATTGCGAGGTGCCCGAGGAGAACGTGCTCTCCGAGGTTGGCCGCGGCGTCAACGTGTTGATGAGCGGGCTCGACTATGAGCGCGCGGTGCTGGCAGCCGGTCCGATCGGCATCATGCAGGCCTGCATGGACGTCGTGCTGCCCTACGTCCACGAGCGCAAACAATTCGGCGAGCCGATCGGTACGTTCCAATTGGTGCAGGGCAAGCTCGCCGACATGTACACCACGATGAACGCCTCGCGCGCCTATGTGTATGCGGTGGCGAAAGCCTGCGACCGCGGCGAGACCACGCGCGAGGATGCGGCCGGCGCCATTCTCTACGCTGCCGAGAAGGCCACCCAATGCGCGCTGGATGCAATGCAATTGCTCGGCGGCAATGGCTACATCAACGACTATCCCACCGGCCGCCTGTTGCGCGACGCAAAACTCTACGAGATCGGCGCCGGCACCAGCGAAATCCGCCGCATGCTGATCGGCCGCGAGCTGTTTGCAAAGACGGCGTAGGATTCGCGCGATAATCTTTTCCACAAGTCCTTGTCGGTATCCCCAACGAGACGTGCAACGCCCATGCCGCTTCATTCGACGATTGATCCCACATCCTCCGAATTTGCCCGCAATGCCGACGTGATGCGCGGCCTGGTCGCGGAACTCCGCGACAAGCTCAATCAGGTTGCCGGCGGCGGCGGCAAGGTTTCTCGCGCCCGTCATACGTCGCGCGGCAAGATGCTGGCGCGCGATCGCGTCGATCTGCTGGTGGACCCCGGCACCGCATTCCTCGAACTGTCGCCGCTGGCCGCCAACGGCCTTTATGGCGGTGACGTGCATTCGGCGAGCGTCGTGACCGGGGTGGGACGCATCTCGGGGCGCGAATGCATCCTCGTCGCCAACGACGCCACCATCAAGGGCGGCACCTATTATCCGATGACGGTGAAGAAGCATCTGCGCGCCCAGGACATCGCACGGCAGAACAATCTGCCTTGCGTCTACATGGTCGATTCCGGCGGCGCGTTCCTGCCGCTGCAGGACGAGATCTTCCCCGACGAGCGGCATTTCGGCCGCATCTTCTACAACCAGGCGCAGATGTCCGCAGCTGGCATTCCGCAGGTGGCGATCGTGATGGGATCCTGCACTGCCGGTGGCGCCTATGTGCCGGCGATGTCGGACGAGAGCATCATCGTGCGAAATCAGGGGACGATCTTCCTCGGCGGTCCGCCGCTGGTGAAGGCTGCGACCGGCGAGATCGTCACCGCCGAGGAACTCGGCGGCGCCGATGTCCATTCGCGGCAATCAGGGGTGACCGATCACTACGCCCAGAACGATGCGCACGCGATCGGGATCGCCCGGCGCATCGTCGGCACCCTGAAGCAGCCGACGCCTGCGTCGCTCAACATGCGTCCGCCGCAAGAGCCGTTGTTTCCAGCGGAAGAGATCTACGGCGTCGTCTCCGCCGACGGCAGAAAACCGTTCGACGTGCACGACATCATCGCGCGGATCGTCGACGGCTCCGAATTCGACGAGTTCAAGAAGCTCTACGGGACCACGCTGATCTGCGGCTTCGCCCATATCTGGGGCTATCCGGTCGGCATCATCGCCAACAACGGCATCCTGTTCAGCGAGAGCTCGCTGAAGGGCGCGCACTTCATCGAGCTGTGCTGCCAGCGTGGCATTCCGCTGGTGTTTTTGCAGAACATCACCGGCTTCATGGTCGGCAAGAAATACGAGGCCGGCGGCATCGCACGCGACGGCGCCAAGCTGGTGACGGCGGTTGCCACCGCCGGCGTGCCGAAATTCACCGTGGTGATCGGCGGCTCCTACGGCGCTGGCAATTACGGCATGTGCGGCCGTGCCTACAGCCCGCGTTTCCTCTGGCTGTGGCCGAATGCCCGCATCTCCGTGATGGGCGGCGAGCAGGCCTCGATGGTGCTGAGCCAGGTCCGCCGCGACAATATCGAGGCCAAGGGCGAGGCCTGGTCGGCGGAGGAAGAGGACAAATTCCGCGCGCCGATCCGTGCCCAGTATGAGAGCCAGGGCAATCCCTATTACGCCACCGCACGGCTGTGGGACGATGGCGTGATCGATCCCGCCGATACGCGTCTGGTGCTTGGGCTCGGCCTCTCGGCCGCCGCTAATGCGCCAATCGAACCGACGAAATTCGGCCTGTTCAGGATGTGATGCAGGATCTGATGATGGACCGCTCAAAACTCTACCGGCGTTTCCGTACGCTGCTGATCGCCAATCGCGGCGAGATCGCCTGCCGCGTCATCCGCTCCGCGCACGCCATGGGGCTGCGCACAGTGGCGGTCTATTCGGAGGTCGACCGCGACGCCATGCATGTCGCGCTCGCCGACGAGGCCGTGCTGCTCGGCCCCGCGCGGGCGCGCGACAGCTATCTCAACATTGAGCGCGTGATCGCCGCCGCCCGCGAGACCGGCGCCGAGGCCGTGCACCCCGGCTATGGCTTCCTCTCGGAGAACGCCGAATTCGCGCAGGCCTGCCTCGACGCCGGTCTGGTGTTCGTCGGCCCGACCGCCGGGATGATGACCGCGATGGGCTCGAAATCCGGCTCGAAGGCGCTGATGGAGAAGGCCGGTGTGCCCTTGGTGCCCGGCTATCACGGCGAGGCCCAGGACGAGGCGACCCTTGCGGACGCGGCCAACCGGATCGGTTTCCCGGTATTGGCGAAGGCCTCCGCCGGCGGTGGCGGCCGCGGCATGCGCGTGGTCAATTCGGCCGCCGAATTGTCGGCCGCGATCGTCAGCGCCAAACGCGAGGCCAAGGCGGCGTTCGGCGACGACCGCATGCTGATCGAGAAATACGTCCAGAACCCCCGGCATATCGAGGTTCAGATCGTCGGCGACAGCCATGGCAATCTGCTCTCGCTCTGGGAGCGCGAATGCACGCTGCAACGGCGGCACCAGAAGGTGATCGAGGAGGCACCGTCGCCGACGCTCAACGCCGCGCAACGCGAGGCGGTCTGCGCAGCCGCCCGCAAGGCGGCCGGTGCGGTCAACTACGTCGGCGCCGGCACCATCGAGTTCGTCTCCGACAGCAAGGACGTGTTCTTCATCGAGATGAACACGCGCCTGCAGGTCGAGCATCCCGTCACCGAGCTGATTACCGGCATCGATCTGGTCGAATGGCAGCTCCGCGTCGCCTTCGGCGAGGCGCTGCCGCTGAAGCAGGACGAGATCAAGCTCAACGGCCACGCCATCGAGGCCCGGGTCTATGCCGAGAACCCGCAGAAGAATTTCATGCCGTCGGTCGGCCGGATCAAGACCTGGCGGACCCCACCAGAGGGCGACGGCCTGCGCATCGATGCCGGCTATCGCAGCGGCGACGCCGTATCGCCTTACTACGACGCGATGCTGGCCAAGGTGATTGCCTGGGCACCGACGCGGCAGGCCGCGATCGAGAAGCTCAACCGCGGGCTGGAGCAGACCGATGTCCGCGGTATCGTCACCAACATCCCGTTCCTGTCGGCGCTGGTGATGCATCCGGAGACGCGGGCCAACAGGATTGACACCGGCTTCATCGAGCGCGAGCTGAAGAACCTGACGGCCGAGAAGGGCGCGGCGGGCGAGTTCGAGCTTTGCGCGGCGGTGGCTGCGATCGTCAACGAGGAACAGAAAGCCGCGCGAAGCGCCGCCAACTCGCCCTGGCAGACCTTCGGCTGGATGCCGGTCGGCCGCCGCCAGCGCGTCTTCTCGTTCCGGCAGGGCCATACCGCCGAGCAGACCATCACGTTGCACTATGGCCACGGACCCTCGACCTTGTCCGTCGGCGGGCACGAACTTGCCTTCACTATCTCATCACCTGACGATGGCGGATTCGATCTGACGCTCAATGGCCTCAAGTCGCGTGTTGCGTTCGTCATCGACGGTCACGAGCTCTATCTGCGCACCCGCAACGGCCGCTTCGATTTGCACTGGATCGATCCGTTCGGCGGCGAGAGCGACGAGGAGGTCGGCGAGGACAAGATCGTGGCGCCGCTGCCGGGCACTGTGGTGGCGCTGCTTGCCGAGGAAGGCGCGACACTGGAGAAGGGCGCGCCGATCCTGACGCTGGAAGTCATGAAGATGGAGCAGACCTTGCGCGCGCCTTACGCGGGCGTGCTGAGGAAGCTCAAATGCAAGGTCGGCGACATCGTCGGCGAAGGTGTCGAGCTTGCCGAGATCGAGCCGGCGGCGGCGTCATGAGCGATCATATCAGCATCATCGAAATGGGGCCGCGCGACGGCCTCCAGAACGAGAAGAGATCAGTCAGCGTTGAAGCACGCATCGCGTTTGTCGAGGCGCTGGTGGCGGCCGGGCTTACCACCGTCGAGGTCGGCGCCTTTGTCTCGCCCAAGGCGATCCCGCAGATGGCGAGTTCGGATCAGGTGTTACGCGGCGTCAGCCACGTCAAAGGCGCCGAATTCCATGTGCTGGTCCCGAACGAGAAGGGCTATGACGCCGCGCGCGCAGCCGGCGCCAAGGTCGTCTCGGTGTTCGCGGCCGCATCCGAAGGGTTTTCGCGCGCCAACATCAATTGTTCGATCGCGGAGTCCATCGAACGATTCAAGCCGGTTCTTGCGCGCGCCGGGGACGATGGCGTCAAGGTTCGCGGCTATATTTCGTGCGTGCTGGGATGTCCGTTCGACGGCGAGATCAAGCCGAAAGCTGTCGCCGATCTCGCGAAGACATTGTGGGACCTCGGCTGCTACGAAATCTCGCTCGGCGACACCATCGGGGTCGGCACGCCGCTCAAGGCAAAGCAGATGCTGCGGGCTGTCGCCGGCGAGGTGCCGGCGGACAGGCTCGCAATGCACTTCCACGATACCTACGGCCAGGCGCTCGCCAATCTCTATGCCGGCATCGAGGAGGGCGTCCGCGTCATCGACAGTGCCGCCGGTGGCCTCGGCGGCTGCCCCTATGCGCCAGGCGCGACGGGGAATGTGGCGACCGAGGATGTGGTCTATATGCTCGAGGGGATGGGGATCAGGACCGGCGTCGACATAGAGAAGCTGCTCGTGGCGACCAACGAGGTCGCCGGGTTGTTGGGCCGTCCACCAGTAAGCCGCGTCGCCTCGGCGCTGAATGCGAAGAAGAAGCACACGACCTCGTAGCGTGGGTAGAGCGCAGCGAAACCCACGAAGGTGATGGGTTTCGCTGCGCTCTACCCATCCTACGTGAGTCTCACCGGCTCCCGTCCGCTCCCATCACCAAATCCGGCAGCCAGGTGGAAATCCCCGGGAACAAGCACAGCATCAGCACTGCGAACATCATCAGCAGCACGAACGGCAGCGTGCCCCAGATCACCTCGCTCAGGGGAATATCCGGCGCGACATTGCGGATGACGAAGATGTTCAGGCCGACCGGCGGATGGATCAGGCCCATCTCCATGACGATGGTCATGACGATGCCGAACCAGATGATGTCGAAATTGGCAGCGCGCAGCGGCGGTAAAACGATCGGCGCGGTCATCAGGATGATCGAGACCGGCGGCAGGAAGAAGCCGAGCATGATTACCATCACCAGGATCGCGAACAGCAGCTCCCAGCGCGGCAGATGCATGGCGACGATGGATTCGGCGACCGACTGCGAGATGTGCAAATAGCTCATCACATAGGAATAGAGCAGCGACATGCCGATGATCATCATCAGCATGGTGGATTCGCGGATCGTCGATTTTAGGATCGGCGCCAGATCGTTCGGCCGCCATACGCTGTAGATCACCGCGATCAAGGCGAGCGCCAGCAGGCCGCCGAGACCGGCGGTTTCCGACGGCGTTGAGTAGCCGCCATAGAGCGCGATCATCACGCCGGTCAGCAGCAGCACGAACGGCAGCACCCGCGGCAGCGCGCTGAAGCGCTCGGCCATGGTGAACTCGTCGTGCTGCAGGATCGCTGCGTCCTTGCCGGTTGCGTCATAGACGGCGCGGGCCGCGGCATATTCTTTCCGGAAGCGATACACGGCGTAGACGCCGAACAGCGTCACCAGCAACAGCCCGGGGCCGATCCCGGCGAGGAACAGTCGGCCCAGCGATTTCTCGGCGGCGACCGCAAACAGGATCATCGTGATCGATGGCGGCAGCAGGATGCCGAGCGTGCCGCCGGCGGCGATGATCCCTGCGGCGAAGCCGCCAGAATAACCGCGCTTGCGCATCTCGGGGATGCCGGCCGAGCCGATCGCAGAGCAGGTTGCCGGTGAGGAGCCCGCCATCGCTGCGAACAGCGCGCAGGCAAACACGTTGGCGACGCCGAGACCGCCGGGCACGCGATGCAACCAGGCGTGCAGCGCCGAATAGAGATCCTGACCGGCGCGGGATTTTCCGATCGCAGCGCCCTTCAGGATGAACAGCGGGATCGACAGCAACGTGATCGAGGCCATCTCCTCATAGACGTTCTGCGTCACCGTATCGAGCGAGGCCGCCGGCATGTAGATCGCCATGAACACGACCGCGACCGCGCCCAGCGCGAATGCGATCGGCATGCCCGAGAACATCGCAAACAGGGTGGCAAGCCCGTAGGAGATGCCGATACCAAACACGGTCATCGGCGCGCGCCACCGGTCAGCGGAACGATGATCTGCAGCAGGATCTGCACGCAGAGAAGTGTCATGCCAAGCGCCATCAGCACATAGGGGATCGCGAGCGGCGGCGACCACATCGAGTTGGAGACCTGGCCGTCGACATAGGCCTCATGCGCCAGGGTCCAGGACTTCCAGGCGAAGAAGGTGCAGAACGCGAAGCTCGCGACATCGACCAGCCAGAGCCGGACGCTGTTGGCCCGCGTCGAGAGCAGGCCGACGAATGCCTCGATGCCGATATGGCCACGCTGGCTCTGCACATAGGCCGCGGACATGAAGGTGGCGCCGACCAGCAGGAACACGGCGGCCTCGTCCTGCCAGTAATTCGCCATGTGGAAGACGGCGCGCCCGATCACGCTGTAGCTGAGGACCACGCAGGCCGCGATCAGGGCGATCGCGGCAAACACCACGATGATGTTGTTGCAGATGGAAAGCGCGCGCTCGAGCAGCGCCACGGGCGTGTTGCCCGCGACAGGGCTTGCGGTTTCGGCTTGATCCGGGATCGGACCATGCATCATGTGGCGACGTCGCTTGCGAGTTTCAGCAGGTTGGCTGCCGTCGGCGTCTTGGCACCGTAGTCCTTCCAGGCGGTGTCGCGCGCAATGTCGCGCCACTTGCCGACGGTGGCGGCATCGAGCGCGCTGACCTTGGCGCCCACTTTCTCATAGACCTTGGCGACCTCGGCGTCGTCGTCCTGCGCGCCCTTGCGGCCGAAGGCTTCCAGCTCCTCGCCGACCGCCAGGATGACGTCCTGCTGGTTCTTGGGCAGCTTGTCGAAGATCGCCTTCGACATCATCAGCGGCTCCAGCATGAACCAATAGGATGCACCGGCGCCCGAGGTGAGGGATTTCGCGATCTCCTCGAGGCGGAACGAGATCAGGCTGGTGGAGGAGGTGATACCGGCGTCGCAGGCGCCGGTCTGCATCGCCGCGTAGAGCTCGTTGGAGGGGACCGACAGCACGGCGGCGCCGGCGGTCTGCAGCACCATGTCCATTTCGCGCGAACCGCCGCGCACCTTCATTCCTTTGGCGTCTTCCGGCGCCACGATCGGCTTCGAGCGGCTGGCGACGCCGCCGGCCTGCCAGACCCAGGAGATCAAGATGATGCCCTTGTCGGCGAGGAAATCGGTCAGCGCCTTGCCGACCGGCTCCTTCTTCCAGCGCATGCCCTGGTCGTAGGTCGTGACGAGACCCGGCATCAGGCCGATATTGGTCTCCGGGAGTTCACCGCCGGCATAGGGCATCGGATACAGGCTGAGATCGAGCGCGCCCTTGCGCATCGCCGAGAACTGCGCGTTGGTCTTGATCAGCGAGGAGTTCGGATAGACCTCGGCGGCAAGCTCGCCGCCGGATCGCTTTGCCACCTCGGCTGCGAACACCCGGCAGAGACGGTCGCGGAAGTCGCCCTTGTCGATCGTGCCGCCGGGGAACTGGTGCGAGATTTTCAGTGTGGTCGCGGCATGCGCAGTGCCGGTGCCCATCTGCAGAATGGCGGGCGCGGCGAGGGCGGACGCGAGGACGTGGCGGCGTGTGAGCATGGGTTCCCCCTGAAGAGCTTCTTGATGGGCTGTTAGGCCGGCGCTGGGCGCACCTTAGCCGGTCTTCGCGTGAATCTTCTCTAGTCTGATAGTTCGAGGGCTCTGATAGTGCGAGTGGACGCGCGACGGCAAGCTCCGAGCTTGCTGCGATGCACACTGCGGCGCGACGACGCAGTGTCGTCCAACCCCCGTGCGCGGTGGATCATCCGAACGAGGGCGGCGCCGCGGTTCAAGAATACGTCATTGAGGTAACGTTCGATGGTCCTGACGCGTCGACAAGACAGCGGCAATCGTCGCTCTCACATTCGACCACACCAGGGATGATCATCATGACCACCAAGACCAGCATCGGCCTTTCGGCCGCGCTCCTCTCGTTGAGCCTTGCGCTCGCACCGGCCACGTTTGCCCAGGACAAGATGGGCAAGGACGACGGGATGAAGAAAGAGGACACGATGTCCAAGGACGGATCCAAGGATGCCATGAAGAAAGACGGTGGCATGATGAAGAAGGACGACGCCATGAAGAAGGATGGCGGGATGATGAAGAAAGACGACGGCATGAAGAAGAACTGACCTGCCGGCACAATGCCATCATCGCCGGGCCCGCTATATCGTGGCGGGCCCAAAGCGTATCAGCCTATCGCTTCTTCTTGCCGCGCTCCTTGCGGGCGGCGTAGCGGGCGTCGCGCTTGGCCTTCTGATCGGCCTCTTCTGCGGCGAGCCTCGCCACCTCCTCTTCCTTTTCGCGGGCGATCCGGACGGCCTCGGCCGCCGCGGCCTCTTCCTCGCGCCGCTTCTGTTCGGCCTTCTCGACCTCGCGGGCCTCTCTGGCCTTTTCACGCCGTTCGGCGGTCGCTGCGCGCTCGTCGGCGCGCGCCTTCACGGCCGGATCATCAGGACCCGGCTGGGTGCGAAACTTGTTGAGGATCTGCTGCCGCGCCAGCAGGGCCGCTTTCTGGCGGTCGGCAAAACCGGGTTCCTTGAAGCCACTCATAGAGGAAGCCTTGCTGCTTTCTGTTCGGGGGATGGGGTTTCAGTTGGGCGTCTAATAGGTGAAGCCTACGCAAAACGCCAGCGTTGAACGAGGGCGACAGAGCAGGGGAGATATGAGTGAACAGCAAATAGCCCAAAAACCATCCTGATGGGTGCGCTGGTCACCGCGATTCGCCGAAAATTCTAACCGCGCGAGAACGGCTCGGGCCGCCCGTTGGTGCCCAGGACCTTTGCGCCCAGGACCTTTAAGCCCAAGACCTTTGTGCCCAGAACCTTTGCAACCGTCTCGGCCGTCATCGTGGCCCGGTCGGAGGCCCGTTGGACCTCCAGCCTGTCACGCGCTCTTTCCTGGACCAGCAGGTCGATCAGCCGCCGCCGGCTGGTCTCGTCGATAGCTTCCGATAGCAATCGCCGGTAACGCTGATAGTCGTAGGTGGTTTCCCGGGTCGCTTCTTGTTCGCTCATCGGCACGCTCCGCACCACGCGCTCCCTGAGCAAGCAGTTTTTCGCAACCAGCCGCAGCGTGCAACGGAATAGCGGCCTGGATGCTCGGGCGGCGCATTTAATTGCGCGACTGTTGCAGAATTGATCGCACGCCACCGTGCAAAGCGGCCATGATGGGCGCTCGCAGGATTTGGAACCGATGCATTCATGAGCGATTCCGACGAGGGAGGCAGCCGCCGCGGCGCGCTGGTGGGACTGCTGGTAGCGGCGGTGATGCTCGCGGTCGGCCTCTGGCTTGCCCATGACCTGACCGCAGCGAGCAAGCTACAGGACTGCCTGATGTCGGGCCGCACCAACTGCAATGTGATCGAGCCGGCGCGCTGATGGTTCTTGCGGCAGTGCGGTATAGATCCCACATCAGGGTCCAAGGGGTAGTCCGAAAGTTCGGTCCGAAGTGTGGTTTTGATCACATAGGCCGGCGACGGGCGGCGCCTAGGCTTCTGGGGATCGACAGGAACCAAGACCATGATACCCAATCTGTGGTCCCGAAAGGCCGTGGTGCTGGCCACCGTGGTCGTGACATGCGCCTGCCTGGTGGCGTTTGTGGCGTTTAGCCTGGCCTCGCCCGAGCAGGTCTCCAGCGCCGCGCTCGGCCCGGACTGGCAATGCAGCAGGGTCGCCTTCGTGCTCACCACCTGCTCCCGCGTGGACAATGTCGCGACCGGGGCGATCCAGGTGCGGGCGAAGGATGTGCCGGCGAAGGAAGACTGCCCCGAGCCGTGACTCGAGCGGCTGGCCGATCCAGGCTGCCCGCATCATGCCTTATTGTTTCTTGGCGGCGCGCGACTTGATCGACAGGCCAAGGCGCATCGCCATTTTCTTGATTCGGTCCGGCGAGCGCCCGGTGGCCCTGGCCACATCCTCGAGTGTCTTGGATGAGCGTGCTAGTTCCATCAGTCGGCGGTCCTCCTTGAATGACCAGCGCGGCTTTCGGGCCATCGTCTCAATATCCTCGTCTTGGCAGCAACAAGGCCGTCAGGCAGAATCGCCTGACGGCCTTGCCGGTGTGGGCCCGGACCTTGGGGAAATGTCCGGTGGATAAGCAATACTGCTTGCGGATAAGGTCGCAATTGAAACTGGAACTTAACCTAACCAATCAAGGTTACTCCAGTGGAACACGGTGGGAGGCCATATGCGCAAGGTCGCCATTCTGGGTGCCGCAGCGCTTGCCCTGTCCGGCTGCTGGTCCGATACCGAGGTCACGGGATCGACCAACACCTGCGCGGCCAATCTCTATCGCCAGTACAATCCCAAGGTCATGGACCAGTGCGTCAACGCCTGCATCAAGTGTGACCACGGCAATGTCACGACCTGCACGACCTCCTGTACGCTGAAGGGGGCGCGATAGTTGATCCGCGCACTCGCTGACGTGAGCGGTGGCTTCTACAGTTGAGGCAATGGTCGCGGGCGATATCAGTCCGCGTTCCTGAACTTCGGCGCACGCCCATACATCAGCGCCCGCCACAGCCACTCGATCGGGCCGTAGCGGAAGCGCTGCAGCCACCACCGACTGGCGATTGCCTGCGCAACATAGACCGCGATGACGATCGCAAGCCCGGTCACGGAATCCAGCTTGCCGAACAGGCCGAGGCCATAGCCATAGAACACAAACCCGAGAATGACCGATTGCAGGATGTAGTTGGTGAAAGCCATCCGTCCGACCGGCTCGGCCCAGCGTAAGAGACGCGCGCCGGCCGTGGTGGTCTCCGCTGCCAGCACCAGCGCGGCGTAGCCCAAAGCGAGCGCAAGCGTGCCGGCGGGACTGCTGTAGGCCCGCGCGAACGGCGCGAGCGTCAAGCCAAGGCCTCCAGCGATCGCGAGCACCGCGGCAAGCCGCAACCATGCCGCCGATCGGCGCGCCGCCGCGAACAGGCCGGCCCGCCAGCATGCCGCGCCGAGCAGGAAGAGCCCGAGCGTGCGCGGCAAGACGTAGCTGTGCAGCGGCAGGAGCGCCGCGACCTCCTTGATCCGGTACGCAAGAATCTCCGAAAAACCAGCCGTCGCGTAGATGCGGTTGGCTTCGCCGACATGGGCGACGAGCCAGGATCGATCGGGAAAGGGAATGATGGTCGGTAGCACCGGCTGCAGCAGATAAAGCGCGAGGAAGGCCACGCTGCCGGCCGCGATCAGCCATGTCGGCGCAAACAGGAACGGCAGCACGACCAGACCCGCAAGCGCGTATTCGGCGAGGATATCGCCGTTCCAGATCAGGAAGAGATGGATCAGGCCAAAGCCGAGCAGCACCAGCATTCGCTGCACCAGGAGACGCGTGCGTTGGTCGTTGTGTGCGAGACGGTCGAACTGGATCGCAAGGCCGACCCCGAACAACAGCGAGAACAGCGCGAACGCCTTCATGTCGATGAAGATGTCGAGCGCGCGGTCGACAAGGCCGCCGAGCCCCTGGTCCGGCGTGCGCGGCAGGAATTGCTGGAAGATCGAGACCCGGAATTCGGTTTCCAGATTGATTGCAAGCACGCCAAACAGCGCAATCCCGCGCAGGGCGTCGATCGAGCCGAGGCGGGACGAGGGAGCAGTAGGGGCAGCTGACGGACGAACGGCGTCGCCGCTGACGATGGTCATTTCGAATCCCGGGCATCGGCCTGCGACGCAGGAGACTACTCATCAATCGCGGGCCTTGCACGATGAAATGAACGGCTTTATCGCGGTAGACGCGACGCCGTCGAAGCACGAAAGCTGGTGATCGTGGGACACAACTCTATGAGCGAAGCTTCATATGTTGCGGTTGACTGGGGCACCAGCAGCTTGCGGCTCTGGCTGATGGATCGTGCTGGTGGCATCCTCGGGGAACGCCGCAGCGACGAGGGCATGATGGCGGCGGCCAAGACTGGCTTTGCATCCGTGCTGCAATCGCATCTCGATGCCCTCGCTGTGGCGGTCAATCTGCCGGTCGTGATCTGCGGCATGGCCGGCGCGCGGCAGGGCTGGGTCGAGGCCGGTTACGTCGACACGCCGGCGCGTCTCACCGATATCCTCGACCGCGCCGCTCGCGTCCCCGACCAGGCGCGCGACATCCGGATCCTGCCGGGGATCGCGCAGCGCGATGCGGCGGCGCCCGACGTGATGCGCGGCGAGGAAACCCAGTTGCTCGGCGCACTCGGCCTGGATGCTGCTGGCGAGGCCATCGTGTGCATGCCGGGGACGCATTCGAAATGGGTCCGCGTCCACGGCGGCACCGTCGAGCGCTTTGCGACCTTCATGACCGGAGAGCTGTTCAGCGCTGTTGTCAGCGACACGATCCTGTCGCATGCGGTTGGTGGCGCCGAGGATGCCGTGGACGCCGATGCCTTCACATCGGCGGTCGCGGAGGCTTTTGCGACGCCGGCGCTCGCCGCCAATTTGCTGTTCCGGGTACGATCGCGGCAGCTGCTGTTCGGAGGCAGCGCATCGGCCGCGCGCGAGGCGATCTCGGGCACGTTGATCGGCCTCGAACTGGCGGCTGGACTTGCCGGACAAACGCCGCGAGCCGCCGTCACGCTGATTGCCTCGGGGCGGCTTCAAGTGCTCTATCAATTGGCTCTCGAAACCCTCTCCGTGCCCAAGAGGTCCGTCGACGCAGAGGATGCAGTCCGCCACGGTCTTGCCAGGGCGGCCGCCGCAATCTGGACGACATGAAGGATCAATCCAAAGGATCTGCCAATGAGTATTCCGTTCCCACCGATGAAGCGTCCGCTGGTCGCGATCCTGCGCGGCGTGCGGCCGGACGAGGCCGATGGCATCGTCAGCGCACTGATCGAGGCCGGCATGACGGCGATCGAGATTCCGCTCAATTCGCCGGAGCCGTTCCGTTCGATCGCAACTGCGGTCAAGCTTGCGCCCGTCGATGTCCTGATCGGCGCGGGCACCGTGCTGACGACTGATCAGGTCGATCGTCTCCATGACGTCGGCGGCCGGTTGATGGTGTCGCCGAACGTCGATGCCGACGCGCTGGCGCGCGCCGGCGCGCGGTCGATGGTCACGCTGCCCGGCGTATTCTCGCCGACCGAAGCGCTGCTGGCGGCGAGGGCCGGCGCCTCGGGCCTGAAATTCTTTCCGGCGAGCGTGCTTGGCGCCGCCGGCATCACCGCAATCCGAGCCGTGTTGCCACCCGACCTGATGATCGCCGCCGTCGGTGGCGTCTCCGACACCAATTTTGCGGAGTATGTGAAAGCGGGGATTCGCGCGTTCGGCCTCGGCGGCAGCCTCTACAAGCCGGGCATGAATGCTGCCGAGATCGCCACGCGCGCGAAGCTGACGATCGCAGCGTATGACGCGGCAATCGAAAGCGCTTTATAGGACTCGTTCAGTCTTACGCTGCCTCGGCAGAACGGTAGACGGCTGTGCCAACCGGTTGTCCGCCGACCGAAAACTGGACTTTGTGGGCGCGCCAGTCACTATCGCGCACGGTCTGGAGAATGATCCTCGCAAGGTCGGTGTAATCGTCGGGTTCGCCTGGGTCGAGGGTGAAGCCATATTTGGGAAGCAACTGGTTCAGGCTATCTCGCACTTCCAGAACGACGGGCATCTTGCGGGCTTCTCACAATTTCGGAGGATGACCCGTTAAAAATGGGATGTGAAAATTAAGAGCCGGTTAACCGACGGCAATTCATCGTGCGAGATCGATGCCGACTCCGTGATAATGTTAATCGTTCTGTCGGCCGCCATCGATCACCCGGAACAGCGGCGCGGCCTCGCGGGGATGCTCGAGCAGTTCGTCGACCATGGCAATGGCGGCTGTGACGTATTTCGCGGTCGCAGAATCCAGCGGCCGTTCGGCCTCGTCGGCGAGCGCAAGCCTGGCGCCTTCGAGCAGCGCGCGGGTTCGCGCGGCGGGCTCATCACCGGCCGTCAGCGCAGCTCTGGCGATCGATCGCAGGACGAACAATTCGCCCTCCAGCCGCAGGAGTCGATCGTTCAGCTTGGTCAGGACGGTGTTCAAGTTCCGCATGATGTCCTCGGTCGCTCCTGGGGGCACATAGCGTTTTCGAGCGAAGTGGACGCCGGTTCGCGTGAAGAAAACGCGTCAAAAAAGAATCTGGCCACCCAAGCCATTACACGGCGCTTTCTTTACAGGTCCTTGTTGCCGGAATTGTTGCCTGTCGAACCCGCTTACCCAGCGCAATTGGGGGCTGCGCCGACGGCGTCAATTCAACCTGCTTCTTGCGCAAATTGAGATAGTAGAATAGTACCGATTACATTGCGGACATCGAACCTTTTTCACGATGAATATTGCGACCGATATCGCGTGGGTGCTGCACACGGCGGTGACCCGCCGCTCAGCGATCTTGAGCGCGATGGATACTCTCTCTGACAATTCGGCGAGGCGCTCCTGCTTCCCATCCTGGTTCCGACGATTTTGCGGTTTGGCGCCTGTCGGCTGACCGGTATGGCGCGGGCCGCCATGTTGGCAGTCAATTGCAGTCCCTGGAACCGACCTCTCGAGACGTGTAATCGGCAACGGAGAGATTTGTGCTCTGGTGGCTCTGGACAGCGATTGCGATAGTCGCACTTGTTTACGGGGCGAAGTGGTTCGTCGGGTGGTGGATACGGCACAACGGAAACTGGAACAAAGACTGATTGCGCGCATGATCGATCAGCCGACCAGACCGGCCCGTTGCAAATCAAGCGGGCCGGGCTCGATCGGCGGCGCGACGGTCTCGAGGGGGTGGGGCGCGATAGGGGCAGTTGCTCCATTGGTCGTGGTGCTCTGCCTCTCCGGCTGCGCGGCAACCACCGAATATGTGTCGACACCTGAGGTGGCCGCGTCGCCGGCGGCCGCACTGCCAACGCCAGCGGCGGAAACACCCATGCGAGAGCTGACCGTCTCCGAACGGGCCACGCTAGCTGACGCGTTCTCAGCCAGCTTGAGCGATCGCGAGGGCGTGAAATTCAGGTGGACCAGAATTCCCATCGTCACCGGCGAGGGCCGGCGATCCCTCGACTACTGCGCCCAGCTCAATGTGCGGAACGGCAAAGGCACCTACCAGGGGATGCAGCCGTTCCTGGCGACGATCATCATCGAAAACGGCGTCGTGACCGGCGGCGCGATTGCCGCGACGAGTTCGGAAGGCGTCGCCCAGGATCCAGCGCTCGTCCCGACGCTCTGCCGGCAGAAGGGCCTCGATCCCTTCGGTTAGTCGGAGATCGCGAAGGGTTCATGGCGATGAGCCGATTATGTGTTTCTCATAGTCCCGGCGGCCGCCGCAGTTTCAGACCTGCATTTATTGATCACAGCCAATATCTTCCTAGATTGCAGGTGATCATGCGTTCCGGTTCGGACGCGGCGCGCGCATGATAGACCGCGGCGCAAGAATTCCGCAGCAATGAAGGAGCCAACATGAAGATTGCCGTCGAAACGACTGTTGCCGCGCCGATCGCCGATGTCTGGCGGGCCTACACGACGCCTGAGGATATCAAGCAGTGGAATGCCGCCTCTGACGATTGGCACACGACTACCGCATCGGTCGACCTGCGCGTCGGCGGCGCTTTCTCCTCGCGGATGGAAGCGAAGGACGGCAGCATGGGTTTTGATTTCGCCGGAACCTACACCAAGCTCGAGGAGCCGAGCCTGATTGAATATGCCTTCGGCGATCGTACCGCGCAGGTCGCGTTCACGCCCGAAGCCGGCGGCGTCAAGTTGCGCGTCACCTTCGACGGCGAGGAAACCCATTCGGTCGAGCAGCAGCGCGGCGGCTGGCAGGCCATCCTGAACAGCTTCAAGCGCTACGTCGAAACGCCGCGACGCGGCTGATCCCGGGCAATGCCGGGTGGCGCGATCGTGGTCGACATGCCGCCGTTTGCGGTAGATAATGCGTCGCCTGGAGCAAATGCGATGCGGTCAGTTCTGGCGCTTGGCCTGTTGATCATCTTGTGCGCTTCGGCGAACGCCGCACCGGAGCGTCACCCCCGCGCACGCCAACCGGCGGCAGCGCGCCCGCCTGCAGATGCGACCTCGGCGCCTCGCGTCGCAGTTCCCGGCTGGAGCGACGAGGCCACGCGCCGCTGGATGGATCAATCCACCCACTACGGAGAAGGCGATTAGTCTTGCGATTGGTCGTTTGCGATTAGTCTTGGCCACCAACCGTTCCAGCGCTTGGCAGATGTCCTGCCAAACTTTCGGGGGGTAACGCTCTCGCCAAAGGCTTGGCGTACGCGAGCTCAGTCGTCGTCTGTCTTTGTCTCCGTCTCCCGTGAATTTGATCGTGAGCGAGTGCCGGACGTTCGAGAAGCCGCCGGGGCCTTTCTCGCGCGCGTCCCTTCGTCCTCACGCAACTCCTTCCGCACGCGCCGGGCGGTTCGCATCGCCCGCTTGATGTTCGGGTCGTGGGAGTCTTCGTCGAAGAACAGGACAACCTCGCAAGCCGGACATTGGCGCGAATAGCCGTTCTGCAGCCGCTTGGCGCGATCGCGAAAGACGTTCTTGCAGCGCGTGCAATTGATCTGGACTGAATCTTCCATGGCAGCCTTGAAATGTCGGCGCGAAGCCTGCCGGCCAGCTCTTCGATGAAGCAAACACGTATAAAAGCCCGCGAATCGCGCGGCGCTGGCAATCCCGGCAGACCGGGCACGTCAGGGAGTGACGGCAAGCTAATCTGGCTCACCTGACTAATGGCTCCAGTTGGTTTCCAAAGTCAATTCACGTGTAGAAGCTGCTTCTTACGAATCCGTCGGCAGGGAAAAGTTGTTCTCTCCCGAAATGGCGGTAGCGCCGACACCCGCAATGGCGGCACGACTTGTTCGCAATCAGCCCGCAAAAGAGTTTTGCGTTTCATTGACGCCGACGCGAGGTCACCCAACGATACTCCGGCGCGTATCGCTCTCAGGTCCGGAACAGTTTCGGCGCCGGCGATGTCGCCGCT
This sequence comes from Bradyrhizobium sp. LTSPM299, assembly GCF_000938235.1. Classification (NCBI taxonomy): domain Bacteria; kingdom Pseudomonadati; phylum Pseudomonadota; class Alphaproteobacteria; order Hyphomicrobiales; family Nitrobacteraceae; genus Bradyrhizobium; species Bradyrhizobium sp. LTSPM299. The sequence continues at coordinate 80,626 of NZ_JYMU01000023.1, forward strand.
TTGCCCAAGGCATTGTCCATGGCTTCCTCATCGCGCGAACCGCTGTCGATCACGACCGACGTTTTGGTCGTCGGCGGTGGCATGGCGGGTGCGTGGGCGGCGAGCGCCGCTGCGGAGGCTGGCGCGCGGGTTATCCTGGCTGACAAGGGCTATTGCGGCACCAGCGGGGTAACCGCGGCGGCGGGCCCAGGGCATTGGTGGGTTCCGCCGGATCCTCCCGAAGCGCGCGCAACGACCGTGCGCAATCGCATGGCGGCGGGGCTTGGGCTCGGCGAAGCCGAATGGATGCACCGCATCCTCGATCAGACCTGGCGGACGCTGCCGCGGCTTGCGCCGTACTACAAATTTGGCGTGGACGACGACGGACGGGTCAATCATCGCGCGGTGCGCGGACCGGAATATTTGCGTGCGCTTCGCCAGTTCGCGCTCGGCCACGGCGTCACCATTCTCGACCATTCGCCGGTGCTGGAACTGCTGGCGCGCGACGATGGCTCGATCGGGGGCGTGCGTGGTCTGCGCCGGCAGGACGGCAACAGGCCGTATCAAATCGAGGCCGTCGCCGTCGTGCTGGCGGCGGGCGGGACCAGCTTCCTGTCGCACCTTCTGGGATCGCGGACCAACACGGGTGACGGTTATTTGCTGGCGGCCGAAGCCGGCGCCGAATTGTCCGGCATGGAATTCACCGCCGCCTACACCATCGCGCCAGCGCATTCGACGATGACGCGCAGCATGGCCTATTCGTTCGCGACCTATTACGACGCCGATCAGCGCGAGCTCGACCTGCCGCTTGGGCCGGATCAGACCGTGCGTCTCGCCCGGGCGTTGCAGCGTGGACCGGTGTACTGTTCGCTGCATCGTCTGCCAGACGATGTGAAGGCGAGGCTGCATACGATTTCGCCGAACGTGCCGCTGGTGTTCGATCGCTGGCTGATCGATCCCTACCGCGACCGGTTCGAGGTCGCGCTGCACAATGACGGCACGATCCGCGGTCTCGGCGGCGCGCGCGTGGTCGATGCGGACTGCGCGACGTCGGTGCCGGGCCTGTTCGTGGCGGGTGACAATGCCTCGCGCGAGAAGGCCGCGGGTGCGATCTCCGGCGGCGGAAACGTCAACTCGGCCTGGGCGCTGTCGTCGGGCGTGTTCGCCGGCCAGGCAGCCGCGCGCCTTTCGCGTGGGACCAACAGCCGTTCGGCGCACCTTGTGCCGCTCGGGCAGGCCGGACTTCGACCGCGCGCCGACGCGAAGGCTCTTCAGCTTGCCGAGATTCGGGACGCTGTCCGTGCCGAGATGCATCCGTTCGACAAGACTCTATTCCGCACGGCTGCCGGACTTGCAGCGTCCCGCGGCGTGCTCGACAATCTCTGGAGACAGATCGCCGATCATGCGCCCGCCGATACGGTTGCATGGCGCGAGGCCGCGGCATTGGTGGCGACGGCGCGCTGGTCGGTCGCAACGGCAGCAAGACGCAGCGAGAGCCGGGGTATGCACCGCCGCGAGGATTTCCCCGAGCCGGATCCCAAACTTGCGACCAGACTTCTCAGCGGCGGATTGGACCAGGTCTGGGTCACGCCCGATGGTGCCGCCGCGAGCTCTCGGCTCGGTCAATTGGAAAGCGCTTTATGATTGAAGTCATCGTCTCGGACCGCTGCACGAATTGCGGTAAGTGTGTCGAGGTCTGTCCGACCAACGTGCTCGATCCCAGCCAGGCAGGTCCGCCCATCCTGGCGCGCGTGGACGATTGTCAGACCTGCTTCATGTGCGAGCTGCATTGCCGCGCGGACGCGATCTATGTCGCGCCCGATTGCGACCGTCGTGTCCCGACCACCTCTGACGAAGCCCTGGCCGCGGGGCGCCTCGGCCAATACCGGCAGCACTCCGGCTGGGACGAATGGGCGGATCAGTTTCCCAACGAACAATGGCTGATGGAAACGGTGTTCCGGCGTGCCGGCGAAGCTGCGCAGAGACGTGAACCTCAAGAGAGATAATTTGATTTGCGCCATCGACGTGCGTCATCCTGTTGTTGCCGAGCGGCAGTGATCTTTGAAAAGACTATCTTGCGGCACGCGCCTAGCATGTCATGACCTTGCAATCGTGAGCGCGTGACATGAATCAGATCGTCGAGAAGCCGAAGAAATATTCACTGGTCGAGCGCGTGCCGGCCGCCTCGTTCGAAGAGGAGAGGTTGCACCGCAAGCAGCGGCTGGCGGCAACCTTCCGGCTGTTCTCCCGTTATGGGTTCGATCAGGGGCTGGCCGGGCATGTCACTGTACGCGATCCCGAATTTCCCGATCGGTTCTGGATCAATCCGCTCTCGAAATATTTCGGTCAGATCAAGGTCTCGGACCTTCAGCTGGTCGATCACGAGGGCAACATCCTGATCGGTGACAAGCCGATCAACCAAGCCGGTTTCGTGATCCATTCGGCGATCCATGCCGCGCGTCCGGAAGTCATCGCGGCGGCCCATACGCACTCGACCTATGGCAAGGCCTGGTCGGCGCTTGGCCGTCTGCTCGATCCGCTCACCCAGGATGCCTGCGCGTTCTACGAAGACCACGCGCTGTTCGATCCGTTCTCCGGCGTCGTGCTCGAGGCGGAGGAGGGCAGGAAGATCGCGGAAGCATTGGGATCGAAGAAGGCCGCGATCCTGCAGAACCACGGCCTGCTGACAGTCGGGCCGACGATCGAAGCGACCGCGTGGTGGTACATTGCGATGGACAATGCCGCGCGAGCGCAACTGCTTGCTGAAGCGGCGGGCACGCCGAAGCCGATACGTCACGATGTGGCGAAGCTGACCGCAAGCCAGGTCGGCACCCACAAGGGCGGCTATTTCAGCTTCCAGCCGCTGTGGGACTGGATCTCCGAAGCCGAGCCGGATCTGTTCAATTAGAGCGTTTTCGAGCGAAGTGGATACCGGTTCGCGTCGGGTAAACGCGTCAAAACAAGAATTGAGGGCCGCGTTCCGATTCCATCGGAACGGGGCTCTCAGCGGAGACGTGTTTCTGCAACGGAAGGATATCTGCCATGACAAAGCCCAGCGCTGTGTTCGAGGAGGTCGTTTCGGCAAACGGAAAATACGCCGGCGACTTCGGTGACAAGGGCAAGCTTGCGCTGCCTCCAGCCCGCCGCTTCGCGATCCTGACCTGCATGGATGCGCGGCTCGATCCGGCGAAATATGCCGGTCTCGCGGAAGGCGATGCCCATGTCATTCGTAATGCAGGCGGCCGTGCGTCCGATGATGCAATTCGCTCGCTCGTGATCTCCCACAAGCTGCTCGGAACCAACGAATGGTTTGTGATCCATCACAGTGACTGCGGCATGCAGTTGTTCACCAACGAGATCATCGGCGATCTCCTGGTGGATGATCTCGGTACGGCACAGTTCGACGGCAAGAAGTGGTCAAACCCGCATCACCACGGCGGTTCCGTCGCCGGGAAGTTTGTCCACTGGCACACCTTCGAGGACAACGGCAAGAGCGTGGTTGAAGACGTGCAGCGGATCCGCAGCCATCCACTGGTGCCGAAGCAGGTCCCGATCTACGGATTCATCTACGACGTCAAGACCGGACGCCTGGACGAGGTGGCTGAAGCGACAGCAGCGGGAAGGGTGTCAGCGTAAATCTACGACCCTCGATCCGGGTCGCGATTGCATGACGCCTGCGCTTCACCGCCGGTTCCTCCCGGCGGTGAATGACGCATCAAACGCGCGAAGAGTGAGGGATCGAAGCCGAGACCGTCTATAGGTCGATCAAGCCGCCGTCGACGAACAGTTCGGCGCCGGTGGTGTAGGTGGCGTCAGCAGCGAGGTAGAGGGCTGCTGCGGCGACCTCGGCTGATGTGCCGGTGCGGCCGAGCGGAATGCGGGTCTTGGCCCCTTCGATGAAGTTGTCCTTCTGAGCCGGCGTAAGACCGCCCTTGTCGAGGATCGGGGTAATGATCGGACCGGGGCTGATGGTGTTGACCCGGATGCCGCGCGGCGTCAGCTCCTTGGCGATGGTGCGGCCGAACGAACGCAGCGCCGCCTTGGTCGAACCGTAGATGGTGCTCCCTCCCAGGCCGCCGCTCGAACCGGCCACCGATGCGGTCAGGATGATCGCGCCGCCGTCCGGAATGACCGGGATGGCGTGCTTGATCAGGAAGAATGCGCCCTTGACGTTGATGTTGAACTGGCTGTCGTAAAGGGCCTCATCGACCTGCGCGATCGGCGCGAATTTGGCGATGCCGGCGTTGACGAACAGGACGTCGATGCGGCCGTGCTTGGCCTTGACCTGGTCGACGAGAGCCTTGGTGGCGGCGACGTTGCCGGCGTCCGAGAGCAGCACCTCGATCCCGGGCAGCGTCGGCTTGGCGGCTTCCACCGAGCGTTCGCTGGAGCCGGTCACGACGACCGTTGCGCCTTCGGATTGAAACAGTTTGGCGGTCTCCGCACCGATACCGGTGGTGCCACCGCTGATGAGAACGATCTTGCCGTCGAGCTTGGCCATGACAATTGCCTTGTTGGAGTGGGTTTCGTGCCCGAGAGATGGGGGCTCGCGCGACCGGAGCAATGGCACGACAGCTGACTTTTGCTGAGTATCGCGACCTTTGACGTCTTGATTCCCGGCCGGCAGCCGCCTTCGTCGTCCCGGCCGCGGGAGGCCTGCGACGCCAGGAATGTCAGGCAATCACGCGATCGCCTGGATGCTGCTGGAATAGACGCTCGCCGGCCGGCTCAGGCCGTAGTGGTCGCGCAGCGTCGTCCCGGTGTAGTCGTGCCGGAACAGGCCGCGCTTGCGCAGGATCGGCACGACCTGCTCGCCGAAAGTTTCGAATCCACCGGGCAGCCAGGGCGGCATGACGTTGAATCCGTCGGCTGCGCCGTTCTCGAACCAGGTCTGGATGTTGTCGGCGACCTTTTCCGGCGGGCCGGCAATCACCCAGTGGCCGCGCGCGCCGGCGAGGCGCTGCACGAGCTGGCGAATCGTCGGTTCCTCGCGATCGACGATGTCGACCACCAGCTTGAACCGGCTGGCGACGCCGCGCGCGCCGTCGGTGTCGATCAGATGGCGCGGGAACGGGCCGTCGAGATCAAAGCCTGAGAGGTCGAGACCGATCATCTGGCGGAGCTGGGTCAGTGAATATTCTGGTTGGATCAGCTCGTTGAACTCGTCCTGCAGCCGATCGGCCTCGACCTGGGTGCTGGCGATGAACGGGCTGATGCCGGGCAGAATCTTGACCTGATCGGGACTGCGGTCGAAAGCGCGCGCCTGACGCTTGATGTCGGCGTAGAACTCCCGCGCGCTCGCCAGCGTCTGGTGCGCAGTGAAGATCGCTTCGGCGAAGCGGGCCGCGAAGGCTCTTCCGTCATCGGACGAGCCGGCCTGGACGTAAACCGGCCGCCCTTGCGGTGTCCGCGAGATGTTGAGCGGTCCACGGACCCGAAAATGCTTTCCGACGTGATCGATCGGATGAATCTTGCTGGTCTCGGCGAAAACGCCGGAGATGGGATCGTTGATCAGTGCGTCATCTTCCCAGCTATCCCACAGCCGGGTGATGACATCGAGGTACTCCCGCGCCCGTTCGTAGCGTTCGTGATGCGGAGGGTGCTCGGGCAGGCCAAAGTTTTGTGCCGCCTGCGCCGTGCTTGTCGTCACGATATTCCAGCCGGCGCGGCCACCGCTGAGATGATCGAGGGAAGCGAACAATCGCGCCAGATTGTAGGGCTCGGTATAGGTCGTGGAGGCGGTTGCGATCAAGCCGATCCGCTTGGTCGCAACGGCAATCGCAGCCAACCAGGTGATCGGCTCGAAGCGGAAGCGCTGCGCATAGCGGACGTTGTCGGCAAGTGCCGGTCCGTCGGCAAAGAAGATCGCATCGAACTTGTGCGCTTCGGCCTGCTGCGCCAGCTCCTGATAGAAGGTGACGTCGAGGATCCGCTCCGCGGCCGATCCCTTGTAGCGCCATGCGGCCTCGTGATGGCCGCCGGGATAGATGAAGAGATTGAGTGAAAGCTTGCGTTCGCTCATGTGTGAGGCTCGCTAATGTTGGTCTTGTCAGTTGTCGGTCGGTGCCTTGCGGGCGAAGGCGAAGCGCAAGTAGCGCTCGAGCGTCAGCCCCTCGGGCGTCCGCTTCGCTTCGACGAGGCGAACGAACGCGCGGCGCACCTGTTCGCGTTCGGTTGGCGAGAACGCCTCCAGAAAGTTGCCGAAAGCGCTGGCTTCCGACCACCGCAGCAACGAATCGGCGTCCTCATGGACGTCGACCAGCGCCCGCAACTCGCTGCGGTAGTCGACGAAACCGTTTGCCGCAAAAAGCGACTTAAGCTCCTCGTCGGTGGACCCGAGCACGGGGTTGGAGTCAGGCCGATGATCGGCAATCCCGGTGTCGGCAATGGCCTGGCGCAGAAACAGGCGCGACTGGTGTGGCCGGGATGGGTCCTGCACATTCAGTCCAAGGCGGCCTGCCGGCTTGAGCACGCGACGTATCTCACGCAAGGCGCGATCCTTGTCCGCGATCCAATGGAACACGCTGTTGAGATAGACCGCATCGAACTGGCCGTCGTGGAATCGTGCGAGATCCTCGGCGCGGCCAACGTCGAATTGCAGATTGTCCGCCTGCCGAAGGCGGGCGATCTCGACGCGGCCGGCAAGGGGATCGATGCCGATCACATGGCCGTTTGGGCCGACCAGCCCGGCCACGAATTCGGCGAGCCGGCCGGTGCCCGTTCCGATATCGAGCACATGCTCGCCTGACTTGATGGCCAGTGGCCCGATCAGGAATTTGCCATGACGGAACTGGACCAGTCCCGCTTCGTCGTAGGAGCGGGCGAGTTCCGGAGTGTCATGGTCAAGGCTGATGACGCCACCAGGTTGCGGCATTTCCAAAAGTGTCCATTGTTTAGCGGCTGCGCGACAGCGTGCGCGTACATTGCACCGGATTCTACGTCGGTGATCGCAAGCATGTCGATGAAATGAATTTGCGTTGTTGTGCGGGAAACCAGCATGAACCGTGTGAGCTGATCGTCGATCGGAGATAAGTGCGTTGGCATCAGCGACGCCAGGCGGCGTGACAAGCGGTTCTCTGTGTCGGTTGGCTTGATTTGTTTGCTACGAAGCGGTGTAAAAGTTGGAGAAAGGGACGTCCGCCGCAAATCTTTCAGTGGCTGCGTCGTCGACGACGCGAACGTTGCTCGCCGCCGAAAACAAAGCTGGTTTCGTTTCATTGACTGGGCAGCGATCGCTTTTACGATTTACAGCCTCAAAGCGAGGTCGCCCATCATGCCGCAATCCGATCCTGACAGCGTTGCCCGCGAAGCCCTTCGCCTGATCGGGCCGGACCCGCAGAACTGGGTGCCGGATCGTGACGGTGTCGACCACAACGTCGTGGTGGTCGGCGGCGGACAGTCCGGGTCGGCCTTCGCCTTTGCGCTTCGGCGGGCGGGGATCGGCAAGGTATCGGTGATCGATGCCGCGGCCGACGGGACGAGGGCCGGTGTGTGGTTGACCAGCGCGCGGATGCACAAGCTTCGCACGCCAAAGACGTTGCCGGGCCCCGAACTGGGCCTCCCCGGTCTCGGCTTCCAGGCGTGGTACGAAGCGCGTTATGGGGTCGCGGCGTTTGACGCGATCGATCGCATCCAGCGGCTCGACTGGGCGGCCTATCTCGAATGGTACCGCAAGGTAACCGGCGTGACCGTGCGTTACGGCACGCGGCTCATTGGTGTTGAGCCCGCCGCAGACCATCTTCGGCTGCATCTCGAGCGGGACGGTTCTGCGACCGTCGAGACCACGCGAAAGCTGGTGCTCGCGACCGGTTTCGCGGGGAGCGGATGCGCCTACGTCCCGCAGGCGCTGCAGAGTTTGCCGAAGCGGTTTTACGCGCATACGTCGGAAAAAATCGACTTCAAGGCGCTGCGCGGAGTGTCGGTTGCAGTGATCGGCGGTGCCGCTTCGGCTTTCGACGCCGCGGCCGTCGCACTGGAAGCCGGTGCCCGCGACGTCCGCCTGTTTGCGCGGCGCGAGAGTTTGGCGGCGCTCCCGGTGATCCGTATTCGCGGCTATCCAGGGGCTTACGACAATTACGGCGCGCTGCCGGATGCGGTGCGGTGGCAGCAGGCGATCCGCTTCCGGCAGACAGGTTCAACGCCGCCTCCGGATGCGATCTCGCGCGCGGTGGCTTTCCCCAATTTTCATCTGCACCTGGGCGCTCCCTTGATTTCAACGCGATTGAAGGGCGTGCGGCCGGTCGCGGAGACGCCGCAAGGCGAGTTCGCATTCGATTTTGCGATCGCAGGGACGGGTTATTCCGTCGACCTCGGTGCGCAGACCGAATTGCGCGACGTCGCGGACGAGATCCTGCTCTGGCGCGATCGCTTGACGCCGCCTGATCACGCGCGGGACGAGACGTTGTCGGCCTATCCTTATCTGGGGGCCGGGCATGAGTATCTGGAGAAGATACCCGGTCGTGCGCCGCATCTGAAGGATATCCACGTCTTCAACCCGGCCGCCTTCGTCAGCTTCGGTCTGCCGGTTGGGGATGTCCCGAGCTTCAAGCGTGACATCCCGGCGATCGTGGCGCGGATCAGCCGCGATCTGTTCCTGGCCGACCTCACGGCGCATGAGGCGCGCATCAACGGGACGATCGCAGAGGATTTTGCCCCTGAGCTCTATGCGCCAGCCGTCTGGCGGCCGCCGCAGCATGTTGCGGCCGAGTAGGAGCTGAGCCCCGGAAGGACTCGCTTATCTCCGCCGTCGCTTTGGCGACCGGCGCCTGGCGGAGGTTTTTAAAAGGGATCGCAGCCGTGAGGACACGATTATGAGTTCGATAGCCATTGATAACGTCATTCCGCGCGCAGACATCGTCAAGCGCGCGGCGCGGCTGGGCGCCGAGATCAAGAACGTCAGGCTATCGGGCGACCTTTCCGACGAGGTCGTCCGCGCCATCAACCAGGTGCTGCTCGAGCACAAGGTGATCTTCTTCCGTGAGCAGGGGCATCTCGACGATGCTGAGCAGGAGCGTTTCGCTGTCAAGCTCGGCAAACTGGTGCCGCATCCGACGGTCGGCGCGATCAAGGGGACGTCATCGATCCTGGAGCTGGACTCGGGCCGGGGCGGAGGACGCGCCGATCAGTGGCACACGGATGTCACATTCGTCGACGCCTATCCGAAGATCTCGGTGCTCCGCGGCGTGGAGATCCCGCCCTATGGCGGCGATACCATCTGGTCGAATACGGCGGCCGCCTATCTCAACCTTCCGGCACCCCTGCAGCGGCTTGCCGACGAGCTGTGGGCGGTTCACAGCAATGCCTATGACTACGCGGTGAAGGCGCGGGCCACCGAAGCCGATCGCAAGCATTTCGACGAGGTGTTCACCGGAACGATCTACGAGACCGAGCACCCGGTGGTGCGCGTCCATCCAGAAACCGGCGAACGCACACTCGTGCTTGGCAATTTCGTCCAGCGTTTCGTCGGTCTGCCGAAGTATGACGGCCAGAAACTGTTCGACCTGTTCCAGTCGCACATCACGGCGCCGGAAAACACGGTGCGCTGGAACTGGAACACCGGCGATGTCGCGATCTGGGATAATCGCGCCACGCAGCATTATGCGGTCAACGACTATGGCGACCAGCACCGCGTGGTCCGACGGGCCACCATCGATGGTGACGTACCGGTCTCGATCGACGGTCGCCACAGCGTGACGCGCGTCAAGACATCCAAGCCCCAGGCTGCGAAAGCCGCTTGATTCAAGCCGACCCAGGGAATTCACAAAATGAACGCGATCATTCGCATCCTCCGCGCGCGGCGCCGCGCCGCGCGCAGGGCCGCACGGCTTCTGTTGGCCGGCGCCGTGGCGCTGGGCGTCACGGCTCCGGCGTTCGCCGAGCCGCCGCTCGAGAAGACCGAGATCCGCTACCAGGGGTGGGCCGGCCAGGTGACGTTCACCGAACTTGCCGAGGACCTCGGCTATCTCGCACCGCTCAAGCTCAAATGGGTCGGTAACACCATCAGCGGGCCGCAGGATATTCAGACCGTGGTTACTGGTGACATCGACGTCGGTGGCGCCTTTTATGGCGCGATTCTCAAATTGATCGCAGCCAAGGCGCCGATCAAGGCGGTGGTCGGCTATTACGGTTCCGACGCCAACACCTATCAGGGCTACTTCGTGAAGGACGACAGTCCGATCAAGACGGCGCGCGACCTGATCGGTACAAAGGTCGCGGTCAATACGCTGGGAGCGCATCTGGAATTCGTGCTCCGCGAATATCTGGCCCGCAACGGCCTCAGCGCCGGCGAGGCCAAACAGGTGACGCTTGTAGCGATCCCGCCAGTCAGCGCCGAGCAGGCGCTGCGGCAAGGTCAGGTCGAGGTCAGCGTGCTGAGCGGCGTGTTGCGCGACAAGGCGTTGGAGCGAGGCGGCATCCGCTCCCTCTTCAACGATACTGATCTGTTCGGACAGTTCACCGGCGGCGCCTATGTGCTGCGGGACAAGTTCATCAACGACAATCCCAATACGTCGCGCAAGCTGGTGGAGGGGATTTCGCGGGCAATCCAGTGGGCGCAGACAACGCCACCGGAAGAGGTGCGGGCCCGGTTCGAGAAGATCGTCGCCGAGCGCAAGCGCAACGAGGATGCCTCCTCGATCAAGTACTGGAAGAGCACTGGCGTTGCGTCGAAGGGCGGCGTGATTTCGGACGCCGAAATCCAGGTGTGGATCGACTGGCTGGTGAAGGACGGCCTGTTCAAGCCGGATCAGATCAAGGCCGCTGATACCTACACCAACGAGTTCAACTATTTCCGTCCCGGAAGAACGGCGGAAGCCCGATGACGTCGGTCAAGATTCGCTTTGAGCAGGTCAGCAAGGAGTTCGTCACGCGCGGCGAGCGCGGCCGTCCAGCGGGGTGCTTCACGGCGCTGGAGGACATCACGCTTGATGTGCGCGCTGGTGAATTCCTGACCCTGGTCGGGCCAAGCGGGTGTGGGAAAACCACCTTGCTCGATCTGCTGGGCGGACTGACCATCCCGACCAGCGGCCGCATCCTCCTTGACGGCCGGCCGATCGCTGGACCCGGCCGCGACCGCGGAATCGTCTTCCAGCAATATGCGCTGTTTCCCTGGCGCACCGCGGCGCAGAACGTCGAGTTTGGGCTGGATATTGCGGGTCTCAAGGCCAGGCAGCGGCGCGACATCGCGCGTCATTTCCTCGACCTGGTCGGCTTGTCGGGGTTTGCCGACCGCTATCCGCACGAGTTGTCCGGCGGCATGAAGCAGCGGGTCGCGATCGCCCGCAGCCTTGCCTACGACCCTGAAGTACTTTTGATGGACGAGCCTTTTGCGGCGCTCGATGCGCAGACGCGCGAGACACTGCAGGGAGAGCTGCTGCGGATCTGGCGCGCCACCGGCAAGACCATCGTCTTCATCACCCATGGCATCGATGAGGCCGTCGTGCTCGGACAGCGGGTGGCCGTGATGACGTCGCGTCCGGGCCGGATCAAGCAGATCGTCGACATTCCCGTGGTGTTGCGCAGCGAGGCCGAGGACGTGCGGTCGCTGCCTGAGTTCGGCCGCGTGCGGCACGAGGTCTGGAGCCTGCTCCACGAGGAGGTGCTGAAGGAGCAGCAGGGGCAATTGAGCGGCGCCGTCACCCGGGGCTCCGACCGATCGGTAGAGGATCTTGCTCATGTCTAGCCTCGAGATGCTGACGCTTCTGGAACTCGCGCATGGGCGGCCCGAGGTCCCGGCCGGCGCGCAACTGACGTTGAAAGCGAGCCCGGTCCTGCCGGCGATCCGCTGGCTTGCGCGGTTCGCCCGGCGATCCCTGTTGCTTCTGGTGCTGCTGTCGGCATGGGAGGCGGTCCCACGGCTCGGACTGATCGATCCGGTGTTCTTTCCACCCTTCTCGGAGGTGATCGCGGCCGGCTGGCAACTCGCGCAAACCGGCGAGCTCTACGATGACGTTGCCGCCAGCCTGCTGCGTGCCTTGAGCGGCTTTCTGATCTCGGTCGTCCTGATCGTCCCGTTGGGCCTCGCGGTGGGCTGGTACGCCCGGCTTGGCGATCTCTTGAACCAGATCATCGAGATCTGCCGCAACACTGCTCCCCTCGCGCTATTGCCGGTCTTCATCCTGCTGCTTGGGATTGGCGAAGTATCGAAGATCACAATGGTGGTCTATAGCTGTGCCTGGCCGCTCCTGCTCAATACCATTGCCGCAGTGAAGCAGGTCGATCCGCTCCTGATCAAGTCGGCGCGCACCATGGGCGCGAGCCCGCAGCAATTGTTCCGAAAGGTGATCCTTCCGGCTGCGCTACCCACCATCTTCGTCGGCATTCGTCTCGCCAGTGCATCGGCCATGCTGGTGCTGGTCGCGTCCGAGATGGTCGGCGCCAAGGCCGGCCTCGGATATCTCATCATCAACAGCCAGTACAGTTTCCTGATCCCGCAGATGTATTTCGGCATTCTCGGGATCACCGCCATTGGCCTGGCGTTCAACGCTGTCCTGGAGGCGCTGGAGCGCCGCTTCATGCGGTGGAAGGCACCGGTGTCAGCATGATATCGGCAGTCAGCTGCCGCTCGGCGTGTTCCGCGCGGTGGCCTGCGTCACCACGCTGTTCGGCGCCACGTCCTTGGTCAGCCAGACGTTGCCGCCGATGGTCGATCCGCGGCCGATCGTGATCCGGCCGAGGATGGTCGCGCCGGCGTAGATCACGACGTCGTCTTGCACGATCGGATGGCGCGCGTCGCCCTTGATCGCCTTGCCCTCGTCGTCGGTCGGGAAGTGTCGTGCGCCGAGCGTGACCGCTTGGTAGATACGGACATTGTCGCCGATGATGGCGGTCTCGCCGATCACGACGCCGGTGCCGTGGTCGACGAAGAAGCCGGAGCCGATGCTGGCGCCGGGATGGATATCGATACCGGTCCGGGCATGGGCGATCTCGGACATCAGGCGGGCCACCAGCCGCGCGCCGAGACGGTACAGCAGATGCGCGAGCCGATGGTGGATAACAGCGGTCATCCCGGGATATCCGATCAGGATCTCCGGAAAATTCCGTGCCGCCGGATCGCCGACGAAGGCCGCGCGCAGGTCGTTGATCAGGAGCCCGCGGACCGACGGCAGCTGGGACGCAAAGGCACGCGTCAGTTCGACCGCCTCTTCGCGCTCGAAGCCCGGTTCGAGTTCGTCGCCGACAAACAGCGCGCCGCGATGAATCTGTGCGCTGAGCGAATCCAGCACGATGCTCAGCGTGTTGCCGACGAAATAGTCGATATTCTCGCCATCGAGATCGGACTGGCCGTAATGACGCGGGAACAGCGCCTCGGTCAGGCCGTTGAGGATCGCCTCCAGCGCATCGCGCGAGGGTGCACGGCGGGCCTCGCCGTCACGCCGGATGCTATGGGTCTGCTCCCGGGACGCACGCAGTTCGCCCACGATCCGGTCGAGTTGCCAGCGGCCAGGCGGGCTGTCAGTCGCGCCGGCCGATGACGGAGGTGATTGCGGAGGGATTTCGCGCTTCATGGTCTCTCCTTGTCCTATCGGACATGCGCCAGGGGAATGCTGACCTCGGCCAAGAGATCGAGATCGGCCTCGTGATCGATCTGGACATACTGGCCGTTCCAATAGGTCAGCCCGGACACCCGATGCGACAACTCCATGCTGGAGAGGCGTGCCACGATGATGCCGTGCGAATGCCGCTCGATGATCTCCTCCACCTGGCATTCGACCAACGCGAGCGACTGCGAGAGCAACGGCACGCCGGATGCACCGTAGGTCCAGGCTGCGCCCTCGAAGCGCTCTTTGCCTTTCAGCCGGCCATTGCTGAACCGCTCCGCAAGCGCCTCTTGGTCGGAACCGAGGATGTTGACGGCAAACTGCCGATGACGGGCGATCAGGGCGAAGCAAGAGGCCTGTCGGTTGATGCTGACCATTAACCGTGGCGGTGCCGCGCTGAGGGAGGTCAGCGAGGTCACGGTCATGCCCGTAATGTCCTCGCCTTGCCCTGCGGTAATGATGCAGACGCCGCCGGCCAGGCGGCGCATGACGAGGCGAAACTGACGCTCGATCTCATGATCCGCATCGACGAGGTGGATATCCGGCTTGCTCATCGGGCTTCTTCCTCTCTTTGCTTCGCCGGATCGCACTTCGTTTAGAAGAAGCCCTTGGCCGGCAATGGCGTGCCGCTGATCTCGTATTTTCCGATCGAGCGGGCCTTGAAGGTGTTCGGATTGTGCGAGGCCAGCGTCCGCGCGTTGCGCCAGTGACGGTCGAAATTGGTTGCCTTCTTGGTGGCGGACGCGCCGCCGACGTCGAACAGCAGGCTGCCGCTGCGGATCGCGAATTCATCCGCGACGATCTTGGCCTTGGCGGACAGCAGCGCCGCCCTGTGGGCCGCATCGACGGCGCTGGCATCGCCGGCATCGAATGCGTCGGTTGCCGCGTCGAGCGCTTCCGCGGCCGCTAGCACGACCGTCTCGGCGGCAAACGCGCCACTTGCGATCTGGCCGACGGTCTGTTGCAGCAGGGGGTCATCGGTCGGGACCTCGCTCGGCGCGTAGTAGAACGTGCGCTTGCGGGACCGCACCAGGGCGGTGGCGTCATTCAGGATGGCGCGCGCGATGCCGGCGTTGATCGCGGTCAGGAACAATTGTGCAAACGTGTTCGAATAGGGGATGCCGTAGCCGGCGTCAGGCGCATCGAACACGACTTCCTGACGTTTGACCCGCACGTTGCGGAAATAGGAGGTGCCGGTCGCGGTCAGCCGTTGCCCGAGGCCATCCCAGTCGTCGACCAATTCGATGCCTTCACGCTTGACGGGGATGAGAACGGCTGCGTTGGTGCCTGACGTGTCGGCGGTGCGGACGAGGACATAGTCGGAATAGAGCGTTCCCGTGCTGTAATACTTCGTGCCGTTCAACAGGTAGTCGTCACCGTCGGCCGTCAGCGTCGTGTTCGGCGTGACGTTGCCGACCTTGGGCGTATCGAGCTCGGTTGCCGCAAGCCCGATGATCGCGCCATCGGCAACCGCCTTTTGCCATTGCCTGTGCTGGTCGTCCTTTGGCTGGCGCACAAGGCGCTCCACCACGCTGAAATGATTGCGCAGGATGTGCGCGACATTGGCGTCGGCTTCGCCGAGGCGAATGACGATCTCGAACAGAGCGCGGATCGATACGCCGGCACCGCCGGCGTCAGTCGGAAGCCGCAGCGCGCCGAGGCGCGCCTTGCGGATGAGATCGATCTCGGCGAATGGCAGGACGCGTTCGCGCTCGCGGTCGCTGGAACCCTCCGCGATGCGGCTGAGAAGTGCATCAATGTCGGGCGATTGACTGTTCAAGCGGTCGGACGACTCGAGCGAGGTGGCGGTGAGGGGCTTGTTCATTGATGCGTTCCGGGATGACGTTGATTGGCGAGATCGTCCCACGATTTCCGATCAACAAGAATAGAGCGGTTTTCCAATTGTCGCAGGTTCCGGAGTTTTCTGGTTTATCGACGCGCGCGAGACGGCAAGGAATCTCTTTTGATGTGCGATTGCTTGATCTCTGGTCTCGTATTGCCGAAAAGACGCTGACCCGACCCAGAGAAACCGAAGAGACAGCACATGACGACACGACCGCTTCGCTTTGGCATCTGGGCGCTGGTGCACGGTTCACGGGCCGCCTATCAGGATCCCGAGGAGCCCTATGACGCGTCGTGGGAGCGCAATCGCGATCTCGTGCTTGCGGCCGAGGCGCTGGGATATGATTCCACGCTGATCGCGCAACACACGATCAATCCGCATCAGGAGGATCTGGATCAACTCGAAGCCTGGAGCGCGGCGTCGGCAATTGCCGCGGTGACCAGCAAGATCGAGATCATCGCAGCCATCAAGCCCTACCTCTATCATCCCGTCGTGCTGGCAAAGCTCGCGCTGGGAATCGAGAACATCAGCCGTGGACGCTTTGCCATCAATCTGGTCAACGCCTGGAACCGTCCGGAGCTGGACAAGGCCGGGATCGGATTCGCCGAGCATGATGCCCGCTACGGCTACGGCCGCGAATGGATCACGGTGGTGTCGCGCCTGATGCAGGGCGAGCGGCTAACCTACAAGGGCGAGCATTTTGATATCAGGGACTATGTGCTGCGCCCCACCAGCCTCTATCGGCCGCGGCCGTTGATCTATGTCGGCGGCGAATCCGAGCCGGCGCGCGACCTGGTTGCCGATCACGGCGACGTCTGGTTCATCAATGGGCAACCGCTGGAGGATGTCGCCGGCCTGATTGCCGATGTCGCGGCCCGGCCTCGGGCGGTGCAGCCGCTCCGCTTCGGCCTGTCCGCCTTCGTCATCGCGCGCGAGACGCAGGCGGAGGCTCAGGCCGCCTATCAGCGGTTGCTGGATCTCTCGAAGAAGGACGCGCCGATCAAGGCGATCCAGAAACAGAACACCGATCCGAAGGTCGTGATGATGCAGACGATGCAGAAGTCGGCGCGCGTCGGCAGCAACGGCGGAACCGCCGCAGGCCTGGTGGGCAGCTATGATGAGGTGGCAGACCGTATCGTGGCGTTCCATGCCGCCGGGATCGAATTGTTCATGCTGCAGTTCCAGCCGTTTGAGGCGGAGATGGAGCGTTTTGCGAAGGAGATCATCCCGCGCGTTCGGCGAACTGAGCCGCCGCCGGCGGTCGACAGATCGCCGGCTTTGGTCGGCTCAGGCCGACCGTCACGCTGAAACGAAGTCCGGCACGCTGGAGGCAAACCGGCTCGGCGGATGCGGCAGCCCGAGATGACTGCGCAGCGTGCTGCCGGCATAGTCATGCCGAAACAGCCCGCGCTTCTGCAGGATCGGCACCACGGTGTCGACGAACACCACGAGCCCGGAGGGCAGCACATCAGGCATCAGGTTGAAGCCATCAGCGGCGCCGGCCTTGAACCAGGCCTCGATGTCATCAGCGATCTGCTCGGGCGTGCCGACGATGATCCGGTGGCCAACCCCGCCGCCGAGGGCGCGCAGCAACTGCCGGACGGTGAGATTGCCGCGACGCGCGATGTTCACGGTTCCCTGGAACATGGTGTGGTTGGCGTTGGCCGGCAGCGGCAGCGGATCGGGCAGGGGCTTGTCGAGCTCAAGGATTGCGGGATCGACCTGCAAGGTACCGGCAAGGCGCGCGAGGCTGTACTCGATCGGAACCAGTTCCCAGAGTTCGTCCTGGCGCCGCTTGGCCTCGGCTTCGGTGCTTCCGATGACGGTGGCGAGGCCCGGCAGAATGACGATGGACTCACTGGCGCGGCCATAGGCGACGGCGCGGGTACGCAAATCGCGCGCATACGCGACACCTTCGTCGATGGTTTGCGCGAGCGTGAACACCGCTTCGGCCTGGGCGGCCGCGAGATCCCGGCCGTCGCTGGAGCCGCCGGCCTGAACGGTGACGGGGCGCCCTTGCGGCGAGCGCGGCACGTTGAGCGGGCCCGCCACGGTGTAATGCGCGCCACGATAGCCGATAGCATGGACCTTCGATGTGTCGACGAACCGCGCGGTCGCCTTGCCGCCGACAAAGGCATCGTCCTCCCAGCTGTCCCAGAGCGCGTGCACGACTTCGGCAAACTCCTTGGCGCGCTCGTAGCGCGCCTTGTGCTCGAGCACGCTGGGGAGACCGAAATTGCGGCTGGCTGAGGCATCGGCCGTGGTGACCGCATTCCAGCCGGCGCGGCCACCGCTCGCCAGATCCAGCGTCGCGAAACGGCGCGCGATGTTGTAGGGCTCGTTGTAGGTGGTCGATGCTGTCGCGATCAGCCCGATATGGGTGGTGGCGGCAGCAACCGTCGCCAGCACGATGGTCGGCTCCATCGACATGAACGACCGATAGTCGATGCGGTCGGTAATCGCCGGCGTGTCGGCGAGGAAGATCGCGTCGAGCTTGCCGCGCTCGGCGATCTGCGCAACCCGGACATAGTGACCGACGTCGAAGCAGGCGCGAGGGTCGCTCTCAGGCAACCGCCATGCCGAGGCGTAGACACCGGAATGCAGCAGATTGACGTTGAGGTGAAGTTGACGAGGGGGCATGACACGCCTTGTGCTGCGATGAGATCACCCAGCAAGTATCGCTCTGACGCGCGCAAGAAAACACAAGGCGGCCGGTCGCGGGCAAAAAGAAATATCTGTCTCCGCTGGCA
The DNA here is from genome assembly GCF_000938235.1 of Bradyrhizobium sp. LTSPM299. Taxonomy (NCBI): domain Bacteria; kingdom Pseudomonadati; phylum Pseudomonadota; class Alphaproteobacteria; order Hyphomicrobiales; family Nitrobacteraceae; genus Bradyrhizobium; species Bradyrhizobium sp. LTSPM299. The sequence continues at coordinate 98,736 of NZ_JYMU01000023.1, forward strand.
CGCTTGCACGCAATCTCGTGTCGCGCCGCGGTACGGCGTTGGAACAGCCGGCATCGCGCAACACAAATCTTCTTCCTGCGGCGACAACGGTGAAAGACTCGTCCAAGCCGTCGCAAATATCTGAAATTGCCAGACGAACTCGCACGCGTAACGATGTCGAGGTGACGCGCGGCATGATCGCGATCGATTCCGCCTGGAGACGTGGCCCATGAAGATCCCAACCCATCGCGCCGAGCGCGTGTCGGCGCCGGCCGGATCCGTTGAGTTCGACGCCGACGTGCTGGTGCTCGGCGGCGGACCGGCGGGGACCTGGGCGGCGGTGAGCGCAGCGGAGCGGGGAGCGCGTGTGGTGCTCGCCGACAAGGGATTTTGCGGCACCTCGGGGGCGACCGCGGCGGCGGGCACCGGTGTCTGGTACATCGATCCGGATCCGGCCTCGCGCGAAGCCGCGATGGCCAATCGCGAGAAGTTGGGAGGCTATCTGCAGGATCGCCGCTGGATGGCGCGGGTGCTCGATGGCACCTATCAGCAGAGCAATCGTCTGGCCGATTGGGGATACCCCTATCCGTTGGACGACCGCGGCAGGTCGCAGCGCAATTCGCTCCAGGGGCCGGAATATATGCGGCTGATGCGCAAGCGCACCAAACAGGCCGGCGTCACCATTCTCGATCACAGTCCGGCGCTCGAACTGCTTGTGGACGACGGCGGCGCTGTTGCGGGCGCCAGCGGCGTGCGCCGGCAGAAGCACGATCGCTGGACGGTGCGCGCCAAAGCGGTGGTGATCGCGACCGGCGGCTGCGCGTTCCTGAGCAAGACGCTTGGCTCCAACGTTCTGACCGGCGACGGCTATCTGATGGCCGCGGAGGTTGGTGCCGAATTCAGCAGCATGGAGTTTTCCAACCCCTACGCGATCTCGCCGGCGTTCGGCTCGGTGACCAAGACGCTGTTCTACGGCTGGGCGACCTTCAGCTATGAAGACGGCGGCGTCGTTTCAGGTGCGGCGTCCAAGGGCGGGCGCTCGGCGATTGCCCGCGCGCTGCTGCAGGGACCGGTTTACGCGCGCCTCGACAAGGCTGATGACGACGTCCAGCACCAGATGCGCGTGTCGCAGCCGAACTTCTTCCTGCCATTCGATCGCACCGGCATCGATCCCTTCAGGGACCGCTTTCCGGTCACGTTGCGGCTCGAGGGCACCGTCCGTGGCACCGGCGGCCTTCGTATCGTCGACGACAGCTGCGCCACCAGCGTGCCTGGACTTTACGCAGCCGGCGACGCGGCCACGCGCGAACTGATCTGCGGCGGCTTCACCGGCGGCGGCAGTCACAATGCCGCCTGGGCGATGTCGTCAGGGACATGGGCGGGGCAGGGCGCCGCCGACTATGCCGGGCAACTCGGCACGGCCATCGGGCGGAAACTATCGTCTGCGGGAACCATTGCGTTTCGTAGCCGGTCGCGGCGCGCCTTCGAGCCTGCGGTGCTGGCAAGGGCGGCCCAGGACGAGGTGTACCCGTACGAACTGAACTATTTCCGGGAAGCATCACGGTTGCAGGGGGCAATGGCGCGCCTTGACGCGGCATGGCTCGACGTTTCGGAGGCGGATGCAGCCAGCGAGGCCAATGTTTTGCGCGCCCGTGAAGCCGCGGCGATGCTGGCAACGGCGCGGTGGATGTACCGTAGCGCGCTGGCGCGGCCGGAAAGCCGTGGTATGCACCGCCGCGACGATTTCCCGGATCAGGACGACCGGCAGCGTCATTACGTGACCACTGGAGGCCTCGATGAGGTCTGGACCTCGGTCCGGCCGCATGCCGACGCGGCCTATGCGGAGGCTGCGGAATGATCGAAGTCATTGATGCCGGGCGCTGCACGTCCTGCGATATCTGCGTGAACGTCTGCCCGACCAACGTGTTTGAGAAGACGGATGGAATTCCGGTAATTGCCCGTCAGGGCGATTGCCAGACCTGCTTTCTCTGTGAACTTTATTGCCCCGAGGATGCGCTTTATGTCTCGCCGTTCGCGGATGAGACGCAGCCGGTCGATGTCGTCGCGCTCAAGCGAACGGACACGATGGGCAGCTACCGCCGGGCTGTCGGCTGGACCGATGACACCCGCGATCGCCGCGGCGTCGACCGCAGCTATCTGCTCTTTGGTCACTGAGTTCCGGGCTACGATCCGGGGCGACCAAGGCCACCTTGCAATCGGATGATTGAATGAACGTGCATCAACCCCTCGCGACCGTGCGAGCTGTCGAATCTGTCGCGCCTGCGCCGACTGCGAGCGACGCCATGGTGCGCTTTGAGGCAGTCTCGAAGGTCTATCCCGCCTATCGCGACAAGCCGAGCGTCCAGGCGCTGCGGGACGTCGATTTCGCGATTCCGCGCGGCTCGATCACCGGCGTGATCGGTCGCTCCGGTGCCGGCAAGTCGAGCCTGGTGCGGCTGATCAACGGTTTGGAGAAGCCATCGGCCGGCCGCGTCGTCGTCGATAACCGTGAAATCTCCGTGCTTGCGGGCCGCGAGCTGCGTCTGGCGCAGCGCTCGATCGGCATGATCTTCCAGCACTTCAATCTGTTGTCGTCGCGCACCGCCGCGGCCAATATCGCGTTGCCGCTCGAGATTGCCGGTTGGTCGAAGGCCGATATCGCCGTCCGCGTCGCGGAGTTGCTTGACCTCGTCGGCATATCAGACAAATACGACCGCTATCCGTCCGAGCTGTCCGGCGGCCAGAAGCAGCGCATCGGCATTGCCCGCGCGCTCGCCACGCGGCCGAACGTGCTGCTGTCAGATGAAGCCACTTCGGCGCTCGATCCGCAAACCACGCGTGCGATCCTGGATCTTCTGGCCAACATCAATCGTGAGCTCGGCGTCACGATCGTGCTGATCACCCACGAAATGTCGGTTGTTCGTCAGCTTGCCAGGGACGTCGTTGTGATCGACGACGGTCACCTCGTCGAGCGCGGGAACGTCGCCGACATTTTCACGCATCCCAAGCATCCGGTGACGCAGGCCTTCCTCTCGGAGGTGGTCGGGGACAGCGTGCCGGTGTCGTTGGCCAGCCGCCTCGTGGCGCAGCCGATCTCCGGCGGTAAGGCCGTTATTCGCGTGCAAGTGCAGGGCGTCGATGCCGGCAACACAATCGTCGCGCGGCTGGCGCGCGAACTCTCGATCGATGTCGCGCTGCTGTCGGCCCGTATCGACGAGATCGGCGGCCAGCAGGTCGGCTCGCTGACCTTGGCCATTCCTGGCGGTGAAGCCGCGGCGGCGCGGGCCGTATCCTATCTGTCCCAGCACAATTTCCCGGTGGAGCGCCTCGGCTATGTCGCGTGAACTCATCAACCTGATCATTCAGGCGACCGGCGAGAGCCTGTTCATGGTGTCGGTGGCCGCGCTGGTGGCGACCGCGTTCGGGCTTCCGATCGGAGTTTTCCTGGCGACCAGCCGGAAGGGCGAACTGTTCGCAGCGCCGGCCGTCAACGGCGTTCTTGGCATGGTCGTCAATGCGACCCGCTCCACTCCATTCATCATCCTGGTCGTCGCCATCATCCCGTTCACGCGGCTGATCGCAGGGACGTCGATTGGTTCGGGCGCTGCGATCGTGCCGCTCACCATCGCGGCGACGCCGTTCATCGCGCGTCTGGTCGAAGCAGCCATTCGGGAGGTCGACGGCGGATTGATCGAGACGGCGTCCTCATTCGGGGCCAGCCCGCTGCAGATCGTGTTCAAGGTCCTGATCCCGGAGGCGCTGCCCGGGCTGGTGCTGGCCCTGACGCTCGCGGTCGTCAGTTTGCTCGGCTATTCCGCGATGGTCGGCGCGGTCGGCGGCGGCGGTCTGGGCGATCTCGGCATCCGCTACGGCTATCAGCGTTTCATGCCCGAGATGATGCTCGCGGTTGTCGTGGTGCTGATTGCGCTGGTGCAGACGGTCCAGACCGTCGGCGACTATCTGGCGCGCCGGGTCAACCGCCGGCTGCGCCACCGTTGAACCAGGCGCACTTGTGGCGCGTCATGATGCGGTTCCGGTGACGTCGCGTGATCTCGCTTGGCTTTAGCCAGCAGACTCAGAAGCGCTCTCAAGCCTTGGATCGCTTGCGCGCTGGGCCTCTACGCCGCACGTCGGCTGGGGAAGATTGCACCGTCTGCGCCGGTAAGAGACCCGCTGCGCGATAGTTCTCGATCAACGAGTCAAACAGCGAAATATCAGAGCGACTCCTCGCCATGAGCTGCGCGCCGGCGACGGCGGCGAAGATAGCGCGCGCCCACTGTTCGCTCTCCCCGGAATTGACCACGGCCGCTGCGGACAGCACCTTGCCCAGCCACGCCACGTTGACATCGGCAAAGGCCTGGACCTCCTTCTTCACTTCTTCCGGCAGGTCATCGTACTCGGCAGCCATGAAGCTGCAGAGGCACATACGATTATCGGCCTCGAGCGACTTGCGAAAAATACCGGGATACTGCTGCAGGCAGCGGAAGGGATCCGAGGTTTCGGCCAACATCGACTCGAGCTCAGCCGCTGTGTCCTCCCAATAGCGCCTCGCGACCGCTGCGCCGAGATCAGCCTTGCTCGGGAAATGATGGTAGATGCTCGCGGCCTTGATGCCCACTTGGTCCGCGAGATCACGGAAATTCAGGCCGCTGTAGCCATGCGCCTGCGCCGTCCGTCTGGCGGCAGCCAGGATCGCCTCCTTGGAACTTAAACTCATCTCATGCCTTCCGTCACCGCCGGGAGTTATTTCTCCGGATTACCTACCAAGTGATAGATAGGGGCTTGACTGGGGAAAATAAAGGCCCATGTTCACCCTACCAAGTGACAGGTAGAATCTGCCGCAATAACCAACAAGTAGGAGACGCAGCCGTGACCAAAGAGATCATTTTTTCCGACGCAACCAAGCTGGCCGAACTGATCCGCACCAGGGAGGTTTCGCCGGTCGAGGTCGTGCAGGCGCACCTGGATCGCATCGCGGCGGTGAACCCGAGGATCAACGCGATCGTCACGCTCGCGGACGGTGCGCTCAAAGCCGCAAAGGCGGCGGAGGCCGCGGTATTGGCGGGCGACGAACTCGGCCCGCTGCATGGTGTCCCCTTCACGGTGAAAGACTCGATCGACACTGCCGATGTGGCGACCCAACGCGGCTCGCCGATCTTCAAGGGGCGCGTTCCCGACGTCGACGCGACGAGCGTCGCGCGAATGAAGAAGGCAGGCGGCATCCTGCTGGCGAAGACCAACCTTCCCGAATTCTCCTACTGGATCGAGAGCGATAACCTGCTCTCCGGCCGGTCGAACAACCCTTGGGACGTGACCCGCACTCCGGGCGGTTCGAGCGGCGGTGAATCGGCGGCTATCGCGGCGGGCATGTCGCCGATCGGTCTCGGCACCGATCTCGCGATCTCCGTGCGCGGCCCGGCCGCGCAAACCGGTATCACCTCAATGAAGGCGACCCATGGCCGCGTGCCCATGACTGGCATCTGGCCGCGCGCGCCGCGCCGCTTCTGGCATGTCGGGCCGATGGCGCGCTCGATTCGCGACCTCGCGCTCGCCTTCTCGCAACTGGTCGGGCCTGACGGCCGGGACGCGTTTGCCACCAGCACCGTCCAATTCGATGCGGGCATCGGCCGCCAGCCCCACCGCCAACTCCGCGTGGGCTGGATGGTCGGACCCGGCTTCGGGCCCGTCGATCCCGAGGTGGCGGCGACCGTCAAGGCCGCGGCCGAGGCGCTGAAGAACATCGGCGTCTTTGTCGAGCAGGTGAGCATCCCGGCGCTGGAGCGCGATTTCGCCCTCGACGTGTTCAACCGCCTCCATGTGATGGAGATGAAGCCCGCCTTCGCCGAGGCGACGGCCGGCCATGAGGACGAAATGTACAAGATGGCCAAGACCATGCTCTCGCTGCCCGACACGTCGATGAAGGACTATGTCGACGCCGAGCAGGCGGCCGAGCGGCTGCGCGACGGCTATGCCGACTACTTCTCGCGCTACGACGCGCTGATTACCCATGTGCTGCCGATCCCGGCCCACAAGCATGGCGTCGAGAAGTTCACCATCGACGGCCAGACCGTGGACGCCACCTACCTGCAGGGCGCGACCGTGCCACTCAACGTCACCGGCTTGCCCGGTCTGTCGATGCGCTTCGGCACGAGCAAGGAAGGGCTGCCGATCAACGTGCAGGTCGTCGGCAAGTGGCAAGCGGAGTCGATGATCCTGCATCTCGCATCTCTGCTCGAAAGCGTGAGCACCGTGCAGAACCTGCATCCAAACCTCTGACGACTACGGAAGGCCGGCTGGACCGCATCGGCAAGGCGCGCGTTGCTAACGCCGGCCTGGTCGGCCGGCTTGCCTCACCAGCAATCCAATGATCTGGAGCACGACATGACATACGCAATTCGATTGAAGCAATCCGGAGGACCTCAAGTTCTCGAGCTGGAACAGGTTGAACAGTCGGCCCCCGGTCCCGGCCAAGCCTGGATCGAACAGCATGCGATCGGCGTCAACTATCTCGATGTGACGCAACGCAACGGGGCCGTTCCGATTCCACTTCCGAACGGACTTGGACTGGAAGCGGCGGGGATCGTCGATTCGGTTGGCCCCGACGTCGAGAATGTCGTGGTCGGTGATCGGGTCGCATATGCCCTTGGTCCCCTGGGAAGCTACGCGACGGGACGGCTGTATCCTGTAAATCGTCTGGTGAAGCTCCCGGACGCCATCAGTTTTGAGGACGCGGCTGCCGTGGTTTTCAAGGGCATCACCGCTCAATACCTGATCAAGAGCACCTTCGCGGTCGGGCCGGGGACCGTCGTGTTGCTGTACGGAGCCGCAGGAGGGCTCGGACAGCTGCTCGTCCCTTGGGCAAAGCACCTTGGCGCATCCGTTGTCGGCGTGGTGTCGAAGGAAGCGAGCGTCGCACGTGCCAAGGCTGCGGGCTGCGACCATGTCCTGGTGTGGAGCGACAACCTGCCGGCGGACGTTGGCCGGGTAACCAATGGTCACAAGGCCGACGTGATCTATGACGGCATCGGACGCAAGACATTCGCGGCATCTCTCGATAGCCTGCATCAGCGCGGCACGCTGGTCTCCATCGGGGCATCCTCGGGATCCCCTCCGCCGGTGGAAGTCGGCACGCTCAACGCGAAAGGTTCGCTGTTCCTGACGCGTCCGGGCCTTCCCGCGCACGCGACCGATGTCGAGGAATATCGAAAGCGCGTCCTCGACGTGTTCGACGCGGTCGAACGCGGCGTGATCCGTCCCGCCATCTGGAAGACCTACGCCCTGTCTGATGTCGCCCAGGCGCATGAGGCACTTGAATCCGGAAAATCGGCCGGTGCGATCGTGCTGAAGCCGTAAATCAACCTTGCAATCGATGTCGTGCTCCACGCCGGCAAACGTGTCGCGAGAATCCGAAAGGATGCCTCACCGACCGTACAACAGACGCTAGGATCCCTTCGGCGCCCAGATCTTGATGTCGGTGGTATCCACCTTCTTCGGCAGAAGGCCCTCGGCGGTGAACGTATCGGCAATCCGCTGTTGTTCGGAAAGGCCCGCCGTGGTGACCACGCCGACCTTGTAGGAGCGATGGCTGTTGGCCTCCTCCACGGTAGAGGCGTCGATGCCCCAGAGACCGGCGAGCAGGCCGGCAGCCTCCCTGGGGTTGGCCTTCACCCACGCTCCGGTCTCGACAAGCTTGGCGAAGATCACGTTCAGCGCGTCGGAACGTTTTACGGCGAACGCAGCCGAGGCAAGATAATAACGTTTGTAGCTTGCAAGGCCGTTGCTGCCGTCGGTCAGGATGCGCGCGCCGGACTGGCTCCGCGCGCTGGTGAGGAACGGATCCCAGGCGACCCAGGCATCGACATTGCCGCTGACGAACGCCGCGCGACCGTCGGCCGGTGTCAGATAGGCCGGCGTGATGTCCTTGAAGGTCAATCCGGCCTTTGCGAGCACCGCCAGCAGCAGGAAGTGGCTGCCGGCGCCCTTGGTCACTGCGATCTTCTTGCCTTTGAGGTCGGCGAGCGACTTGATCGGCGAATCCTTCGGCACGAGAATCGCCTGTGCAGAGGGTGAGGCGGCTTCTTCTGCGACATACGCGAGCCTGGCGCCGGCGGCTTGCGCAAAGATCGGAACCGTGTCCGCGACGTCGGCGCCAAAATCGACGCTGCCGATGTTGATCGCTTCGAGCAGCGGCAAGCCGCTGGTGAATTCATGCCAGGACACGGTGATCCCGAGCGGCGCCAGTGCCTTTTCTAGCGCGCCATTGGTCTTCAGGATCGCCGTCAACGTGGACGATTTCTGATAGCCGATCCGGATTTCCTCAGCGGCTGCGGGTTGCAGCAAGGAGGCCATCGTCAGCAGTCCGAACGCTCCGAGGGCGAGCCGGCGCGTGATGGGCTTGATCTGAAGCGACGTGAAGAGGCGGGGTATCAGCAACATGTGCAGCATGTGCAGCGGTTTCCTGGAATGACTGAATTGCCGTCATTTGCGGGCCATCGCCGGCCCCTGGCAATTGCGGAAAATCCTCCTGGATTGGAGTAATCTTCTCCGTCGGCGGCAGATGCGAGAAGGACGTTCCAGGCGCGAAGGCGAGGCCTGTGCCGTCAGGTCCTGGCCATTCCGCCGTTCAAGTCATTCTATTTCTGGCGCGCGCATAGCCGTGGCAGCCCGCGAAGGCGAAAAATTTGAACTATCATTTCATTGATTTCAACCGCGGGGCGGGAGATGACCATCCCAGCTTTTTGATTTGCTCCATGGAGACCACGATGTCCTTTCGTTTCACTTTGGCGCTTGCGAGCGCATTTGCCGTATGGTCGGCGGCAGCCGCCGCCGAAACGATCAAGATCGGCGTCACGCCCGGGCCGCACGCGCAGATTCTCGAGGCGGTGAAGCCGATCGCGGCGAAGAACGGGCTCGAAATTCAGCTGATCGAATTCTCCGACTATGTCGTGCCCAATGCGGCGCTCGATGCCGGAGATATCCAGGCCAACTCGTTTCAGAACCAGCCTTATCTGGACAACCAGAAGGCCGACCGCGGCTACAAGATCGAGCAGGTGGGGCTGACGGTCAACTTCCCGATTGGCGTCTATTCCAAGAAGCACAAGGCCTGGGCTGACATTCCCGACGGCGGCAAGATATCGATTCCGAACGATCCCACCAACGGAGGACGGGCGCTGCTGCTGCTGCGCGACAAGGGCGCGATCAAGCTGAAAGACGGCGTCGGCTTCAAGCCGACGGTCCTGGACATCACGGAGAATCCCAAGAAGCTCAGGTTCGTCGAGGTTGACGCGGCGCAGGCGCCTCGCGCGCTCGACGATGTCGACGCCGGGGTCATCAACACGAACTATGCGACGCAGGCCGGGTTGGATCCGGTCAAGGACCCGATCCTGCGCGAGGATCCGAAGGGACCTTACGTCAATCTGATCGCGGTTCGCACCGCCGACAAGGATAAGCCGTGGGTCAAGATCCTGGTCGACAGCTATCACAGTCCGGAGATCAAGGACTTCGTCCTGACCAAGTTCAAGGGCGCCGTGCTGCCGAGCTGGTAGTTGCGGGCGGAACCAAGCATCTACAGACGTTGGAGACATTTGTGCGTATCTTGACTGCTATTGCCCTTGCCGTGCTGCTGGCCGGCGGCACCAGGGCCGAGACGATCCGGGTCGGGGTCACGGGTGGGCCGCACGCCGAGATTCTTGACGTCGTGAAGAAAGTGGCGGCCGGCCGCGGGCTCGACATCAAGGTCGTGGAATTCACCGATTACGTGGTTCCGAACCAGGCGCTCGCGTTGAGGGACCTCGAGGCCAATTCGTTCCAGCACGAGCCTTACCTGAAGAACCAGATCTCCAAGTCCGGTTGGAAGATCGTCAAGGTCGCCACGACGATTGCCTCGCCGCAAGGCGTCTATTCGTTGAAATACAAGACACTCGCCGACCTGCCTGAGGGGGCACGGGTGGCGATCGCCAACGATCCGTCGAACGGTGCACGCGGTCTGATGATCCTCGCGCTGCATGGCTTGATCAAGCTGAAGGACCCCAGCAACGTCGCCTCGACGATCGCCGATATCACCGACAATCCGAAGAAGCTCCGCTTCATCGAACTCGATGCCGCACAACTGCCGCGCTCGCTGCAGGATGTCGACCTGGTCTCGATCAACAACAACTATGCGGTGCAGGCCGGGCTCAATCCCGCCGTTGACGCCATCGCCCACGAGTCCGCCGATGGACCCTGGGTCAACATCCTTGCCGTACGCGAGGAGGACAAGGACAAGCCCTGGGTCAAGCAACTGATCGACGCCTATCACTCCGACGAGGTCAAGGCGTTCCTCGACCGACGCTTCAAGGGGACTTACATCCCGACCTGGTGAGCATCGAAAGAAACGATCACAGGCGGGGCGCAGTAGCGCGGATCGCGGCGGCCAGCGTCTTCAGCGAATGCCTGGCCTCGCGATCCCTGCGCGACAGATGAAGCACGACGGCGCGCGAAGGCAGTGCCGGGAGATCGAGCCGGCCGCCGACATCGATCGTTCCCGCCGGGGCAACCCGGCGGCCCAGGGCAGCAACGGCGAGGCCAGCCGAGACGGCGGCTCCGATCGTTGCAACGCCCCCGCCGACGAACACTTCGGTCCACGTGATGCCGGCACCATCCAGCGCTTCGATCGCCATGCTGCGGACGCTGCAGGGATCGGCCTGGGTCGCCAGACGCAGCGGCTCGCCGCGGTGATGTTCGAAATCGGATGACGCCATCCAGCCGAAGGCCTCCTGGATGATGACCTCTCCGCTGCGCCGACGGCTGTCTTGGCGCAGAACGATCGCCGCGTCGATGACGCCCCGATCGAACTGATCGAGGACATCGCGTGACGCTGCAACGCGGATCTCCAGCACAAGTCCCGGCTCGGCGTCGCGCATCCGTCGCAGCAAACGCGGCAGCTCGGAGCCGACGATATGATGGCTGACACCGACGATGAGCCGGCGCGGCGGAACGCCGAAGCAGCCGAGCGCGCTGTGATGTGCGGCGATGAAGGCACGCGCCGGCTGCAGGAACGCGTTGCCGTCAACCGAAAGCCGGACCAGCCGCGGCGTGCGCTCCAATAATCTGCGGCCCAGCGCGTCCTCGAGCCGCTTGATCTTCAGACTGACCGCGGACTGCGAGCTGTCCATCGCCTCGGCTGCGCGGGTGAAACTCTTCAGGTCGGCGGTGAGAACAAATGCCTGCACGGCTTCCGGATCAAGCACCTTCATGGTTCAATCATCTCATATTGAAATCATTGAAACACTATTTCATGCGGTTTTCGAATGATCAATACCGGCTTAGTTTCTGCGTAGTCACTCTACGCAAAGGGAATAGCCCGATGATCACCGCAAACTACGCTCACCGTCTGCCTGCAGATTACGACATTGCGCTTATTCGCGAGCGCGCGAAGAGGCGCGGAGTGATTTGGGATGCGGTGCCCGATCTCTTCTTCAAGGCCTTCCTGCTGCGCGAGCGCGGCCGTTACGGCGCCATCGCCAGCAGTTATTCCTCGCTCTATCTGTGGCGGCACGACGAGGCGTTCCGCGACTTCCTTGTCAGTGGCCGGTACAAGGTCGTGACCGACGGCTTCGGTCGCGCGGAGATTCAGACCGGCTTTGCCCTGGATGCCCGCAGAGGCCGCGGACAGGTCGCCCGCTTTGCCTACAAGGATGAACGAAAGATCGCGCCGGATGCCGACCTGACGGCGACCTTTGCCGCCGAGATCGAGCGCAATCACAAGGAATCCGAAAAGGCCGGCGCGGTCGCCGCCATCATCGCCATCGACGCGAAGAACTGGACCCTGACACGGCTTCTGTTGTCCGAACACGAGCCTGACGGCGAGCAGCGCGGCGAAGCCTACGAAATTCTGCATCTGGCCAGGCCGCTGCTCGACACGCTGCCGCGTGCAGACCAGTGACCGCGCCCGCATCGGTGCCGCTGTGCTACTCAGCGGCGTCGGAGCGGACCGTGCCGGAGCCGGGCGAGGGCGCCCGGCGGAAGCCCGCACCCGGATGCGTGGCGTGGAGCAGCGGTCCGCGTCCGGGGAACAGCTTTTCGCGTAACGTGCCTTCGCGATAGGCCGTCTTGTAGACACCGCGCGACTGCAATTCCAGCACCACGAGGTCGACAAATGCGGTGAGCGATTCGGGTGCAACGAGCCGGAACAGGTTGAAGCCGTCGACGTCGGTTTCATCGGCCCAGGCGATCAACTCGTCCGCCACATCCTGCGGCGAGCCGACCACAAAGGGCGATCGCGCGCCGACGCGGCTGAGCGTCGCGAGATCGCCGACCTTGACTGGGCGATCGCTGCGCAGCGTAAAGTTCTCGACCATCGACTGGATGGCGTTGCTCTCGACATATTGCACCGCCTGGTCGGGGCGGTAGGTCGAGAAATCGATGCCGGTCCAGCCCGAGAGCAAAGCGAGCTGGCCGGTCTGATCGACATGCGCGGCGTAGTCCTCGAGCAGATCGTTGGCTTCCGCGCGGGTTGGTGCGACGATCACGGTCGCCCCGGCAAACAGGCGGATATCATAGGGATCGCGGCCGAACTCCTTTGCGGCGTCCCTGATATCGCGAACGATGCGTGCGAGAATCGGTTTGGTCTGGCCATTGAGGAAGATCGCTTCGGCATGCCTTGCCGCGAAGGCGCGGCCGCGGTTCGAGGTTCCGGCTTGATACAACAGCGGCGTTCGCTGCGGCGAGGGCTCGGCGAGGTGGATGCCATCGACCTTGTAATGACGTCCCTCGTGACGAACCGGATGGATCTTGGCCGGATCGGTGAAGATGCTGGACGCACGGTCGCGGCGGACCGCGCCATCCTCCCAACTGCCTTCCCACAATTTGTAGGTCGCGGCGAGGAACTCCTCGGCCGCCTCGTAACGCTCGTCATGCGCACGATTGGCATCAAGCCCCATCCCGCGTGCGCCGCTGTCGAGATAGCCGGTGACGATGTTCCAGCCGATCCGTCCGTTGGTGAGGTGGTCGAGCGTCGAGAAACGGCGGGCGAATTGGTAGGGGTGCTCGTAGGTGAGGTTGGACGTAATGCCGAAGCCGAGATGTTTTGTGACCAGCGCCATGGCAGAAACGAGCAGCGTCGGCTCGGCATTCGGCAACTGCACGGCGTGGGTCAGCGCGGTCTCCGAACTGCTGCCATAGACGTCATAGGTGCCGAACACGTCGGCCAGGAAGATGCCGTCGAGCAGCCCGCGCTCGGCCGTCCTGGCATAGTCGACCCAATAGTCCAGCGAATTGTAGTTGAGCGAGGTGTCGCGCGGGTGCGACCACAGGCCGGCCCAATTGTGGCTCGGCGCCATCATGTTGAACGCGTTGAAACGAAGTTCTCTGGATTGGGCCATCGATTTGTTCCGGCAATATGGGTGCTGGGAAGGTTTATCATTTCACCGGGGTGGCTTTGTTTTCTATTCGGCTGGCCGGCATCAAAATCGTGCTCCGCTTCAATTCCTGCTCAGCAGAGTTTCGCTCTTTCTCTTCTGCGTCACGGATCGAGGCGGGAAATGCTGCAGCACAATTCGCTCCCATTTGCAGAATTGCGCTGCGGGAGTTCGTCGTGTCGCGCGTCAGTCGCGGCGCGGATGCGGCGAAATAAAAGCTACGCGATCGGTGCATCGCCTGAAAGATTCTCGGCGCAATGCCGTGAGGAGCCGGCACGCTCATCGCTATTTTCCTAGACGTCTCGACAGAGGCAAAGGCGCCGCGCATCATTTCAGAACGCGTGGCGCTTGGTTCACGGATCTCAGGAGATTTCGAAATGCCGGTCGAAACAAAGAATGCCGAAACTCTCGCCTTGCATGGGGGGTCCTATCGGGCCGATCCAGCGACCGGAGCGGTCGCCGTTCCAATCTACCAGACGACCTCGTTTCAGTTCGAGAACACCGATCGTGCCTCGAGGCTGTTCGCGCTGGAAGCGATCGGGCAAATCTACACCCGGATCAAGAACCCGACCACCGATGCCTTCGAGGAGCGATTGGCGGCGCTGGAGGGAGGTGTCGGCGCGCTGGCCGTGGCGTCGGGCCAGTCGGCGACGGCCTACGCGATCTTCAACATCGCCCAGGCCGGCGACAATATCGTTTCATCGACCGATCTCTATGGTGGCACCTGGACGCTGCTGTCGCAGACGTTGAAGCAATTTGGCATCGAGGTCCGCTTCGTCGATCCGGCAGACCCCGAGAATTTTCGCCGGGTTACCGACGCGAAGACCCGCGCTTACTTCGCTGAAACCCTTCCGAACCCGAAGCTCAATGTGTTCCCGATCCGGGAAGTCGCGGATACCGGACGTTCGCTGGGCGTGCCGCTCATTCTCGACAACACGGCCGTGCCGCTCATTGCGCGCCCCTTCGACCACGGCGCCGCGATCGTGGTCTACTCGACGACGAAATATATCGGTGGCCACGGCACGTCGATCGGCGGCGCGATCATCGATGGCGGCAATTTCGACTGGGCGGCGCATGCCGAGCGTTTCCCGTTGCTGAATCAGCCGGACGACGCCTATCACGGCGCGATCTGGACCGAGGCGGCCAAGCCGTTCGGCCCGATCGCGTACATCCTGCGTGCGCGCGTCAAGGTGCTGCGCGATCTCGGCGCCGCGCTTGCGCCGCAGAACGCCTTTCAGTTCATCCAGGGGCTCGAGACGCTGCCGCTGCGGCTGCGTCAGCATAACGAGAATGCAGTCAAGGTCGCCAACTTCCTCGCAAGGCAGCCCACAGTCTCGCATGTGATCTTCCCCGGCCTGCAGAGCGGGGAGAACCGGCGCCGCGCTGACACTTATCTCAAGGGCGGCTTTGGTGGATTGGTCGGATTCGAATTGAAGGGCGGTATCGAAGCCGGCCGCCGTTTCATCGATGCGCTGAAGTTGTTCTATCACGTCGCCAATATCGGCGATGCCCGCTCGCTGGCGATCCATCCCGCCTCGACCACCCACCAGCAACTTACCGGGGCGGAGCAGCTCTCGGCCGGCGTGACGCCTGGCTATGTGCGCCTTTCGGTCGGGATCGAGCATCCTGACGATATCCTCGCCGATCTCACCCAGGCCCTCGCTCAAGCCGAAATTGGCGACAGCGCCCGCAAGGCGGCCTGATCGACAACCCAACAAGAAACGGATCTGAGACAATGAAGAAACTCTTGCGCCTGGCGCAGGCCGTTGGCCTGTCGCTTGCTTTGACCGGCGCCGCCTTGGCTGACGAACCTCTGAAGATTGCCACCAGTGCCGGCCCGGTCGGCCAATTGGCTGCCTTTGCCGCCAAGCTCGCCAAGGAGAAGGGCCAGGATGTCAAGATCGTCGAGCTGTCGGATTGGGTCGCGCTGAACGAGGTCGTCAACAGCGGCGACGTCGACGCCAATCTGTTTCAGCACGGCACCTATCTCGCGATCCAGAACAAGCAGCGCGGCTTCAATCTGGTTCAGGTCGACAAGGTCGGCGTGATCGCGCCCGTTGGGCTGTTCTCGAAGAAGATCAAGTCGCTCGACGAGATCAAGCCCGGCGACAGCGTTGCAATCCCGAATGAACCGCTCAACGGCGCACGCGGACTGATCCTGCTCGAGCGCGCCGGACTGATCAAGCTGGCGCCGGGCAAGGGCTTTTCCGTCAGCCGGTTCGACATCATCGAGAACCTGAAGAACCTGAAGATTGTCGAGCTCGATCCGGCGCAGACCTATCGTTCGCTCGATGACGTGACGCTCGCGCTCGTCAACATTACCTACCTGATACCGGCCGGCGGCGACCCGAAATCGGCGCTGCTGATCGATCGCACGGTTGACGATGGTCTGGTGCTGCGCTTCACGGCACGGCCGGACAGGAAGGACGATCCGCGCCTGAAGGCGTTCATCCAGATCTTTAATTCGCCCGAGGTCAGGCAGTTCATCGAACAGAAGCTGCCGGCCTTCATTCCGGCCGGCTTCAGCAGCTAAGCGCCGGCGCTCGCGGCTTGCGTTCGAGCTGTGGCTCGAGCGCCGAGCGGGACAGCAGGGTTGCGAGCCCGCTGCATTGGTTGCGGATGTCTGGGATTGCGATGATCTCCCAGAACGCCGCACGGGTCAGCGGACCGACCGCGAACAGGCGCCGCGACGGAATGCCGTCACGGTCGACGACCGCGCAATTACCATCGGTCTCGATGCCGATCGAGAGCGGATCGACGCGCGCCAGACCCTGGTCGAATAGGCTGCGCACCGCCGGGTTGGCGGTGGCGCGCGGATCCTTGACGATACCGGTACAATCGACGACTGCGCCCACTTGCATGCTGTGAACCCTTGTGTCGCCGCGCCGGCGGTAGGTGATCTCGGCACCAGCGTCGTTCGGCTCGATCCTGGTCGCCTTTGCCGCCATCATGGTAACCTTTCCGGCATAGAGCGCTTCGATGATGCGCGCCTCGACTTCCGGCGCCATCCGATGCCGATGCACGTCCCACCAGGCACGCGCATGCTCGAGGAAACGGCGTTTTGACCGAGGGGGGAGCTCGCGCCACAGCCTCTGTGTATAGGGACGAAGACCGTCGATGACGCTGCGCCAGTCACCGCCGTGGGCGACATGCGTATCAATGCGACCGCGAAGCCAGTGCAGCAGTCTGACGACACTGGCGCCGAAGGGAATTTCGGCTTCCTCGATCTTCACCGCATCGACCCGGCGATGGGGCTTGGCGAGAAGACCGCGGCGCGACATCGCGACGATTGGCCCCCGATGCCCGTCACGCAGGAGCGACAGCACGTAGTCGATCATCGTGAGCCCGGTGCCGAGGATCAGCACGGCTGCATCCGCATCAATAGGAACGGCGGACGGCGGCGCCCAGGGATCGGCATGGCCGCGGTGCGGAGCTCTCGTGTCGTGTCCGGTCGCGAGAACCACGAAGTCACCGTTAAGGCGACGACCGTCGCTCAGCATGACCGCCACCTCAGCCGGTCCCTCGCTGATTTCGATGCACGTGCCGTGCACGATCGACAGAGCCTGCGCATCGGTTGTTCGTTGTTCGAGCAGGCTCGCGATATAGTCGCCATAAATGCGCCGCGGCACGAAACAATAGGGATCGGGACACAGCGGCACATCGACCTCACGCGAGACCAGCCAGCGCCAGAAGTGATCCGGCTGGTCCGGCAGCGCGCTCATGTTCGCAACCCGTACATTGAGCAGATGGTCGGGATTGCCGGTGTGATAGGCGATGCCGCGGCCGATATCGGGGCGCTGCTCGATAAGCGTGACACGAAGCCTACAGCTTGGCTGATGTAACAGCTGGTAGGCAAGCAGGACGCCACTGGCGCCACCACCGACGATGATCACGTGCCGCGCACCATAGCCCGTCATGCTGCCTCTGCCGATCAGCCGGCCGTACTGTATGTACGGCGCGAGGGAATCAACTGCTAGAAAGCAACGCGATCAATTACGCCAGCGACGGCTCCAGCCGCTGATGTGTCGAGGCAGTCAAGACGTCTGCTTTGGACCCTCGGGACGGAAGCGAGGGGAACTAGCCGTGCGGTCCAAACAGGAAGATCTCGTGGAAGTTATCTGTTCCGTTCGCGTTCGCTGAGCGCGCAAGCCGTCGACGCCATCTTTTAAGCCGTCGGGCTGTGCGGCCAAGAACGTAAAGCCAAGAAGATGCCTGCAAGATAGAAGCTCCTTCGCATTCCACGTCGCACGAAAGCTAACACGCCTTTGTTCTGGCCGCTCGTGGAAGTCGAGCGCGCGATTGATTTTGAAATCGAACGCATGCGCGGATGGGCTTTGCGAGAAGAGTTATTCCGTCGTCTGGAGTGAAGCGGAAAAATCATTCCGGCGACATCTCGGTGAAAGCCTGCTGGGGCTCGCTTTGCTCCGGTTCCCGTTTGCCGGTGCAGTTGTTTGCGCACGCCGGAATCAGTATTGGCCAGGAGATCGCCGTCTCTGCAATAGGCACCGCATATGACTGTGCTCATTTCTCCGCCTGCCGCGAACGAGGTCTCGCGCCGATCCCGCAACTTTGGATACCCATTTCATTGACCATCGTGCTGTTCCGCTCGATATTCGTGGTTAGCAGGTTGTGCTGCTCAGGGTCGCCGCAATGAGAACGAGAGACGAAAGCTTGATGCGCGACATGCAAAGCCGCATGGCCCATCGCTGCGTCTCGGCGGCGACCGGCGTCTGTTGTTGTTGTTGTTGATCGCTTCGACACATTCAAAGCCAACAACAATCCGGCAGGAGCGCCGATATCAGGCGATTGAGCACGCATGTCCCAAGCCCACGTCTCTCAAGCCCACGTCTCTCAAGCCTATGTCATCGAGGTATCAAACCGAACCGCGGGTATCGTTGTCAGCGATAACAGTGGCTTCTGCTTCTTCTCCTCCGAACACGCCTTTGACAGCCTCGACGGTGGTTATTTCAGTTCCGCGCGTGCCGCGGAACGCGCGGCGAGGGCGCTGGTCGAGCGGCGCCGGCAAGCCCGGAATCAACCGGCATCCCCCTCTGCCATCTGATCGATATCTGAAAGGACAGACATGACCACGAGACGTAGTATTCTTGCGGCCGCCCTGGTGCTCTCAGCACTTGCAATCGCGCCAGCACGGGCGGAGGACAAACCAACCGAAATCCGCATCGGGACGCAGAAGGGCGGCCTGTTTCCTGCCGTCCGCCAGCGCCACACTGTGGAGGACGCATTCAAGCCGCTCGGCATCGAGGTCAGGTGGATCGACTTCCAGTTCGGACCGCCGCTGCTCGAAGCCATCAATGTCGGCAGTGTCGATTTCGGCTTCGTTGGCGATGCGCCGCCGATCTTCGCACAGGCCGGTGCCGCAAAGATTCGTTATGTGGCTACGGTGACGTCGGACGGCAACAACCAGGCGATCATCGTGCCGGCGGGCTCCCCGATCAAGACGCTGGCCGACCTCAAGGGCAAGCGAATTGCATTCGGCAGGGGGTCCAGCGCCCACAATCTGCTTGTCGCGGCGCTCGAGAAAGCGGGACTTTCCTGGAGCGACATCACGCCAGCGCCGCTGGCGCCGGCGGACGCAACCGTTGCTTTCTCCAGTGGTGTCGTCGACGCCTGGTCGATCTGGGATCCTTATCTTGCGCTGGCGGAGCTCAAGGACAAGGTGCGCGTCATCGCCTTCGACAAGGACGTTCACAAGCCGAACGCGTTCTACATCGCCGGATCCGACTTTGTTGATAAGTTCCCATCCGTTGTTGCAAAGCTCAACACCATCTTCGCGGCTGAAGGGGCATGGGCCGCTGGCCACCGCGAGGAGGTGGCTCGTGCCCAGGCCGATGCCACCGGCGCGGACATCGAGGCGATCAGGCGTTTCGTCGACCGGTCGAACTATCAGGTGGTGCCTGTCGATGCTGATATCATCAAAAGCCAGCAGGCCGTTGCTGACCGCTTCGCCCGGATCGGGCTCATTCCGAAGCCGATCAATGTTTCGGATATCGTGTGGAACTGGACGCCGGGGTCGTGACCCGCTGCCAAAACATCGAAAACAACCCCATGCAAAGTAGCTGACGGCTGCCTGCATTCGACAAGCGACTTGACATGTCGGGCAACTCAGCGGCACACTTCCATTATTCCGAAATGGCGCAGACGCTTCTCGTCCCGCCCAGGCACGTCGGGGGAGCGGATTACATCGGTTTAACTTGGACTGATACCATCGGCTGCTATCGTGTCGTGGACGCTTGTTCACCCGGAGGTCCGCGATGAAATCCGCGCCGCTCGCAGTCAGCACGCTACTGGCCTTGCTTGCCGTACAACCGGCCGAGGCGCAGACCGCCGCCTCGCCACCAGAGGCGACGGTACCACCCGCAGCCACGCCGCCAGCGGCCGAACCACCACCAGCCGCACCACCACCAGTGACTGCGACGCCGGCAGCAGCCGCGGTGCCGCCGGCTCCCGCGGCAACTTCTCCGGCAACCCCACCAACGACGACGCCATCAGCGAGCTCCGGGCGACCTTCGACCGTCTACACCACCGTCAACCTTCGGGAAGGACCGGGAACGACGTATGGCGTTATTACCAAAATCCCCGCCGGCAGCCGCATCAACGTCGGCAATTGCAGCGGACAATTCTGCCAGGCGTCCTGGCAGGGGAAGGATGGCTACGTCATTGCGACGAGTCTTGCGCGGCGCCGTCCAAACTACGGACCGCCGGGCCCGCCGCCCGGCTACGTTGAACCGCCCGTATATGCCGGGCCGCCGATCTACTATCGCCCGCGTCCCTACACCTACGGCTATTACGGGCCCGGCCCCTATTGGGGCTACCGCCGTTGGCGATATTGGTAGAACGGAAAAGGCTTGTATCTGGATCGGCCGACATCCGATGAGCGCTGGTGGCCAGCGGGCCGGATTACGGTGATAGCACACTTAGTTGGTCGCTTGTTTGTGACCGCCTCTCGGCGGCGTGTCTATTGAGTGCACTGTCACCGGTCAAACTCGACCTTCAGTAGAGCTGCCTCATAGGCCAACGCCGCCGCGATCCCCGCAATAAAAGCCGCCAGCAACGTCTGGAACCTTTGCACGAAGTTGGCGACTTGCGCGGAAGCTGCACTCGCGGCGAGCAGCACCCCTCCGATGGACAAAGCAATGCAAATACCGCGCTTTCATTGGCTGCTCCTGGTGTGACAAAATCATTTTGCTGGAGGCTTGCCGCCAGCCGCCAGTTTCGCGTTCAGTGCAGCCTTCTTCGCCGCCGCTAAAGCTGGTCCAACATAAAAAAGATCAAATAACTCCTCGATGACCTCGAGGCACCACTCGGCTTCGTGCGGGTCAACATCGATAACTTGCAAGGTCGTCTTGTCATCAATCGGATGGGCGGAAAAATTGCCAAAGTTGCGGATTGCGTCGATCGTTTCTCGGAGCCGCTGCGTGAGCGCTTTCTTAGGGTCCGGTTCGGCCAAAAGCATATCTATTTCCCGAGCTAAATCTTTGTTCTTGTAGCCAGCTGCCCGGAGCATATTTTGCAAGCACCGCCGCGAGAGCGCTGCCGACGCCTTGGGACTGATCGGAAGTACGTTGCAAGCTTCGACGTAGTCATTCGCGATGGGCTCTGGGACTTGAGCAGGTACCGGACCGCGATTTGCGCCGATCGGAAAAATCTGACGCCAGTCGTTGAGTGCTTCCTTGTGGCCATTGGAGATCGCGACTTCAATCGTCGCCATTTTGCAGCCTGGACAAATAGAGTTTCGATAGATCTAGTGGCCTTTGATCGCCTCTGAGCCGCCCTCGGGCGTTACGTAACCCGACAGGGTAGCGCTGCCTCTTCGGATATAATCGCCATCCCAATTGTCGTGATTGTGGATGCTGCAGTGCGGGCATTTCATAGATTCTGTCGCCTCTAGCTAAAAGCCGAGCTTGGCGCGGATGTAATCGGCGACGATGCCGAAGATCCCGACCTTCTTGCCGATGCGCAGCAGCGCAGGCCACACCGCGCTCAGGACCTGGCGCCAGTACTTCCACCTCGCGGCGCGTTCGCCGTGCAATTCGATGTCCTTGCTGAACATCTCCTGCAGGTCGCCGAGCTGCCGTCGACGGTGGCTTCAGATGCCAAAAACAAGAATGCTGTTTCGGCCAAGGCCGGCGGACGTGCCCGCGATCGCTCCTGAAGCTTCGCCGCATTAAGCAGCAAGCGGGCGGTGCGGCTCGTTAGGGTATCGATGCTTTCGCGTAGGCTTGCTTCTGCTTCTGCCTTTGCAGTGACCTTTTGCAGGTGAATGGCGAAATACTCGCTGAGGAGATTTCGCTTCTGCTCAGACGTCAGGTGTTCCGGCATAGCAAACACGTGAGGTTCTTTCTCGCCCTCGATTTTGATCAGCATCACACTGTTATTTTCGCGGATGATCTCGATCTTGATCTCTTTCTCGTTCACGCCATCGCTCCTGCGACTTTAATGCCCCGCAGGCGGTCGAGAGCGTTGAGTGAGGCATTCAAGGCCGCCTGACCTTTGCCGGTGATATTGAAGTACATCTTGGCGCGGCCGCCGCGTTCTGCGGTCGTTTCGCCTTGCCGAGATTTCACGAAGCCCTTGGTCTGGAGCTTCTCCAGTGTCGCGTAGATCGTCGCCATCGGCACCTCGCTGCCGAGGCGCTTCGCCAGTTCCTCGTGGATGGAGACGCCATACGCGTTGGGCTGCTTTCGCATGATTGCGAGCATTACGACTTGCTCCGCCTGCTTGAGGTTCGTGTCCATGAGCCATGTATCCTTGGAGATCTGATTTTGATTTGCTGATTGTCAGTTTCGAGTCGGGGTCATGCTGGGTAGTATTTTCCATAATATAGAACAAATGAGAGAGCGCCAATATTCCAGAATTTGGAAGATATCATGCGCCTAGCGAAGGGGCGCACGATGCGGCTCGACCGCGCCTACAAGCGCGAGCGCTCCGATCATTGGATCAAGTCAAAAAATCGCGATCATCCTGTGTTCCGTCGGGTCAACGATCGCTTCTAATCGGCTTGTCCCTGCAGGTTCATAGCCGCGTAGGCCTCGGCCAGGCGTTCTGGCGAGTGCTTCGCCTTGAAGGCCGAGCAGGCCGTTTTGAATTCCGCCTTAGCTATCTCGATATCCGGCGAGCTGCCGACCAGCAGGTCGCCAGGAATGTGGACCTGGGCGTGCCACAGCCAGATTCGGGGCGTGCGCTCTTTCGCGTCGCGGATGCGGCCGACGCGCTGGAAATTACGGTGCGGTGCACTTAATCGATGCTTGCGAGGAGCGATTAATCAGGCCCGACCTTTCGCGACCCTGGCGATCCCGGCAGGATTCGAACCTGCAACCCTCAGAGTAGAAATCTGATGCTCTATCCAGTTGAGCTACGGGACCGTTGGCCGTCTTCTAGCACTGCCAATATGAAAAATCCGCTGTCGCGCCAAGCCTGTCCCGGCCGATTTTTCGTGATTGTGGATGAGAGAGGCCCGGGGGCACTCGCCGGGTGCGGCATTTTCGCAGCCCATGGGCATCTGTGAACGAACCCACAGCTCGCGCTTGGCGTGCGTGGTATTTCTGAACATGTCCAGCGTGTGATGGCCTCCGCTGGCTGAAGTGACGCGAGACTGCCGGCAAGCTGCGGTTCAAAACCCCATCAATGGAGATCGAACATGTCCTACCTTACGCGTACAGCATTACCCCTGCTGTGCTTCGCCCTGACGGCTTCGGCCACCCAGGCGTTCGCACAACAGGCTCCGTCCATCCAGGTCGGATCGGATACAAGAGCGAAATCGGAAGCTGAGTGCTTGAAGGATGCGAAGTTCGCGATCACCGAGACCGGCTTCGGTGTTACCTTTACGTCCGGTCCTCATATCGGCGGCGCCGGGGCCCTGAACGGGGTGGGTGCTGCCGTTATCGTCACCTGCCTGTCGCAGGGCGCAAGGACCTTCATCGAAGTGGTCGGCACCAGCCTCGACGGCGGCGTGGCCGGCGAAGCCCGCAACCGGGTTCGGACCATTACGATGGGGCCGCCGAGCTGAGATTGTCCCGCCGAGAACAGCCTGGCGTTCGCCAGGTGGTGCGCCGAGCTTGTGCTGGGCTCCAAAGCCCAGCGCAACGGTCACTCGACCGCGGCATTGCGGTGAGGGTGGCGAATGTCGCAATTGCAGGCTGGAACGAACGAGCGCGCTAGAGCTTCGGTTCTGATTGAATCAGAACCGAAGCTCTAGATTCTTGTTTTGACGCGTTTTCTTCACGCGAACCGGTATCCACGGAGCCTGTCATCGGGCGCGCATTCGCGCGACCCGTTGGCTCGAAAACGCTCTAACGGACGCGGTCATTGCTTTGCGCCGGTGGCAGCTTGATCGGGACGTGCGGCGAGGTGTTGACGACTCTGACGCTGCCGTCGTGGGCGTGGCTTCGAATCGTTTCCAGAATCAGAAAGAACTTTTCCGCGAGCATGGCGAACCTCCGCTGGCGGGTGAATCTGACGCGCATGTTACGGCCGAGTTCGCCTCGGGAACTATGACACATCTCACATTTGGCCGCCTTCAGCGCCGATGACGGCGGCGGTCCGTATCCAAGGTAAATAATCCACTTCCAGCCAGGCTTGCTCCGAACCGATCGTGGGCGCTGCGCGACAAAGGCTGGCGGTGGCTCGCGCGCTGTGGGTCCGCCGTCACCGCCGCGCCGGTATTCGCCGCCAGCCGCCGGTTAGGGATTCGTCCGACCATGCTGTATGCGACTTTTGATCCTGTTCATGTCAGCGCCATGAGTCCGTCACCTTTTCGCGCACTTTTGATTTCCACGCGGCTGTCGTCCGCGGGGCCTTTGGGAGCTCCACCATGATCGGTTTGGTTCGTGCCGCTGCAATCTGTGCCGCGCTGCTGCTTGGTTTTGGCCTTGGCGTGGCCGGCGCCGCCGACAAGGCCTTCAAGCGCGACGACCTCGCCGATTCCGCGATCAAGCTGGAGGCCCAGATCAAGAGCGAGGCGGGGGCCGTCAACAAGGGCGCCGCAACGCTCAAGACCGACGCCGATGCCGCATTCAGGCGCAACGATTTCCGCTCCGGCCTGCAGATCCTCGGCCAGATCGCCGCTGCTACGCCGGAGGACGGCGCCAACTGGCTGCGGCTGGCAAAGACCATCTTCCAGATCCGCTCGGCCAGCTCCAGCGAACAGACTTTCCTGATGGAGCGCGCCTCGACGGCCGCCTACATCGCCTATCAGCGCGCCGGCAATCCGGGCGAGGAGGCCGATGCGCTGGCCGTGCTCGGCAAGGCATTGTCGGAGCGCAAGCTGTGGCGCCCGGCGCTGGATGCGCTGCGGCTGTCGCTCGACCAGCGCGAGGTCGCGGACGTCCGCGGCCAGTATGAGAAGATGCGTGACGAGCACGGCTTCCGGCTGCTGGATTACAGCGTCGATTCCGATTCGGTTTCGCCGCGCGCCTGCTTCCAGTTCTCGGAAGATCTCGCCAAGCGCGTCGACTTCGCGCCATTCCTCGCGCTGGCCGGCACCGACAAGCCGGCGCTGTCGGCCGAGGACAAGCAGCTCTGCGTCGACGGGCTGAAGCACGGCGAGCGCTACAACATCAATCTGCGCGCCGGACTGCCGTCGACGGTCAAAGAGGGGCTGCCGAAATCGGCCGAGTTCAACATCTATGTCCGCGACCGCAAGCCCTTCGTGCGGTTTACCGGGCGGGCCTATGTGCTGCCGCGGACCGGCCAGCGCGGTATTCCGGTGGTCAGCGTCAACACGCCGGCGGTCAAGATCGACGTGTTCCGGATCGGTGATCGCAATCTGATCAACACGGTGATCGATAGTGACTTCCAGAGCGCGCTGAGCCGCTACCAGCTCTCCGATCTCGGCGACCAGCGTGGCGTCAAGGTCTGGTCCGGCGAGCTTGCGACGGCCACGACGCTGAACCAGGACGTCGTCACCGCGTTCCCGGTCGACCAGGCGCTCGGCGATCTGCAGCCGGGCGTCTATGTCATGACCGCCGCACCCAAGAGCCCGGGCAACGACGAAGACAGCTCGCTGGCGACACAATGGTTCATCGTCTCCGACATGGGCCTGTCGGCATTTTCAGGCAATGACGGGATCCACGTCTTCGTCAACTCGCTGCTCTCGACCGAGCCGGTCGCGAACGCCGAGGTGAAGCTGGTCGCCCGCAACAACGAGATTCTGGCAACCCGGAAGTCCGACGCGGCCGGCCACGTGCTGTTCGAGTCCGGGCTGGCGCGGGGCGAGGGTGGGCTGTCGCCGGCGCTGCTGACGGTCACGAGCGACAAGGCCGACTACGCCTTCCTCAGCCTGAAGACCACCGCCTTCGACCTCAGCGACCGTGGCGTCGCCGGCCGTGCCATTCCGGCCGGCGCCGACGCCTTCGTCTATGCGGAGCGCGGCGTCTACCGCTCCAACGAGACCGTCTATCTGACCGCGCTGCTGCGCGACGGGCAGGGCAATGCCCTGACCGGGACGCCGCTGACCATGGTGATCGAGCGGCCTGACGGCGTCGAGTTCCGCCGCGCCGTGCTGCCGGACCAGGGCGCCGGCGGTCGGAGCCTGTCGGTGGCGCTGAACTCGGCGGTGCCGTCAGGCACCTGGCGGGCTCGTGTGTTCACCGATCCCAAGGGCAATTCGGTCGGCGAAACCACCTTCATGGTCGAGGATTACATCCCCGAGCGGATCGAATTCGACCTATCGGCCAAGGACAAGCTGATCAAGGCTGAAGTTCCGGTTGAACTCGGGGTCAGCGGGCATTTCCTTTACGGCGCGCCGGCTTCTGGCCTGCAGCTCGAAGGCGATATGCTGGTGGCGCCAGCGGCCAATGGCCGGCCTGGCTATCCCGGCTACCAGTTCGGCGTCGACGACGAGAAGACCGCGAGCAACGAGCGGACCCCGATCGAGAACCTGCCGGAGGCCGACGCCAATGGCGCAGCGACCTTCCCGGTGAAGCTGGAGAAGGCACCCGGCTCGACCCGACCGCAGGAGGCCCAGATATTCATCCGCATGGCGGAGACCGGCGGCCGCTCGGTCGAACGCAAGATCGTGCTGCCGGTAGCGCCGGCAACCTCCCTGATCGGCGTCAAACCTGCCTTCGGCGACAAGAGCGTCGCCGAGGGCGACAAGGCCGATTTCGACGTCGTGTTCGTCGCCCCCGACGGCAAGCAACTGCCGCGGGACGGGCTGCGCTATGAGCTGTTGAAGATGGAGTCGCGTTACCAATGGTACCGGCAGAACTCGTCCTGGGATTACGAGCCGGTCAAGTCGACCAAGCGCGTCGCTGATGGCGACGTGAACCTTGCGGCGGACAAGCCGACGCGGCTGACGTTCCAGCCGCAGCCCGGCCGCTACCGGCTCGACGTCAAATCGACCGATGCCGACGGGCCGCTGACCTCGGTGCAGTTCGACGTCGGCTGGTATTCGGACGGCAGCGCCGACACGCCCGATTTGCTGGAGACCTCGATCGACCGGCCGGAATATGCCTCCGGCGACACTATGA
Source organism: Bradyrhizobium sp. LTSPM299 (assembly GCF_000938235.1). Lineage (NCBI taxonomy): Bacteria > Pseudomonadati > Pseudomonadota > Alphaproteobacteria > Hyphomicrobiales > Nitrobacteraceae > Bradyrhizobium > Bradyrhizobium sp. LTSPM299. The sequence continues at coordinate 125,602 of NZ_JYMU01000023.1, forward strand.
CGGTGTCAGTGAACGCGCGCACCGCCGGCAAGCTCTCGGTCTATGTGCTCGGTGACCGCCTGCTGACGACCCAAAGCGTCGACGTCAAGGAAGGCACCCAGCAGGTCAAGCTTCCGGTCGGCAAGGATTGGGGCACCGGCGCCTATGTGATGACGACGCTGCGCCGGCCGCTCGATGCCGCCGCCGGCCGCATGCCGGGCCGCGCGATTGGGCTGAAATGGTTCGGCATCGACAAGAAGACCCGCACGCTTGCGGTCGAACTGTCGCCACCTGCTTTGGTGCGGCCGGGCTCGACACAGAAGATCCCCGTAAAACTCGGCGGGCTCAATCCCGGCGAGGACGCCAAGGTGGTGCTGGCCGCGGTCGACGTCGGCATCCTCAATTTGACCAACTACAAGCCGCCGGCGCCTGACGATTACTATCTCGGTCAGCGCCGCCTCACCGCCGAGATCCGCGACCTCTATGGGCAATTGATCGACGGCATGCAGGGCACGCGGGGCCAGATCAGGACCGGCGGCGACGCGGGTGGCGCCGAGCTGCAGGGCTCGCCGCCGACGCAAAAGCCGCTGGCGCTGTATTCCGGCATCGTCACCGTCGGCCCTGACGGCACCGCCGAAGTGAGCTTCGAGATCCCCGAATTTGCCGGCACCGCGCGGGTGATGGCGGTGGCGTGGAGTGCGACCAAGCTCGGCCGCGCAACTGTTGATGTGACGGTGCGCGATCCCGTGGTGCTGACCGCGACATTGCCGCGCTTCCTGCTCACGGGTGACAAGGGCACCATGAGTATGGACATCGACAATGTCGAAGGTGCAGCCGGCGACTACGCCGTCAGTGTCAAGACGAGCGGTCCGGTCAAGGTCTCGGGCAATCCGACCACGACGGTGAAGCTTGCCGCCAAGCAGCGCTCTTCGCTGGCGCTCGGCCTCGAGGCCGCTGGCTCCGGACGCGCCGAGTTCGATGTCGACATATCAGGACCGAACGGGCTGACCCTGGCGCGGCACTATGCGCTCGACGTCAAGCCGGCAACCCAGGTGCTGGCGCGCCGCTCGGTTCGCACATTGGCGAAGGGCGAGAGCCTGACGCTGACCTCGGACATGTTCTCCGACCTCGTCCCGGGCACCGGCAGCGTGTCGATCTCGGCGAGCCTCTCGACCGCGCTCGATGCCGCGAGCATCCTGAAAGCGCTCGACCGCTATCCCTATGGCTGCTCCGAGCAGATCACCAGCCGCGCGCTGCCGCTGCTCTATGTCAACGATCTCGCGGCCGGCGCGCATCTGGCGATGGATACCGCGGTCGACCAGCGCATCCGCGATGCGATTGATCGGCTGCTGGCACGGCAGGGGTCCAACGGCTCGTTCGGCCTGTGGTCGGCGGGCGGCGAGGATGCCTGGCTCGATGCTTACGTGACCGACTTCCTGACCCGCGCCCGCGAAAAGGGTTTTGCGGTGCCGGACGTGCTGTTCAAGACCGCACTCGACCGCGTCAGGAACTCGGTGGTCAACGCCAACGAGCCGGAGAAGGACGGCGGCCGCGATCTGGCCTACGGGCTTTACGTGCTCGCGAGAAATGGCGCAGCGCCGATTGGCGACCTGCGCTATCTCGCGGATACAAAACTGAACAATCTGGCGACGCCGATTTCCAAGGCGCAGCTCGCCGCGGCGTTGGCGTTGGTCGGCGACAAAGCGAGGGCCGAGCGGGTCTATGCCAACGCGCTCGACGCGCTGAACCCGAAACCGGTGCTCGAGTTCGGCCGGGTCGATTACGGCTCGGCGCTGCGCGATGCGGCCGCGTTGGTCTCGCTCGCCGGCGAAGGCAACGCGCCACGCGCGACGCTGACGCAGGCCGTGCTGCGGGTCGAAGCGGCGCGCGGGCTGTCGCCCTATACCTCGACGCAGGAGAATGCGTGGATGGTGCTGGCGGCGCGCGCGCTCGCCAAGGAGACGCTGGCGCTCGACATCAACGGCCAGAGCGTCAAGACCGCGGTCTATCGCAGCTACAAGGCCGAGGAGATGGCGAGCCAGCCGCTCAAGCTCACCAACACCGGCGATGCACCGGTGCAGACGGTGATCTCGGTGTCGGGCTCGCCGGTGACCCCGGAGCCCGCGGTCGCCAACGGCTTCAAGATCGAGCGCGCGTACTACACGCTCGACGGCAAGCCGGCTGACGTGTCGAAGGCGAAGCAGAACGATCGCTTCGCGGTCGTCCTGAAGGTCACCGAGGCGAAGCCGGAATTCGGGCACATCATGGTGGCCGACTATCTGCCGGCCGGGCTCGAGATCGACAACCCGCGTCTGGTGTCATCAGGGGATTCCGGCACGCTGGACTGGATCGAGGACGGCGTCGAACCCAAGGACACCCAGTTCCGCGATGACCGCTTCACCGCGGCGATCGACCGTGCCGCCAACGACAAGTCGGTGTTCACGGTCGCCTACGTCGTGCGCGCGGTGTCGCCGGGCAAATACGTGCTGCCGCAGGCCTATGTCGAGGACATGTACAATCCCTCGCGCTACGGCCGCAGCGGCACCGGTGCGGTCGAGGTGCAGAAGGCGAAATGAGCGAGGTGACCCACCAGCAACAGTCGTCATGCCCGGGCTTGTCCCGGGCATCCACGTCTGTTTCTGCCACCAAGGAAGACGTGGATGGCCGGGACAAGCCCGGCCATGACGGGCGGATGAAGCGGCGCATCCTGCGCATCACCGCGTGTGCGGCTGTCCTGCTGATACTCGTGACCGGCGCCTTCGCGAGTTGGGTCGCCTTGCTTGGACCGCTGCCACTGGCCGAGGCAGAGCAGGTCTCGACCACGGTCGTCGACCGCAACGGCAAACTGTTGCGTGCTTATGCGATGGCGGACGGGCGCTGGCGGTTGCCGGTCGATGCGAAGGCCGCAGTCGATCCGACCTATCTGAAGCTGCTGTTCGCCTATGAGGACAAGCGCTTCTACGAGCATCACGGCATCGATCCGCTGGCGCTGTCGCGTGCCGCGTTCCAGCTGCTCACAAGTGGCCACATTGTCTCCGGCGGCTCGACCATCACGATGCAGCTGGCACGGCTGATGGAGCCGCGGCAGCAGCGCTCGGTTTACGCAAAACTGCGGCAGATGGTGCGTGCGGTCGAGCTGGAGCGGCAGCTCTCGAAGGACCAGATCCTCGATCTCTACCTCGCGCTGGCGCCGTTCGGCGGCAATCTCGAAGGCGTGCGTGCCGCTTCGATCGCCTATTTCGGCAAGGAGCCGAAGCGGCTGTCGCTCGCGGAGGCCGCGCTGCTGGTGGCGCTGCCGCAATCGCCCGAGCGGCGGCGGCTCGACCGCTATCCGCAAACTGCCCACATCGCGCGCGACCGCGTGCTCGACCGCATGGTCGAGGAGGGCACGGTATCGACGGACGACGCGGCGCAAGCCAGGGCCGTGCCGGTGCCGAAGATGCGCAACCAGATTCCGATCCTGGCGCCGCATTCCGCCGATCAGGCGGTCGCGACGATCAAGAATCAACCCGTCATCAAGTTGACGCTCGACGCCACGCTGCAGAAGAACCTCGAGGCGCTGGCGCGCGACCGCGCGATCGCGCAGGGACCGGACGTCTCGGTTGCGATCATCGCGGTCGACAATGCGACCGGCGACGTGCTCGCCCGCGTCGGCTCGGCCGATTACTTCGACGAAGGGCGGGCCGGCCAGGTCGACATGACCCGCGCGGTGCGCTCGCCGGGCTCGACGTTGAAACCGTTCATCTATGGCCTCGCCTTCGAGGATGGTTTTGTCCATCCCGACAGCCTGATCGAGGATCGTCCGATCCGCTTCGGCACCTATGCGCCGGAAAATTTCGACATGACGTTCCAGGGCACGGTGCCCGTGCGCAAGGCGTTGCAATTTTCCCTGAACGTGCCGGCGATCGAACTGCTCGACCGCGTCGGTGCGAGCCGGCTGTCGTCGCGACTGAAGCAAGCCGGTGCTAACCTCGTGCTCCCCAAGGATGAAGTGCCAGGCTTGGCGATGGGTCTCGGCGGCGTCGGTGTGACGCTGCAGGATCTCGCGCAGCTCTATGCCGGACTGGCACGGCTCGGCGCCACCACGCCGCTGCGCGAGATCGTGCGGGCCAATGACATCAGAGAAACCATGCGGCTGATGGATCAGGCGGCGGCCTGGCAGGTCGGCAATGTGCTGCTCGGCACACCGCCGCCGGAGAACGGCGTACACGGCCGGATCGCATTCAAGACCGGCACCAGCTACGGCTATCGCGACGCCTGGTCGATCGGTTTCGATGGCCGCATCACGATTGGCGTCTGGGTTGGCCGTCCGGACGGCGCGCCGGTGCCGGGCCTGGTCGGCCGCTCCGCCGCGGCACCGATCCTGTTCGATGCCTTCGCGCGCACCGGCAAGGTGCCGGCGGCGCTACCCAAGCCGCCGCGCGGCGTGCTGGTCGCAAGCAATGCGAAGTTACCCCTGCCGCTTCGGCGCTTCCGCCCGCTCGGCGAACTGGTCCGCACCGGCAATGACCAGGCGCCGCACATCCAGTTCCCGCTGAACGGCTCGCGCATCGACGTCGATCATTCCGATGATGGCCGCCTTGCGGCGATGCCGGTCAAGGTCGCCGGCGGCGTGCTGCCGCTGACGGTGCTGGTCAATGGTGTCTCAGCCGGAGACATCGACAGCCGGCGGCAGCGCCTGATTGATCCGCCGGGGCCGGGCTTCGCCCGTGTCACCGTGATCGACGCGACGGGTGCGGCCGATACCGTCGTGATCCGGGTGCAGTGACAATCCGGCTACCGGATGAACGACCAGTTCTTGTAGAACACGGTCTTGAATGAGGCCGCGATCACGGCCGCGCCGGCGATCGCCGCGTCGAAGACCGGCTGCAAATGGTTCGGGCGGACGATGTCCATGAACAGGCAGTAGCGCGCCTGGTCGACATCGTTGACCGACTGGTGGAACAGCGTGTCATCGAACATGAACAGCGGCTGGTTCTTCCAGTAATGGGTCTTGTCGTCGACATTGATGAAGACGCCGTCGCTGTCGATCGGATCGAGATTGTAGAGCACGCGGAAGGTCAGGCGCAGCGGACCGAAATGCCATGACGTCTTTTCGCGCTGGTTGAACACCGATACCGCGATGGTCTTGATGTAGCGGTAATCCTGTTCGAAGGCAGGAATCCGCACGGTGATATCCTGCTTCCGTGCGAACCATTTGAACGTCAGCATGCCGCGCTTGCGGTCGCCCAGCACCTCGGCGACGCGCGCCTTGATCAGGTCGCCATTCTCGACGAACGCCTTGACGCAGGCTTCGACCTCGGCGCGATGTGCAGCCGGGAGATCTTCGAGCCGGTAAGTGCCGAGGTTTCGGGCCGACAACAGGTCCGCCAGCAGGTTGATTGGCGACAGCAGCCAGGTCGGGATGCCGTTGCCGAGGAAATACTTCTCGGCCATGTCGGGCGTGACCTTGAAGTGCCGTTTGATGTCGAGGGCGCCGCAGACCAGGAAAAACAAAACGAGATAGGGCACCAGATAGAGCAGGGGGACCAGCACAAGCAGCGCCACTGCGTAGCGCCGGACCCGCTTCCGGGTATTTCGGTCGATTGCCATGCTCAATATCTGCTTAACGGGTCGAAAAACGTGGTGAACTGAACGGTTATACCCTTTATGCCGTCCCCGGCACCGCGGCAAGGCGGGAGACGGGGAAAGACGGAATGCGGTGTTGTTTGCAGTGCGGTTTCATCGTATGCGAAAAACATGGTTGAAACCCTCCAGCCCCGCCGCTTCGGAGCAGGCCAACAGTCTGTAAAGCCTGCGCATTCCAGCCGCAGGCTGTTTATGGCGTTCGAGTTCGCGACGGCGAGCCACCCGCGCGCGGTTCTGTTCCTGCTGTTGTGCTGTTTGGTGCTGTTTCTGCCCGGCTTCTTCACCATCCCGCCGATCGATCGCGACGAGGTGCGCTTTGCCCAGGCGACCAAGCAAATGGTCGAAAGCGGCGATTACGTCGACATCCGCTTCCAGGACGATGTCCGCTACAAGAAGCCGGTCGGCATCTACTGGCTGCAGGCGGCGTCACTGAAGACCGTTGCAGCGCTCGGCCTGCCACGGGCGCAGGTGCGGATCTGGGTTTACCGCATGCCATCGCTGATCGGTGCCATCGGCGCGGTACTCCTGACCTACTGGACGGCGCTTGCCTTCGTGACGCGGCAAGGCGCGGCCTTGGCCGCGTTGATGCTCGCGAGTTGCGTGCTGCTGGGCGGCGAGGCGCGGCTCGCCAAGACCGACGCGATGCTGCTGTTCACCGTGACAGCGGCGATGGGTGCGATGGCACGGGTCTATTTGTCATGGCAACGCGGTGAGGACCCTGCGCATCCGCCATGGGGACCACCTGCGATCTTCTGGACAGCGCTGGCGGCCGGTATCCTGATCAAGGGACCGCTGATCCTGATGTTCGTCGGCCTCGCGATGGTGGCGCTTGCCGTCCTCGACAGGTCGGCGGCCTGGTTTTTGCGCATGCGCCCGGTTTGGGGCCTGATGTGGATGCTGGTGCTGGTGCTGCCGTGGTTCGTGCTGATCTTCCTGCGCGCCGGCGATACCTTCTTTGCAGATTCCGTCGGCGGCGACATGCTGAGCAAGCTCGGGGCGCAGGAATCCCATGGCGCTCCACCCGGGCTCTATCTGCTGCTGTTCTGGGTCACGTTCTGGCCCGCTGCGCCGCTTGCCGGCATGGCCGCGCCGGCGGTCTGGCGGGCACGGCGGGAGCCCGGCGCGCAGTTTCTGCTGGCCTGGCTGATCCCGTCCTGGATCGTGTTCGAGGCGGTTCTGACCAAGCTGCCGCATTACGTGCTGCCGCTCTATCCGGCGATCGCGATCCTGACCGCGGGCGCTCTGGAGCGGCGCGTGCTGTCGCGCTCCTGGCTGCTGCGGGGCGCGGCGTGGTGGTTTGCGATCCCCGCGCTTGGCGCGGTGCTGGTGACGGCAGGCGCGATCAAGCTGATCCATCAGCCGGTGTTTCCGGCCTGGCCATTATTCGCGGTCGCGATGGTGTTCGGCCTGGTCGCCTGGTGGCTGTTCGAGGAGAGCCGCGCCGAGCGCTCGCTGCTCAACGCCGTGATCGCCGCGGCGTTGCTGGCAGGCGGCACCTATGGCGTGGTGGTGCCGCGGCTCACGACGATGTTTCCGAGCCAGGAAGTGGCGCGCGCGCTGCGCAACGTGACCTGCGTCGGTCCGAAAGCCGCCGCGGCCGGGTACCTGGAGCCGAGCCTCGTGTTCATGACCGACACCTCGACGCTGCTCACGGACGGATCGGGTGCAGCCGATTTCCTGGGGCAGGGCTCCTGCCGCTTCGCGCTGGTCGAACAGCGCTCGGAGCGCGCCTTCGTGCAGCGCGCCGAGGCGATCGGGCTGCGCTATGAAGCACCGGTGCGCGTCGAGGGTTACAACATCTCGCAAGGCAAGGCGGTCTCGATCGCGATCTTCCGCTCCGAAGGAACGGAATGACATGCCGACGGCGCCCGCAACGGCGGAATCCGCGAATTATGTCGGCCGATTGCTGACGCTGGTCTGGCTGTCTTTCGCCCAACTGGTGCGCGCGCCATCGCATTCGCGCCGCGCCGAAGCCGCGCGGCGTTCGGCACGCCACGTGCTGCTGCTCGTCGTCATCGTCGGTGCGGTGATCCTCACGCTGATGTACGCCGTCGACGTCGAGGAGATCAGCTTGATGCCGCCACGCGGCACGCCAAGCCTGTGGTGGGCGCGCATCCTGACTGATTTCGGCAAGGACACGCACGTGATGTGGACGCTCGGTGTCTTGCTGATCGTGGTCGCATTGGCGGCGCCCGCGTTGCGCGGCGTGTCGCGCGCGACGTTGCTCGGCCTCGGAACGCGGCTGCAATATCTGTTTCTGTCGGTGGTGTTCTCGGTGGCCGTGGGCGAATTGATCAAGTGGATCGTCGGCCGTGGCCGGCCGTTTGTTGGCGGCAAGGCCAATGCCTTCAACTTCCAGCATTTCGCGGGCACCGAGGCCTATGCGAGCTTTCCGTCGGGACATGCGATCACGGCGTTCGCGCTGGCATTTGCCGTATCCGCCGTGTGGCCACGGACGCGTATCGTCATGCTCGTCTATGCGCTCGTGATCGTTGCGACCCGGCTGGTGCTGCTGGCGCATCATCCGAGCGATGTGGTGGCCGGCGCACTGGTCGGCGTAACAGGCGCAATGGCCGTTCGCTACTGGTTCGCCGCCCGCCGCCTTGGGTTCGCCATCGATCGCGACGGCACGATTGTGGCGTTGTCCGGACCGTCGGAAGGGCGCCTCAAAAGGGTTGCGGGGAGCGTCTTCGCCCCATAAAAGCGGTCGCCCGACGGGATCGGGCCGGTTCCAGCCGCTGATAACACCAACCACGAGTGCCGAATTGCCTGCTCCCGACCAGACGCCGGTCGCCGTGTCCATCGTCGTGCCCGTGCGCAACGAGGCGGACAATATCGCGCCGCTGATCGCCGAGATCGCAGCGGCGCTCGACGACCGCTGGGTCTACGAGATCGTCTACGTCAATGACGGCTCGACCGACGCGACAGGCGAGCGGCTGGCCGCGATCATGGCGCAGCGGCCCAATCTCAGGCAGCTCCGCCATGCCGTGTCATCAGGCCAATCCGCGGCGGTGCGCAGCGGGGTGCGGGCCGCGCGCGGCGCGATCGTGGCGACGCTCGACGGTGACGGACAAAACAATCCGGCGTTCCTGGCTGATCTGATCGCTGCGGTCGAGAGCGGAGGCGGGCGCGTCGGCCTCGCCGCAGGCCAGCGCGTGGGGCGCAAGGACACCGGCTTCAAGAAAATCCAGTCGCGCATCGCCAACGCCGTGCGCGGCGCGATCCTGCGCGACGGCACCCGCGACACCGGCTGCGGATTGAAGGCGTTCCCACGCGAGGTATTCCTGTCGATGCCCTATTTCGACGGGCTGCACCGCTTCCTGCCGGCGCTGGTCCGGCGCGAAGGGTTTGCGATCGCCTATGTCGACGTCGTCGACCGGCCGCGCCATGCCGGCGTCTCGAACTACGGGTTCTTCGACCGGCTCTGGATCGGGATCATGGATCTGATCGGTGTGTGGTGGCTGATCCGCCGCAAGAAGCCGACGCCTGTCGTCACCGAGGTGACGGGCGTCACTGAAGTGCCTGCCGTAACCGAGGTGAAGTGATGCTAATTCAATTCGGCCAGGCGCTGAGTGCCTATTTTTACGACGTCTTCATCGCCAAGTTCGATTTCTGGCTGGCGTTCGGCCTCGTTGCGCAATTGCTGTTCACCGCGCGCTTCCTGGTGCAGTGGATCTCCAGCGAACGCGCCGGCCAGAGCGTGGTGCCGATGGCGTTCTGGTTCTTCTCGATGGGCGGCGGGTTGATGACGTTGGTCTACGGCCTCGCCAAGCGCGAGCCCGTCATCATCATCGGCCAAGGCCTCGCCACTCTAATCTATATCCGCAACATCATGCTGATCGTGAAGAGCCGCGGCAAGGCATCGAAGGCGCTCGATCGCTGATCTCTGCGGAATCCGGAGCGCACAGCGTCAATTACGACCAAATCCAAGCGAAGGTCAAAGAATCGCCTCAGAGCATGTCATTCATCATGCCGGTTCGGCGCCGATGATCGGCTGCCGCGGGGCGTGAGAAGTGAGCGTGCATTCGCGGAAGAGGGGTGAGGTCCGATCGAGTAACGAGCCACCGCTGAACAGCGAGAGCGAATTACCGGACCGGCGAAAAATCAGCTTCCGTTGGATGGCTGCGACCGTTCTCATGGGAGGCGCCGCCCTAGCCTTGCTTGGTGGTGCGCTGCGCGGTGCACTGGGCAACCGCGCTCAATTCGCTGTATCGCCCGTCACGTCCTTTCCAAGTCTGGCGGAGCAGGTCGTTGACGAGGCCCATCGTGGTGACCGCCTGGATCGGACGTCCGGCGCACCGGGCAGTCCGTCTGCGATCAGGATCGAACAGCTGAGCGATGCAGGCTCGGTCCGCCCGTTTACGCGTGTGTCAGCCCGGCTCGCGCAGCTTGATCCCGAACCGCAAAGTGTCAATCATCGCGAGCCGGCAGGAGAAGGCGACAACGATAAGCCAGCTGGCGAGCAACAGACCGGAACGGCCTTCTTCCTCCGACAGCCATCGACATGTTGTGATTGCCAGAAGTGGTGACACGCTTTCGGGCGTTCTGCGCGCGGTGGCGGCGGGAAAGGAGGACGAGCAGGGCATCCTCGCGGCTGTTCCGCGGCCTGATGGCGGAGCGGCGTTGTCCGGTGGCGAGAAAATCACAATCATCGAACAGAACAGAGATGCCGTCCTGCCCGACCGGCACATCTTGAAAGTGTCGATCAAACGGACAGATTCAACCGTCATCGCTATCGGTCGTACCGACACGGGCCGTTACCAGGCAATCGTGCCGGAGCAGCCGGGCGTGGCTTCTCGCAACGATGACTTGCTGCGTGATTCAACCCACATGCGTTCTGTCCCAGGCGAGACGTTGCATGACGGGCTTCAGGCGCTTGCACGCTCCAATCACGTCGACGAAGCGATCGTTGCTGAATTCATGCGGCTCTGCAGCCGCGATTTCGATCTCGACGGGCCGCTAGGTGAAGCCGATATGGCCAATATCATTTATGCCCCCAACGAGCTTGGCCAACCCGAGCTGGTGTTCGTCGACTTGACGGCCGGTGGGCAGACGCACCGCTATTATCGCTTCGCGGCGCCGGACGATGGCAGTTCGGATTTCTATGATGATGCCGGACATTCCGTCACCAAGTTTCTATTGCGCAAGCCGGTCGTCAGCGGTCGCCTCGGCGACGGCTTTGGCTGGCGTATTCATCCGATCCTGGGGGACCGCCGCTTCCACGAGGGCGCCGATTTTGCGGCACCCTATGGTTCGCCAATTGCGGCAGCGGGCGCGGGCGTCGTCGAGACCGAGGGATACGAACGCGGTTACGGGAAATATATCCGGGTCCTCCACGATCGCGGTTATGAGACGACCTATGCGCACATCGCTGATGTCCCGCCCGGGCTGAAGGTTGGCGACCGTGTTCGCCAGGGAGAGACGATCGCCTACGTCGGATCGACGGGGCTCTCGACAGGACCGCATCTCTATTATGAAGTCCGGATCAACGGCCGCAACGTCGATCCGCTTCGGATGAAATTGTCGGGCGGCCGGGACCTGCAAGGCGAGCTCCGTGGCGCTTTCGATCGCCAGCGCGAAAGTATCGATCAACTCGCGACCGCCTCCACGTCTCCGCACAGATAGTTCGGCTCCGAGCACTGACCCCCTTGGGGTTTTTCAGGTCAGCAGTTTGGCGAGGAGCGTGCCCAGCATGTCCCGCTCTTTTTCGTCCAGAGATGCGAACGACAGGACAAGCACCTTCATGACCCGCTTGCGGCCCTCGCGGAGAAGCTCGGTCCCTCGCGGTGTCAACCGATGGTGGGTTACGCGCCCAGGGCCTTGAAACCTTTCGATCAGTCCAACGCGCAGCAGGCGGGCCGTCAGCGTCCCGAATGCCTGATCGGAATTGAAGCTCAGTTCGGCCAGCCGATGCATGGAGGCACCGGGATTCCGCTCGATCTCGCGAAGAGCGCTCCACTGGACGAGGCTGATGCCCGTGGCGGCGAGACTGGCGTCGAGGCCACGATGATGGCGGTACTGGGTCGTCTTGATGAGCAGGCCAACATCCTCGCTTGTGTATCTCATATCAATATGTTTATATCAATATATTGATATGTCAAGCGGAGCAAAGACATGGCTATTGCGCGTCACACCGTCGACCTGTTCGCAGACACGCTGCACCTGTCCTTTGCCGAGGCCGGCGCGGGACGCTGCTTTCTGCTGCTGCATGGGGGAGCGGGCCCGGCCTCGATGTATGGGCTGGCCGAATCCCTTTCGGCGAACGCGCGTGCGGTCGTGCCGATCCATCCCGGTTTCAATGGCACGCCACGGCCGGAGCGCTTCGGCCGCATCGATGATCTGGTCCTGGCTTATCTGTCGTTGATCGAGCGATTGGACCTGCGGGACGTCGTGCTGGTTGGCAACTCGGTAGGCGGCTGGATCGCGGCCGAGATGGCGCTACGCCTGTCGCCAAGGCTCGCAGGTGCGGTCTTGATCAATTCGGTGGGGATCGACGCCGGGACCACGCCGGAGTTGTCGATCGTCGATCCCACCGCTGTGCCGCCGGCGGAACGTGCCCCTCTTGCATTCCACAATCCCGAAAAATTCGCCTTCGCAGCGTCAACGCCGGAGGCGGCTGCCGCGATGCTGGACAATCAGAAGGCCCTGCGGGCCTATGCCGGTGAGCCCTTCATGCACGAGCCGACGCTGCTTTCGCGCCTGGCGAAAATGCCGATCCCGACGCTGGTCATCTGGGGCGAAAGCGACCGCATCGTCCGCCCCGATTATGGCCGGCTCCTCGCTTCCAGCATTCCCCACTCACGTTATGCGCCGGTGGCCGCGGCCGGACATTTTCCGCAGATCGAGCAGTTGGAGGAAGTCGAGCGCCTGATCAGCGACTTTGTCGGCCGACTTTGAAGGCGAGGCGAGAAGGGCGCTCCAATTGCGTCTGACGCAGTGCTCGCTCTGGCCCTGCGCACGGGTTCCCTCGTAGCGGGGTTGACGAAACCGAGCACGCCTGTATCCTGTCGACAATCGATCCTCGACAGGATGACTGGACGCAAGATGGACCTGAAACCCCCGGCGCGCATGGCGTTAGGCGACTCAGTGGCCAACATCCTTCGAAACGCGATTCTTGATGGGTCCTTGCGGCCGGGGGATCCGCTCCACGAGAACGTACTGACGCAACAATTGTCGGTCAGTCGCTCGCCGATCCGCGAGGCGTTGCTTCAGCTCGAGCAAGAACGGCTGGTGGACAGTCGGCCCAACAGATCCGCAGTCGTCCGGAAGCCGTCCCCTGAGGAAATCCGTCAGGTTTATACGATCCGATCTGCGCTGGAGGGGATTGCGGCGCGCTGGGCTGCCGAGAAGGCAACGCCGGCTCTGGTGGCAGGACTGCGACGAAGGGCTGATGACTTGAACGACGCGACGATCGCCTCCGAAGCAGGAGACGATCCGGCAGTCCTCGGTAAAGCGATCGATTTTCATGCGGCCGTTGCTGAAGCCGCGGGCTCTGCGGAGCTCCACCGCTTGCTCGAGAGTCTTCGCAATCAGATCAAGCATGTGATGGTGGTAGGTCTTGCCACCTTAACCAGCCGTCGCGCGGGCGAGATTCACGCAGAGCATCTCGCGCTCATCGATGCCATCGCTGAGCGGGATGGTGATCGAGCCGAGCGCCTTGCATCTGCACACGTGCGCGGCGCGCGTGACCGACTTGTCGCTGAAGCTGACGGGACTGATTGAACGAAGCCAAGTCAAGATCAAATGGCGGAAAATGGACCACGGCTACCGACAATTGCTTGGGCATGCGCTCGAATCTCTCTGCGCGGGCGCTGATGCAATTTGCAAGGAGATGCCGCCAAGTGGCGGGGTCCCCCGCCTGAATTCCATGACCGGCGGCTATGCGTGGGACCGAGAGTATGTCTGGGATAGCTGGTCGAACTTTCAATGGGCCGGCTTCCTGGCCGGCCGACTGTGGCTCCTGCAAGAGCTGACGCGAAACCAGCGTTATGGCGACGCGGCCATGCAGATTTGTGATCGTATCGGCCCCGTTCTCGCGAAGCATCCGACGGTGTTTTCCTCGACCGGCCTCGACGTGTATTACGCTCTCACGCTGGGCTATCAGATCTCGAAGCGCGAAGAGCTCCGGCGATGGGCGTTTTCCGGCGGAGAGAATTTCGCCAACATCTTCGACCGGAAGGCTGGCGCGTTTCTCCAGATCGCCGGCGCGAACCGTATCGTCATCGATACCGGCCTCAACCTTCCATCGATGCTGTGGGCTTCACAGTGGGAGCCGGACCGCGCCGCCCTGGCGTATCGCCATCTCGTTACCGTGCTTGAAATAGGGCTGCTTCGTGCTGACGGCTCGACCTGTCACGCAGCGGCGCTCGATTCGGAGACCCGCGCTGTGACGGGCCTCTTCAGCCTGCAAGGGTGGAGCGACGATAGTGTCTGGGCGCGCGGGCAGGCCTGGGGAATGCTGGGCTTTGCTCATGCCTATGAGTCGGGTCGGCAATCGCAGTATCTTGAGGCGGCGCTGCGGGCGGCCGATTGGTATGTGGACAATGCACCTCAGGGCTGGGTGCCGCGCTACGATTATCACGATCCGAACCGTGAGAATCTACCATACGACTCTTGTGCCGCTTGTATCGCGACCGCTGTCCTGCTGCGGCTCGCGCGGTGGCTTCCAGATAGAGCCGACCGATATCGAACCGTCGCCCGAGAAACCCTTAAGGCACTGCTTTCCAATTTCCTCACCGCCGGCGGCGTCGTGCTGCACGGAACGTGGGGACGGATGCGGCACGTCGAGGCAGGCAAGCCGCGGCTCGGGCGATTCCCGCAGGAGGACGTCATGCCTTATGGCAATTATTGGATCGCCGAATGCCTGTTCCGCGAGTTGTCGAACGACTGGTCTATCCTTGCACTCGACGCCTCCGGCAGCCGTTGAACAGAGGAAAGCAACATCATGAAATTCACGCCGAGGGGAATCTACACGGCCATCGTCACCCCGTTTACGGAGTTGGATGAATTCGACGAGCCGACATTTCGCAGGCTGATCGACTTTCAGGTCGACGCCGGCGTGGCTGGCCTGCTCGTCATCGGCGGAAGCGGTGAGTTTGTTAGCCTCACACCTGCTGAGCGGGAACGCGTGATTGAGGTCGCCATAGATCAGGTAGCGGAGCGTGTACCGGTCATCATCGGTGCTTTGGCTCCGGGGACGCGCGAGGTTCAGGAGACGGTGCGCCGCGCCGCCAAAGCCGGTGCCAGTGCTGCGCTTGTCTTGCCCTGTTACTACATCAAGCCGAGCGCCACCGGCATCCATGAACACTTTGTGCGTGTGGCGGACGTCGCGGACATTCCAATCGTTGCCTACAACAACCAATCCCGAACCGGAATCTCGCTCGACGTAGCCGCGTTGGAGAAGCTGACGACGATTTCGTCCATCGTCGCGCTGAAGGAATGAGAACGCGATCTCGCCGTCGTCGCCACAAAGATCAGGGCCGTCGGGGATCGCATCGCGATCATGTCAGGAGACGACGATCTCGGCTTTCCGACATTTCTCCTGGGAAGTCCCGGCGGCATCTTCACGACGGCAAACTTGATTCCCGCATTTCACCAAAAGGTGTTCGAAGCCACGGTCAATTCCAATATAGCCATTGCGCGTGCCGCGCATTACGCACTCCTGCCGCTGGTGGAGGCCCTTTACACGGCTGATCATCCAGGGCCACTCAAGGACGCAATGGCACTGATCGGATATCAGGTAGGTCGGGCTCGCGCTCCCCTGCAACGCGCAACGGCGGCGAACCTGGAGCGGGCGAAGATCGCCCTGCAAAGGTTGGATGCTATCTCGTTCGAACAGCCCTAAGTCGGCACAGGCGATGCCAAGCACGCCGCCCTTCCGCGAATGCGCCTTGAAACGCTGTGGTCAGGATCGGCCGGGTGCCGGCGCCGGAAGGTCTGCGGCCACCGCCGCGCTGGCGCGATCGGCCGCGGTCTCGCCGGTGGCGTCGAGCACGGGATAGGCGACCGAGCAGATGTGCGAATGGATGCGGCGGAGGTCGCGCAGCACGTCGAGATGCAGCGACGTGGTCTCGATGGTTTCGGGCCGGCCTTCACGCAACCGATCGAGGTGCCGTTCGGTGGCGGCCAGTTCGGCCGTGCGCAACGCGGCCTTCTCGGCGAGCAGCTTGCGCGCCTCGGTGACATCGCCGGACATGAACACGCCGAATCCGACCCGCAGCGAGTCGATCGTCCGCTTGTGGAATGCGGACAATTCCTCGGCGCCTTCGCTGGAGAATTGCAGGCGGCGCTTGATCTTCTTGGTCGCGAGCTCGCTCAGATTCTTGTCGATGATGTCGCCGATATGCTCCAGGTTGATCGCAAAGGCGACAATCTCCATGGCGCGCTGGCCCTCGCGCTCGTCGAGGCTGCCGCGGGTGAGCTTTGTCACGTAGAGCTTGATCGCCTCGTTCAGGCTGTCGACGTTGTTGTCCATCCGCGACACCTGGTCGACCAGGGCGCGGTCGTTGGTCATCATCGCCGCCATCACCTTGCGCAGCATGATTTCGACATGGTCACCCATGTGCAGCACCTCGCGCGAGGCGTCGGCCAAGGCAAGCGAGGGCGTCTCCAGCGCGCTCTCGTCAAGATAGCGCGGCCGTGACGGATCGGTCTCCTGTATGCGCTTCGGCAACAGCCGCTTCAGTAGCCGCGCCATGCTGTCGAGGAATCCGATGAAGAGGATCGCGGTCGCGACGTTGAAGACGACGTGGAATTGCGCGGTTGCCTTGGCCAGATCCGGCTGCCAGGCATGAATGTGCTCGGTGATCGGACGCAGGAACGGCGCCACCAGCAGGATGCCGACGACGCGGTTGACGAGATTGCCGAGGGGCAGGCGATAGCTCGCCGGATTGTCGCGGCGCGCGCCCTCCATCAGCGGATTGATCGCGCTGCCGAGATTGGCACCGAGCACCAGCGCAAACGCCGCATAGGGCGAAATGAACTGGGAATAGGCCAGCGACATCACCAGCAGCACGCTGGCGACGCTGGAATGCACCAGCCACGTGACAACGGCGCCGATCAGGATGCAGAGCACGGGGTCGCCGGTGATCGCACTCAGGAAGACCCGCACGCCGGGCGCGTTCTCGGCCGGCGCCATGGTGTCGAGCAGGATGTGCAACGCCAACAGCATCAGGCCGAGCCCGATCGCGACGCGGCCGATGTCCTTGATCCGGGAACGCGGCCCGCTGCGGAACGCGACCAGGCCGAGGATGAACAGCACCGGCGCGACGGCCGCGACATTGAACGACAGGACCTGCACGATCAGGGTGGTGCCGACATTGGCGCCCAGCATGATCGCAAGCGCCGGCACCAGGCTGACCAGCCCTTCCGCGGTGAAGGAACTCGTGATCAGGGCGGTCGCGGTCGAGCTCTGGAGCAGGGCGGTCAGGCCGAGGCCAGCGGCAAAGGCGGTGAACCGGTTGTTCAGCGCCTTGGCCAGCAGCAGCCGCAGGTCAGGGCCGAAGGCGCGCAAAATCCCGCTGTGGACCATGTGAAGGCCCCACAGCAGCAGCGCGACGCCCCCCATCAGATCGAGCAGAACAAGGCTTCCCATGCGTGTTGGCATCCCCTGGAAAATCGAGTCGAAGGGGTCACGCTACCGCCAAATGACCGGGGATCAACCCCTTTTTGTTCTCTTCGGAACCCGCCTGGGGCAGGCTCTGCGGCGCGTGCGGTAAATGAACCCGGAAGACAACTGCTCAATTGCGAGATGTTCCACTAGGCAGTTCCCAATCTTTCCCCGCTATCACTGAGGGAACGAAGATTGTCCAACAAAGGCTTGGGGATCAGAATGTTTGCAAATCGCCGCCAGAGCGAACGCCGTGCGTGCCGAAATGTCGCCAAAATCCAGATGGGGACGGGCTCGCTGCCGCGTGACTGCATGATTACCGATATCTCGTCCGGCGGCGTCAAGGTGATCGCCGAATATCTAGAGATTCCAGAGGAATTCACCATTATCCTGTCGTCCGGCGGCCCGCGCCAATGCCGTCTGGCCTGGCGGATCGGGCACGAATTCGGCGCCCAGTTCGTCGACTGATCGCGCGATTGACAGAAGAGGCCGCAAAAGCGGCGGCCTCGCTGCGACCGGCGTCGCCTCCCGGCGATTTCGGCGGTGCTGACATGACGGCGCCATGATACCAAACTTAACCGGAACTTAGGGTTAAGCTGTGAGCATCGCGGAACCTTTGGTGTTCCGAGTCCCTGTTGATGCTCCCGAAATCACCCCGACAAATAAGCTGCGCGAGCCGTCTCGCTTGTGTGGCCTCGGCCGCGATCCTGTTGATCGGGTTGTCCGCTTGCCAGACCTCGGGGCCGTCTGACATCACCGGGTCATTGGGCGACAAGGCGGAGCCCAGCCAGGCTTCTGCCGATCCCCGCGGCGATATCGAGACCTATCGCGATCGGGTCCGCGCCAACCCCAAGGATGCCGACGCCACGCTGAAATACGCCAAGGCGTTGCGCGCCACCGGCCAGCGGGCGCAGGCGGTCGCGATACTCGAGCAGGCGGTGATGGCCCAGCCCGGCAACAAGGCGCTGCTCGCGGGCTATGGACGCGCGCTCGCCGACAACGGCAATTTCCAGCAGGCGTTCGACGTGCTCGGGCGGGCCCACACCCCGGAAGATCCGGACTGGCGAATCCTCTCCGCGCAGGGCGCCGCGCTCGATCAGCTCGATCGCCATGACGAGGCGCGGCAGTATTACACCAGCGCGCTGAAGATCAGGCCGGACGAGCCTTCGGTGCTCTCCAATCTCGGCCTGTCCTACCTGCTCTCCAAGGACCTGCCGAAGGCCGAGGAGACGTTGCGCCGTGCCCGGGAGCACGCACCCGGCGACATGCGCGTGCGAACCAATCTGGCCGTCGTGGTCGGCCTGCAGGGCCGTCAGTCCGAGGCCGAAACCATCATGAAGGCCGATTTGGCACCGGAGGAGGGGGCGGCCAATGTCGCCGCGCTGAAGCGGCTGCTGTCGCGGAAGGACGCGAGCCGGACCGATACGGACAAGATTCCGATCGCCAGCCACCGCAACGATTAGGCGCACCAGCCAGTAACGGCGGCGATCATCCTGCGGCCCTGCGTCCGTCGTCGCGACGCCCCTGCAGCTTCTTGAGGATTGGCGACAGGAAGGACTCGCGCGCTTCAGCGAGGTCCGGACGGCCGGTCAGGCGCTGCGCGATCTGCAGGAAGGTCTTCGTGGTGCGGTGACGCGCGGAGACTTCCGCGATCATCTGGCCGTTGTTGGCGGCCTCACCGAACAGCCGGCAATCGAACGGAATCGTCGCGATCGGCTGGCTTTCGATCGTCTTGGCGAAGTCCTTGACCTCAATTTCCGGGCGCTTCGGCATGCCGACCTGGTTCAGGCAGTAAAGCGGCGGCCGGTCGTTGGGGCGGGACGCCTTCAGCAGGTTCATCATGTTCTTGGCGTTGCGCATGTTGGCGAGATCAGGCTCGGCGACGATCAGGATGTCGTCGGCGCCGACCAGCACGCGCTTGGTCCAGGCGGTCCATTGATGCGGGACGTCGAGCACGATGCATGACGTGGTCATGCGCATCGTATCGAAGATCGCATCGAACGCGTCTGCGCCGAAATCGTAGACCTGGTCGAGGGTGGCCGGGGCCGCCAGCAGGCTGAGATGGTCGCCGCATTTGGAGAGCAGGCGCTCCATATAGGCGGTATCGGGCCGCTCGGGCGAGAACACCGCGTTGGCGATGCCCAGCGTTGGATCCTGGTTGTAATCGAGGCCGGCGGTGCCGAAGGCGAGGTCGAGATCGACGACGACGGAGTCGAGGCCGATGTCGCGCGCGATGGTCCAGGCGACGTTGTGCGCAACGGTCGATGCGCCGACGCCGCCCTTGGCGCCGGCGACCGCGATCAGGCGGCCGACGGAGACGGCTTCAGACGCCGAGAACAGGCTGCAGATCGAGCGCACGATGTCGAGCACCTGCACCGGCCCGATGACGTAGTCGTTGACGCCGCGGCGCACCAGCTCGCGATACGGCGCGACATCGCTGGCATTGCCGAGCACGACGACGCGGGTGCCGGGATCGCAGACCCCGGCGAGATCGTCGAGGCCGGCGAGGAAATCCTTGTCCGGCTCGGTTTCCAGCACGATGACGTTGGGCGTCGGAGCCTTGTGATAGGTATCCACCGCCGCGGCGATGCCGCCCATATGGACGGTGAGGTGAGCCTTGGCGAGCCGGCGGTCCTCGGCGGCGGCGCGTGCGGTCGTTGCCGTGGCAACGCTGGCGCAGAAGGCCTGCACCGAGATGCGT
Source organism: Bradyrhizobium sp. LTSPM299 (assembly GCF_000938235.1). Taxonomy (NCBI): domain Bacteria; kingdom Pseudomonadati; phylum Pseudomonadota; class Alphaproteobacteria; order Hyphomicrobiales; family Nitrobacteraceae; genus Bradyrhizobium; species Bradyrhizobium sp. LTSPM299. The sequence goes on from NZ_JYMU01000023.1 coordinate 145,518, forward strand.
GGCGCCGGCGCGATGTAATCGTTGGCGTGCGGTTGCTCGTCGTGGGGTTGGGCGGTCATTTGCCTGCGTCGCTCAGCTTGGCCTTGTCGGTGTCGGGATAGGCGGTCGCGGTCGCGGTGCCCTTGCGATATTTCTCGAACGCGATCGCGCGGCGCGGCGCATAGGGCGCGGTCTCGCTGCGCGGCTGTTCGAGGTCGGATGGATTGTCGACCATCGCCGCCATGTTGCGCTGGGTGGCGCAGCCGAAATTGTAATATTCCTTGTTCTCATTGTAGGCAGGGTCGTACAGGTTGGGGCCGAGATCGGCCGGCCACAGCCCGCAGGGGCCGGCGACTGCGGCCATCTTGGGATAGCTCAGGCGGACGGTGGCAAGCGCGCGCGGATCGTCCGTGTGGTAGGTCCGCTTGGTGATGGCGTGGGCGGGCACGCCCATCGACGCAAGCAGTCCCCGGATCTCCTGATAAACCGACTGTGCGGCGCGCGAGTTCGGCGTATCCACCGGCACGTCGACGGCGATCGATCCGGTTCCCTCGCGGCGCCAGGTGCGGGCCAGTCCCATGACGTCGTCGCGCTGTGTCTCGGTCAGGTTGCCGCGGGCATGGCCGACGAACACGACGATGGATTGTTCGCCTTCGGTGACAGCGATCGGATGGCGCTGCCGGTAATCGTCCGGGACGGTCCCGGTCACGACATCGGTGGTTGTGGTGTTGCAGCCGCCAAGCGTGATCGCCGTGATCACGAGGGCGCCGAACAGCGGCAGCGTTCCGATGCGGCCGGCTTGTGTGTTGCGTGTCATCGTTCGATCCCCCAACCCAAACCCTGCATCAGTCGATGATGAAGCCGAAATTGACCGGCGTGGCGCCGATCGGCTCGGCACGAGCGGCAACGCCATAGATGCGGTTGACGCGCGCCAGCAGCGCCGACTGCGAGTCGGAGGCGGGCGCGAACCCGTCATCCGGACGGGACAGCTCCTTCTGCGCGACGGCACGCACCACATAGGGCGTCACGATGACCATGAGCTCGGTCTCGTCGTTGACGAAGTCCTGGCTCCTGAAGAGCTGCCCAAAGATCGGGATCTGGTCCACACCGGGCATTCCGTTGACGGCCTGCTTGGTCTGTTTCTGGATCAATCCCGCCATCGCGATCGAGCCGCCGGACGGGACTTCCAGAGTGGTGTCCGCGCGGCGGGTCTTGATCGAGGGGATGGTCGTTCCGCCGGCGCCGCCGGTCAACGCGTTGTCCATCGAGACTTCGGAGACTTCGGTCATCACCTTCAGGCTGATCCGCCCTTCCGACAGAACGACCGGCGTGAAGTTGAGCGAGATACCGAACTTCTTGAAGCTGACCGTCTGGACGCAGTTTCCAATCGTGCCCGTCGCCGATGTTTGGCAAGTGACGCCGGTCGGAATCGGAAACTCGCCGCCTGAAACGAAAGTTGCGGACTCGCCCGAGATGGCCGTCAGATTGGGCTCTGCCAGCGTCCGAACCACGCCCGCGCTCTCCATCGCGCGCAATGTCGCGGTGACCGAAGGCAGACCCGCCTTGGTCAGGGCCGACGTACTGATTCCGTTGCCGGAAACGAGCGGCCCGTTGTTCGCGGTGAAGGGGTTGCTATTGTTGAAGACAACCGCCGCGGTGCCGTAGTTCATGCTGGCGCTGAGATCGACGCCCAATTGCTTGACGACATCGCGTCGCACTTCGGCGACGGTCACCTTCAGCATCACCTGGTCGCGGTCGCGCACCGCGATCGAGTTGACGACCTTGTCGGCGCTGCCGACCAGTTTTGCCGCGACGTCGCCGGCCTGCTGGGCCTCGACCGGGCTCGACACCGTGCCGGTCAGCACAACGCTGTCGCCAACACCTTCGATATTGACGCCCGGCAGCATCTGTTTCAGCGCGGCGCGCATGCCGTTGAGGTCGCGCTTGATGGCGATGTCGTAGGAGGCGACCTGGTTTCCGTCGGCGTCGAAGAACACCACGTTGGTCTGGCCGACGGCGGCACCGATGATGTAGGCGCGCTGCGCCGAGCGGATCACCGCGTTGGCGATCTTCGGGTCGGCGACCAGAACGTCCTTGGCCTCGCGCGGCAGGTCGACCACCACCGACTTGCCGACGCCGAGTGAAACGAAGTGCATCTTCACCGGAATGCTGTTGGTCACCGCGACGTCCGCGGTCTTGTCCGAATCTGCTGCGTTAGCCGCAGGCAGGGTCGGGACGAGCGTCAGCGCGGCGACCGCCGAAAACGACAGCAAGCGAACCAGCCCGGTCCGTACCGTCAATTGTTTTGCACCCCAAATCATATCGAAGTCCCCCACATCACTTCTGTGTCGCCTGAGAGCTGAGGATGCCGAAGCGAACCACACTGATGCTCTCGCCCCGCTTCGGGGCCTGTTCGTTGGTCGAGACCTCGACCGAATTGTCTTTGCCGTCGGCGATGCTGCGCAGCGCGAGCGACAGGGTGCCGCTTTGCCGGGCGCGGGCGAGCGTCTCGGCCTGTTCGGGCTTGAGCTCGAGCGTCACGGTCTTGCCGACGAGGGAGTTGCTGCCATCCTTCTCCTTCGGCGCCTGGTCGATCGCGAGCACGCGGACATTGGTCAGCAGGGTTTCGGTGGCAACGACGTCGGAAGCGCCGCGATCGGGATTCTTCTCCCGGCGCGACAGGATGACGTCGACGCGGTCGTTGGGCAGGATGAAGCCGCCGGCGCCGGTCTCCGGCGTGATTTCCGTGGAGATCGCGCGCATGCCGGAAGGCAGGATCGCAGCCATGAAACCGCTGCCGTTGGCCTTGACCAGCTTCTGCTCACGGATCGGTTCGCCGACGATGAAGGGGGCGCGCGCAATCGCGCCGATGACGTCCTTCATGGCGTCGGCATTGGTGTCCTGGCGCATGAAGCCGTTGCTTGCGGCTTCAGCGGGCCAACGCTGCCATTGCACGTCTTCGGGCTTGACCGTCTGACCGAGGCCGATGTCGGACCTCGCCACCAGCACCTCGACAGTCGGAAGCTGGACGACCTGCGCGACAGGAGCCGGCTTGTTGTTGTCGGTTCTGCTCGCGAGATACGTGGCCGCGAGGCCTGCTACGCCGGCGATGGCCAGGACCACGATGCGTGCGGTCTTCATGCGATTGTCTGAATGCCCCTTGACAGCGGGCAGTCGCGACCTTGCGGCGGACAGCCCTTCCCGGGAGCATGACTACGGCAGCAAAGGTGTAAGGGAACTTGCCAGAGCGGCCGGCCGGTTAAGGGATTGGTGGGGATGGTGAACGGCTGGTTATCGGCGCCATCGCGACTCCGCAAAATCGCGGAGGCGGCGCGTGACCGACGCGCAAGACATCGATCGCGATGCGAAGCCGCGCAGCGCCACCATGGTTAATATCGTCTAACGCGCGCCCAGCGTGTGCGGATCAGAGCGCGGCCTTCAGCGCCGCAAATCCGCGATCGAGGTCGGCCTTGAGGTCGTCGACACTCTCGAGCCCGATGTGCAGCCGCAGCGTCGGTCCGCCCGGCGACCATTTGGTGGCGGTGCGATAGTCGTTGCAGTCGAACGGCACGATCAGGCTCTCGAAGCCACCCCAGGAAAAGCCCATGCCGAACAGCGTGACCGTATCGAGCAGGGCGTCGACCGCCTTTTGCGGCACCGGCTTCAGGACGATGCTGAACAGGCCGGAGGCGCCGGTGAAGTCACGCTTCCAGATCGCGTGCCCAGGATCGGTTTCGAGGGCGGGGTGCAGGACGCGGTCGACCTCGGGCCGAGCTGCGAGCCAGTGCGCCATGTCAAGCCCGGAGCGGTGGTGCTGCGCGAGCCGCACCGACAGCGTGCGGACGCCGCGCAGCGCGAGATACACATCGTCGGGCCCGGCATAGACGCCGAGCAGGCGGATGCCCTCCGAGATCAGCGGCCAGGCCTTTGCGTTCGCCGAGATGGTGCCGAACATGATGTCGGAGTGACCGCCGATATATTTGGTCGCGGCCTGCATGCTGATGTCGACGCCCTGCTCGAGCGAGCGGTGATAGAGCGGGGTCGCCCAGGTGTTGTCGTCGATCATGAGCGCGCCGCCGGCATGCGCGACGGCAGATATCGCAGCGACGTCGGGCATCTCGAAGGATTGCGAGCCTGGCGCTTCGATCAGCACCGCACGGGTGTTCGGCTTGAACAGCGCAGCGATGCCGGCGCCGATCAGGGGATCGAAATAGCTGGTCTCGATGCCATAGCGCGCCAGCATGCCGCTGCAGAAGTTGCGCGTGGGCCGGTAGACATTGTCGCAGACCAGCAAATGGTCGCCCGCCTTCAGCACCGCGAGCAGCGTGGTGGTGACGGCGGCCAGCCCTGACGGCGCGAGGCCGACGCCGGCACATCGCGGGCCTTCCAGCGCCATCAGCACGTCCTGCAGCGCCCGCGTCGTCGGGTTGCCGTGGCGGCCATAGCTGAATTCGGCGCGATGGGCGTGGAGGTCCTCGGCGCTCGGATAGAGCACGGTCGAACCATGGAACACCGGGGGATTGACGAAGCCTTTTTGGCCCTTGGTGTCACGGCCGGCCGTGACCAGCCGGGTTGCGGGATGTTGCTGATGGGAGGGCGTGGAGGCGTCTGAGGAGGTCATGGGTCGCAGCCGTTAGACTTTTTGCCGCGGCCGCCACGCGTCGGGAGGACGGGGTCGCGCCGGGGGTTATTACTAACAAGACGCAGAAGACGCGCGTCAACCCCTTGACCCGGCCCCTCAGTCGCTATGTGATGCACTGCAACTACCAGTCGCCGCACGTTGAGGGGCCTGCCGCGACCGTCGATCCCTTGCCTGACCGTTTTGCACGTAAAACTGCCGGTCAGACCAGCATTTCTTGCTGCAGGGGATCATCGGGTTGGCCCGTGAGCGCCAGGCGAACAAAAGCATCGTCCACGGTCGACCCTGAAAGGCCCCGCCCATGAAACGCGTTTCCCTTGCTCTCACCCTTGCCGCCGCCGCCGCCGCCGCTGCCCTGTCGGTTCAGGCCGCTTCGGCGCAAACCCTCAAGACCATCAAGGACCGGGGCATGCTGTCCTGTGGCGTCAGCCAGGGCCTGCCGGGCTTTTCGTCGCCCGATGACAAGGGAAACTGGACCGGGATCGACGTCGACGTCTGTCGCGCGCTCGCGGCGGCGGTTTTCAACGATCCGACCAAGGTCAAGTTCGTGCCGCTCTCGGCCAAGGACCGCTTCACGGCGCTGCAATCCGGCGAAATCGACGTGCTGTCACGCAACACCACCTGGACGGTGTCGCGCGATACCTCGCTCGGCGCCAATTTCACCGGCGTGACCTATTACGACGGGCAGGGCTTCATGGTGAAGAAGTCGCTCAAGGTCAATTCTGCGCTCGAGCTGAACAGCGCCTCGGTCTGCGTGCAGACCGGCACCACGACCGAGCAGAATCTCGCCGACTTCTTCAAGGGCAACAACATGAAGTACGAGGTGATCGCTTTCGGCACCGTTGACGAAACCGTCAAGGCTTACGAATCCGGACGCTGCGATGTCTTCACCGACGATGCGTCCGGGCTCTATGCCAGCCGCCTGAAGCTCGCGAACCCCGCCGATCACGTCGTGCTTCCGGAAATCATTTCCAAGGAACCGCTGGGGCCGATGGTGCGTCACGGCGACGACCAGTGGTTCGACATCGTGAAGTGGACGCTGTTCGCAATGATCAATGCCGAGGAGCTCGGCGTGACCCAGAAAAACGTCGATGAGATGCTGAAATCTGACAAGCCGGAACTGAAGCGGGTGCTGGGCACCGACGGCAATCTGGGCGAACAGCTCGGCCTCACCAAGGACTGGGTGGTGCGCATCGTGAAGGCGGTCGGCAATTACGGTGAGACCTTCGAGCGCAATGTCGGCACCGGATCGCCGCTCGGCATCGCCCGTGGCGTCAACAATCTCTGGAACAAGGGCGGTATCCAGTACGCGCCGCCGATCCGCTGATCGGTCCTGGCCCGCGGCTGCGGCGATGAGCATCGAGCCCCGAAATCCACCGCTTCAGTTTGTGCTCAGGCTGAAGCGTGCACTTGGCGGCAAGGCCGGCTGGAACGGGCTCGCCGTCCAGATTGCCTTCGCCGCGATCCTGGCCTGGATCGCCTATGAGATCGTGGCGAACGCCCGCGCAAACCTGCAGACCCAGCACATTGCGTCGGGCTTCGGTTTCCTCAACTACAATGCGGGCTTTGACGTCAGTCAGAGCCTGATCGCCTACACAAATTCCGACACCTATTGGCGCGTGTTTTTCGTTGGCCTGTTGAACACGCTCCTGGTCTCGGTGATCGGCATCTTCTTCGCCACCGTGATCGGTTTCATCGTGGCCCTGTGCCGGCTGTCGCCGAACTGGCTGGTGTCGCGGATCGGAGGTATCTACGTCGAAACCATCCGAAACCTACCCCTGCTGTTCCAGATCCTGTTCTGGTACCTCGCGGTGCTGGCGGCGCTGCCGGGACCGCGGCAGAGCATCTCGATATTGGGCACGTTCTTTCTCAACAATCGCGGCCTGATCGTACCGCGGGCGGTCGGCGAACCGGGGCTCGATCCGTTCCTGGCCGTGCTCGTGGTCGGCATCATCGCGGCGCTGGGCGTGCGGTACTACGCGCGGCGCGCGCTATTCCAGCGGGGACAGATGATCCGGATCTGGCCCTATGTGCTGGGTCTCATCGTTGGCCTGCCGCTGGTCGCGACGTTGATCTTCGGGTGGCCTTTCATCTTCGAGCTGCCGCAACTGAAGGGCTTCAACTTCGCCGGTGGGGCGCGGGTCATCCCCGAATTCGTTGCCCTGACGGTCGCGCTGTCGACCTATACGGCGTCGTTCATCGCGGAGATCGTGCGCGCCGGCATCATGTCGGTCCACAAGGGACAGATGGAGGCGGGCGCGTCGCTCGGCCTGAGCCGCGGCACAGCGCTGCGGCTGATCGTGGTGCCGCAGGCGATGCGGGTCATCGTGCCGCCGCTGACCAACCAGTACCTCAATCTCACCAAGAACTCGTCGCTTGCGGTCGCCATCGGTTATCCGGATCTGGTGTCCGTCTTTGCCGGCACGGCGGTAAGCCAGACCGGGCAGGCCATTGAGATCATCGCCATGACGATGGGCGTCTATCTGTTGCTCTCGCTGACAACGAGCGCCGTCATGAGCATCTATGGCTGGCGCATCAACCGGAGCCTGGCGGCATGACGGATATCGCGGCATCGACCTTTGTCAGGCAGGACCTGGTCGCCGAACGCCCGGCGCCGATGAAGACCACCGGCTTCTTCGGCGTGCTGCGCTCGCGCCTGTTGAATTCACCGACCAACATCCTGCTCACGATCCTCTGCCTGTTGCTGGTCTGGTACGTCGTCGTTCCTGCGCTCAGGTTCCTGCTGGTCGACGCGGTCTGGACCGGCAAGGATCGCACGGCCTGCCTGTCCGAGACGGCGGGATACAGCGTCGGCGCCTGCTGGCCCTATGTCTGGGCGAAGCTGAACCAGCTCATCTATGGCTTCTATCCGGAAGCTGAGCGCTGGCGCGTCAATCTGACCTTCCTGCTCGGTGTCGCGCTACTCCTGCCGCTGCTGATTCCGCGCCTGCCTGCAAAAGGCTTGAACTCGGGCCTGTTCTTCTTTGCTTTTCCGGTGGTGGCATTCTTCCTGCTGCATGGCGGCGGCATCGCCGGCTTCGGCGTGAGCTGGACCGCCGGCCTGCTGCAGCTGTTCGAGCAGAGCATCAGTGGAGTTGGCGAACTCCTGGTCAATCTCAGCCAGAATTCGGCGATCGGCCCGCTGCTCTGGGGCCTCGGCAAGGTCATCGTCCTGGTCGGTCTCCTGATCCACTGGCTGATCTTTCCGCTGACCTGGCTGCACGATCAGCTGCAATCATCCCAACCGGTGTGGGGCGATTTTCTCGTCACGGCCGTGATCGTCTCGGCCATCCTGTTTGGTCTTGGCGGCGGCATCCGAACCGGCCGCGGGGTGCTGATCCGCAGCCTGCTGACGTTTGCCGGAATGGCTGTCGCGATCAAGCTGATGGGACTCGACCACGGCGGCTTTCCGATCGTCGATACACGGCTGTGGGGCGGCCTTCTGGTGACGCTGGTCATCGCCATCACCGGCATCGTCGCCTCGATGCCGATCGGGATTGCGCTGGCGCTCGGCCGCCGCTCGACCATTCCGCTGATCCGGATCTTCGCGATCACCTTCATTGAATTCTGGCGTGGCGTGCCGTTGATCACGGTCCTGTTCTTTGCGACCTACATGCTGCCGCTGTTCGTGCCGGGTAATTTCACGATCGACGGCTTGATGCGCGCCCTGATCGGGGTGGCGCTGTTTACCGGTGCCTATCTTGCCGAGGTCATCAGGGGCGGTCTCGCCGCCGTGGCGCGCGGGCAGGCGGAGGCTGCTTCCGCACTCGGCCTGTCGTGGTGGAAGACGACGTCACTGATCGTGCTGCCGCAGGCGCTGCGCTACGTCATCCCCGGCATCGTCAATAGCTTCATCGGGCTGTTCAAGGATACCTCGCTGGTCTCGATCGTCGCGCTGTTCGATCTGCTCGGCTCATTGCGGGCGTCGTTCGCCGATCCAAACTGGACAACGCCGACCACCGCGTTCACCGGTTTCGCCGTCGCCGGGATGATCTATTTCGTGTTCTGCTTTGGAATGTCGCGCTACTCGCTCTTCGTCGAAAACCGTCTCAACGCCCATCGCCGCAACTGAACAGGGTCACCATGTCCACCGATCCGATCGTCAACATTTCCAGCCTCAACAAGTGGTATGGCGATTTCCACGTGCTGCGCGACATCAAACTCGAGGTCGGAAAGGGCGAGCGCATCGTGATCTGCGGCCCGTCGGGGTCCGGCAAGTCGACCCTGATTCGCTGCATCAATGCGCTGGAGGAATTCCAGGAGGGCGAGATCGTCGTCGACGGCATCGAGTTGGGTCCGAACCTGCGCCGCGTCGACGAGGTGCGTCGCGAGGTCGGCATGGTGTTCCAGAGCTTCAATCTGTTCCCGCATCTGACTGTCCTCGACAATTGCACGCTGGCGCCGATCTGGGTGCGCAACATCCCGAAGAAGGATGCCGAGGCGGCCGCGATGAAGTTCCTCGAGCGCGTCAAGATCCCGCATCAGGCTAACAAGTTTCCGGGCCAGATGTCGGGCGGCCAGCAGCAGCGCGTCGCGATCGCGCGCGCGCTGACCATGAATCCCAAGGTGATGCTGTTCGACGAGCCGACCTCGGCGCTAGATCCGGAAATGGTCAAGGAAGTGCTCGACACCATGGTCGACCTCGCCAAAGAAGGCATGACCATGCTCGTCGTAACCCACGAAATGGGCTTTGCCCGCGAGGTCGCCAACCGCGTCGTGTTCATGGACGCCGGCCAGATCATCGAGTCGAACACGCCGCAGGAATTCTTCGCCAACCCGCAGCACGCGCGGTCGAAGCTGTTCTTAAGTCAGATCTTGAGATGATCGCGTAGGGTGGGCAAAGGCGCCTCTTTGCGCCGTGCCCACCATCCAGAGGCACGCGAGAAATGGTGGGCACGCTTCGCTTTGCCACCCTACAAGGCCGCTTTTCGCCTCACACGAACGGCAGCTCGATCTTGCTGCGCTTCTCGAGCCATTCCGGCACCGGCAGATTCTTCGAACGCATGAAGTCCGGATTGAACAGCTTTGACTGGTAGCGGCCGCCGGAGTCGCAGAGGATCGTGACGATGGTCTTGCCGGGACCGAGCTTCCTGGCCAGGCGAATGGCGCCTGCGACGTTGATGCCGGTCGAGCCGCCAAGGCACAGTCCCTCGTGCTCGAGCATTTCGTAGATCACCAGCACCGCTTCTTCGTCGGGGATCAGGAACGCGTCGTCGACCTTTGCGGTTTCGATGATCGGGGTGATGCGTCCAAGCCCGATGCCCTCGGTGATCGAGCTGCCCGGCGTCACCTTGGGCTCGCCATGCTTGAACAGCTCATACATCGCAGCACCGCGCGGATCGGCGCAGGCGGTCGTGATACCGGGATTCTTCTCCTTCAGATAACGGCTGATGCCGGCAAGCGTGCCACCGCTGCCGACGGAGCAGATGAAACCGTCGAGCTTGCCGCCGGTCTGCTCCCAGATCTCGGGTCCGGTGGACTCGTAGTGCGCCTTGGCGTTGTCGAGGTTGTTCCACTGGTCCGCGAACAGGACGCCGTTCGGCTCGCTCTTGCGGAGCTGATCGGCAAGCCGCTTGCCGAGGTGCGCGTAGTTGTTCGGATTGGAGAAGGGCAGTGCCGGGGCCTCGACGAGCTCGGCGCCGCACAGCCGCAGGAAGTCCTTCTTTTCCTGGCTCTGGGTCTCCGGAATGACGATCAAGGTCCGGTAGCCGCGCGCGCTCGCGACGACCGCCAGCCCAATGCCGGTGTTTCCCGCAGTCGACTCGACCACGAGCCCACCCGGCTTGAGCTCACCGCGCTTCTCGGCTTCCAGGATCATCCATTTGCCGGCGCGGTCCTTGACGGACTGGCCGGGATTCATGAACTCGGCCTTGCCGAGAATGGTGCAGCCGGTCAGCTCGGACGCGCGCTGCAGCTTGATTAGTGGCGTATTGCCGATCGCTTCGATGACGTCTCTGTTGAATGTCATGTCAGGGGGTATTCTCTTGCCGGTCAGTGTTTTGCTTCTGCCGGAAACTAGTGTGCCCATCGCAAAAGGGGAAGGCTTTTGCACTGCGGCGAAATTGATTGGACAGTCTGCGTTAACCAGTCGGTGGCGCAGGCCAGGGCATCGCATGGAAAATTGTTTTGAGCGAGCGCTGCGATCTGGCCAAATCTTGCTGCAAATCGCCGTTCCGCATCAAATCGGCGATCGCTCCGGATGCAATCAATTCAAGACGGTCGCTCGACCTTGTACAGCCCCACATTGAGGGCGCCGATCTCAAAGCCGAGCCTGCAATACGCCAAATAGTACTCCCACATCCGCTTGAATCGGAGATCGAAGCCCAATGCTTCGATCGACGGCCAGGTGTCCATGAACCGGTCGTGCCATTCTGCAAGAGTGCGCGCGTAGCTGTCGGCGAAGAACTCCGACGAGACAAGCCGCAGTCCGGCGTTCCTCACCTGCTGTTCAACGATGTCAGCGGTCGGCAGCATTCCGCCAGGGAAAATGTAGCGCTGGATGAACTCCGGCCGCCTGCGATAGCTTTCGAAGCGGCTTTCGTCGATCGTGATGACCTGCACCACCGCGACACCGCCGAGTGTGAGCCGTTGCCGCAGATTGTCGAAGAACAGCGGCCAGTAGGCTTCGCCGACTGCTTCCAGCATCTCGATCGAGACAACACGATCATAGCTGCCTCTGGTCTCGCGATAGTCCTCGATCCGCAGGTCGGACCGGTCGGCGAGACCGCGCCGTGCCAATTGCTCGCGCGCGTAGCCAAGCTGTTCGGTCGACAGGGTCAGGCCGGTGACATGGCAGTCGGCTCGCGCGATGATCTGCTGCGCCAGCGCGCCCCAGCCGCAACCGATCTCCAGCACGCTCTCGCCACCGCTGAGATCGAGCAACTCGGTCACGCGATCCAGCTTGTTCTGTTGCGCCTGCTCGAGCGTTTCATGAGGTGAAGCGTAGATCGCCGACGAATAGGTCATGCTCGGATCGAGCCAAAGGTGGTAGAAGTCGTTGCCGAGATCGTAGTGAGCGCGAATGTTGCGCCGGCTGCCGCGCCTGGTGTTACGGTTGAGCAGGGCATGGCGGAGCCAAATGAGGGGCTGCGGCGGCCTCAGCCGCTCGAACGAGGCGGCCCCGGTCGATCGCGGCGCGGCCGCGCTCAGGAAGGCGTGGAGGTTTGGCGTCGACCACTCGCCGGCGAGAAACCCCTCGGCAAAACCGAGATCGCCACCGACCAGCAGCCGCAGCATGCATTTCCAGCTGTGGATCTTGATATGCGCCTGGTCTCCACCGCGCATGCCTGAGATCACGATGCCGCGCTCGCCGGGCACCTGGATTAGAATTTCGCCGCAGTCGAGCCTGCCGAGCATCCGCCGCAACACTGCTCCGATCGTCGCGCGCAGCACGGTGGGCCATCGAACAGGGAGCAAGCCCGGGACGGTTTGCTGATGATCAGAGTGCATGCGAATCGATCCGTTGCTTGGGCGATATGGCGGCGAGCGTGATGGTGTCAGTGGATGTTTGCGGGCGGTCGCGCAGCCGCATGCCCTTCAGCGAAAGCCGCAGCGCTTCCCAATGAATCGCGAGCATGACCTTGGCCGTAACCAGGGGGATCGTCAGGAAATTACGCAGCAGCGCTCCATCGCTGATTGTCTCGCGCGATGCCGTAAGGCAGGCGCTGAGCACGGCTTGGCCGCCTTTGCTTGCCCCGATACCGAGCGCAAACTGCTGACCTGGCTCGTTCAGCCGGAAGCGATAGGCCATACCCATGTCCATGAAGGGCGAGACGTAGAACGCCTTGCGGCAGTCATGGCGGATATTTCCGGCGTCGACTTCGACCGGCGCCACGTAAGCGTGGCGCTCACCGAACGTGTTGTGGACCTGATAGATGATCGCGCCGAGCTGCCCGCAGCTCCGGTAGCAGAAATAGATGCTGAGCGGATTGAAGCTGTAGCCTAGCGTCCGCGGCATGCAGAACAGCCGGATCGCTCCGCCTTTGATGTCGATCCCGGCTCGCGCCAGATTGCTTTCGGCCTGGACGCGCAGCGACGTTGCGCTGCCGTCGCCGTGATCGGAATCATGCAGCGCGAACAGGTTGAAGCGGTTGCGGGAGAACAGCCGCAACCGTGACGCAAGCGCCGGGACCTCGTCGAGATCGAGCAGCATCCAGAAGGCGCGGTAGCGGAAACGATGCACTTTGGGCCGCAGCCGTCGATGCATCACGCTGCCGCGATAGAGGCTGGAGTGCAGCGTCATGATAGCAACTCCGGCTCGGGCGCGGAGGGAGCGGTGCTGTCGAGCACGATGCGTCCGGATTCGTCTGATACGGTCCAGGGCCTGCGCACGCCGCCGAGTTGTTCGGCGACCGCAAGGCCGGATTGCAGCCCGTCTTCGTGGAAGCCAGCGCCGAAATGCGCGCCGCAGAACCAGACATTGCCCTTGCCTTGCAGCGACCAGAGCCGGCGCTGTGCTGAAATCGCGGCGGCATCGAACACCGGATGCTCGTAGAGTTCGGTGTCGTACAGCGTATCGGCATGCGGCGGGTGGGACGGGTTGAGGGTGACGAACAACTGCAGGCGCCCTTCAATGCCCTGCAGGCGGTTCATCCAATAGGTCACGCCGGCCGGTGCATCGGATTGCTCGCGCCAGCCGACGTAATTCCAGCTCGACCACGCCGCGCGGCGCCGTGGCATGAAGCTCGGATCCGAGTGCAGCACGGCAAGATTGCGGCTATAGCGGAAAGCGCCGAGCAGGTCGATCTCGTCCCGTGTTGGCGCGTCGATGACGGCGAGCGCCTGATTGGCATGCGTCGCAAGCACGACGTGATCGTAGGAGCGGGTTTCCCCGCTGATGTCGGTGACCGCGACGCGGTTGGCGGTGCGTCGGACGCTGACCACGCCGCATTCCAGCCTGATCCGGTCGGCGAACGATCGGATCAGCTGTTGCACATAGACCTGGCTGCCGCCGGTCACGGTTTCCCAACGCGGCCGGCTCGTCAGTTGCAACAGACCGTGATTGTGATGGAAGCGGATGAAGGTCGCGGCCGGGAAGGCGAGGATCTCATCCGGCGGAGCCGACCAGATCGCGCTGGCCATCGGCAGCAAATGGTCGTCGCGGAAGGCTAAGCCGTAACCGCCTTGCTTGAGATAGTCGCCGAGGCTGATCGTCTCGTTGCCCAGGAGCGTGGCATCGCGTGTGGCGTGATCGTAGAACCTGACGACGTCGCGCAGCATCGACCAAAAGCGCGGACGCAGGAGATTCCCGGGCTGCGCCAGCAGCCCCCGAAGGCCGGTTCCGGAATATTCAAGTTCGCCCTCGTTGAGGGAAACCGACAGCGACATTTCCGACGGCTGCGTGGGCACGCGCAGATGCTGAAACAGCGCAGCCAAATTGGGATAGGTCCTGCGGTTGAACACGATGAAGCCGGTATCGACGGCGATTTTTTTGCCGTTGATCGACGCCGTCACGGTGTTCGAGTGGCCGCCGATCCGATCGGACTTTTCATAGATGGTCACGTCGTGCCGCTGGCGGAGCAGCCACGCGGCCGACAGGCCGGAAATCCCGGTCCCGATCACGGCAATCTTCAACCTGATGTCGCTCCTCAAGGTTCAACCCTCTGCGGCACAGCCAATGCACCGGCCGGTTCCGCGGACGGCTCTATGGAATGAAACGATGGGCTTTGCGGGTTGGATCACCGGCTGTGATCCAACCGTGGCCGGGCGACGTTCCCGTAATATGCATGCGGTCGTACGACATTGTTTCGGGGGCATCGCTCTGGTCAGGCCGGGCGCGATCCGGTACTCACGTCGCAGAGGTGTCGGCGACAGGGAGTGCCCGCGCGGCATGCAGAGTGAAATTCCCGGCGATGCGACGTCGGATGCCGCCAGATGGGCCCGGCTGATCGAAGCCATTGCGGTCCGCCGGGATCGCGAGGCGTTCGCGGCGCTGTTCCGGTATTTTGCGCCGCGCATAAAGACCTTCATGCAACGCTCCGGGGCGAGCGAGCAGAGCGCCGACGAACTGGCGCAGGAAGCGCTGCTCGTGGTCTGGTCGAAGGCCGCCCTGTTCGATCCCGCAAGCGTTGGCGCCGCAGCCTGGATATTCACGATCGCGCGCAACCTGCGCATTGACGCCCTCCGCCGTCAGAAACGAACCCCGACACATGATACGTCCGAAGTCGAACTTGAGTTTCGCCTCGACGAGGGGCCGCGGCCCGACGCCGGTGTCCGTGCATCGCAGATCGAGGGGCGGGTCCGGGATGCGCTGTCCGTGCTGCCGGACGAACAGTTGCGGGTGATCGAGCTGTCCTTCTTTCAGGAAAGGGCCCATGCGGAGATCGCGCGGACGCTCGACATTCCGCTCGGGACGGTCAAATCACGCTTGCGGCTGGCCATGGCCCGGCTGCGTGGCTTGCTGGATGACTTCTCATGACGGTCCATCATCATCCCCCGGACGAGTTCTTGGCGGCGTTTGCGGCCGGTGTACTCGACCTTGGCCAGCATATTGCCGTTGCCACGCATCTGGTCGGCTGCGCGAGGTGCCGCGCCGCCGTGCGCGCGATCGAGCATGTTGGCGGCGCGGTGCTGGCCGGACTGCCGCCGAGCGCGATGTCGGACGGGTCGCTTGAGGCTTTGCAGCGAAGATTGGACGAGCCTGTCCGCGTTGCCGACGCACCGGCGCGGCCAAGGGCCCGCGGATTTACCGATGTCCCAGGCCTGCCGTCGCTTCTTGACGGCTATCCCGGCAGCTCCTGGAAATGGATTGCGCCGAAGGTGCATTTGCGGCCGATCCGATTGGCTGAGCCGAGCGCAACGCGGGTCTTTCTTCTGAAGTCCGGCCCGGGAACGAAGATGATCGACCACACCCACACCGGCTTTGAGATGACCTGCGTGCTGTCAGGCAGCTTCGTTCATGCCGGGGGCCATTTCGGGCCCGGCGATTTCGATTTCGGCGACGGATCTGTCGATCACGACGTGACGATCGATTCGGCAGAGGATTGCATCTGTCTGGTCGCGATGCAGGGAGACCTGAAGCTGAACGGACTGATCGGCCGCCTGCTGCAGCCCCTGATCCGGATGTAGCCGGTGGCGGGCGACGCCTCATGAGTCTGCTCCACGCGGTGTCCCACCTCGCCATCATGGCGTTCGCGCTGTCTGCAGTCATGACGACGGCTTGGCTGATCCAGCGGCGTAGCGGGCACACCGGATGGATCGATGTGTGCTGGACATTCGGGATTGGCGCAGTCGCCGGCGTCGCCAGCCTTGTCCCGTTTCCGGAAGGCGGGGGACCGACTGCGCGGCAGATGATGGTCGCACTGCTGGTTGCGATCTGGTCACTCCGGCTTGGCGGTCATCTCCTGTCGCGGACCTGGAGGGTCGGCGATGATCCGCGCTACCGCGACCTGATCGATCAATGGGGTGCTACGGCCGACATGCGGATGTTCCTGCAGGTGCAGGCTCAGGCCGCCGTTGCGCTCATCCTCGCGGTCTCGGTCGCGCTCGCGGCGCACAATCCGCGACCGCAACTGGGCCTCAGCGATGGCCTCGGCGCAGCGCTGCTGCTGGCCGGCTTGGTCGGCGAGGCCTTGTCGGATTGGCAACTCCGCAAATTCCGGTCAGACCCGGCCAATCACGGCCGGATCTGCGAGATCGGTCTGTGGACATGGTCGCGCCATCCGAACTATTTCTTCGAATGGCTGTGCTGGCTGGCCTATCCGGTGATCGCGATCGATGTGGCCTATGCCGCGGGCTGGATCACGCTGCTGGCGCCGGCTTGCATGTACTGGGCTCTGGTTTACGTCTCCGGCATCCCGCCGCTCGAGCAACACATGCTGCGTTCCCGCGGCCAGCAATTCCGCGACGTCCAGGCGCGGACGCGGCCGTTCTTCCCGTTCCCAAAACTGGGCTCAGGCGGTTAGCTTGCCCGTGATCCAGCAGGCGGCCACTGCTGCGATCCCGCCGAGCAGCGTTCCCCAGGCGATATCGATCAGCGTCAGCTGGAGCGTCCAGTTGCGCAAGGTCGCCTGATTGGTCAGGTCGTAGGTCAGGTAGCTGAAGAAGCCGAACAGCGCGCCGCTGAGTGCGGCCTGGGTGAGGCTTTCGGATTTCAACCCGGGAAGCACGGCGAAGATGACGAGCCCGGCCGGGTAGATCAGGTAGAAGGCCACAGCCGGTGGCAGGTTGACGTCAGCCAGCAGGATGTCGCCGAGCGTCGGACGGTACAATCGGCTCGCCATGGTCCCAAGCCAGGCCATATCGCAAAGCAGGAAGACCAGAAGGGTCGACAGGTAGGCGTAGGGATAGATCATGTCGGAGCCCGAATATTGAATGCTGCTGTCGACCGCGGGACTGCGGCCTCCAACTGATAACGATCGGCCGCGGCATCTGGATCATGGCACCAACAGCGGCTCGGCTGCTGCAGGCTGCGGATTCGATGCAACAGCG
Organism: Bradyrhizobium sp. LTSPM299; assembly: GCF_000938235.1. NCBI lineage: Bacteria > Pseudomonadati > Pseudomonadota > Alphaproteobacteria > Hyphomicrobiales > Nitrobacteraceae > Bradyrhizobium > Bradyrhizobium sp. LTSPM299. The sequence continues at coordinate 162,565 of NZ_JYMU01000023.1, forward strand.
CGGAGAAATCCCCATGAATTCCTTGTAAGAATCGCGGCGCTGACGCATCTGCGCGGACGGTGCGAAAGGCTATAAAAATAGAGGGAAGTGCGACGTTCGGGCGGCCTGAAATCGCCTGCGGCTGCGACCTTGAGGGGTCTTGAGAGGGCTGTCCGCCGCATCTTCTGATGGGGTAGTATAACGGCCCGGTTCCATTGGAAGCATCACCCCGTGAACGTCCCCCAGACCACCACCAAATGCGCCTTGCGCGCGCCAGGGGTGGAATCTGTGTTGCTCGGAGAGCGGGTGTGACCCAACCCGCTTCCGTCATGGCACCTGGAGGCCGGTTGGGCCTCATTGTGCGGTTGCGCCGGGTCGCTGGCCGGTCGCTTATTGCGCTAGGGCTTGTCGCAAGCTCCGCCGGCTGCATCCTGACCCATGACATCCCCGATCCGGCGCTCGACGTGCCCCAAGGCTACAAGGCCCAAGGCTACAAGGACGCCCGGCTTGGCCGCCCCGGCGACGCGCTTCCGACGCTCGACTGGTGGCGGGCGTTCCGGTCGGCCGAACTGACCCAGCTGATGGAGGAGGCCCAGATCGTCAACCTGGACATCGCCGCGGCGGTCGCGCGGTTTCGTCAGGCCGATGCGCTGGCGCGGCAGGCCGGCGCGGCGCTTTTGCCGAGCCTGTCCGCCGGCGGATCCGAAGCCTATTCGCGGACCTCGGGCTCCAGTGCCAGCGGCCTGTCGATCGGCGGGCGCGAAGTGGTCAACTACAACGCTTCGCTGAGCGCGAGCTATCAGCTCGACTTCTGGGGCCAGAACCGCGACGCGGCCCAGGCCGCCGAGGAGACCTCGGTCGCCAACCGGTTTGATCGCGAGGTGACGGCGCTGACGACACTCACGACGGTTGCGACCGCCTACTTCACGGTGCTCGGGACCCAGGACCGCCTGCGCACCGCCCAGCGCAATATTGCCAGTGCCGAGCGCGTGCTGAACGCCATTAACGACCGCTTCAAGGCCGGCACCGGCACCGATCTCGACGTCGCCCAGCAGGAGAGCGTGCTCGCCAACCAGCGCGCGCAGGTGCCGCCGCTGCGGCAGACGCTCGACCAGAACATCAACGCGCTCGCGGTGCTAGTGTCGCGGCCGCCGGAAAGCGTGCGCATCTCGGGCGGCACGCTCAACGCCGTCGCGATTCCCCGGGTCACGCCGGGTCTGCCGTCGGAATTGCTGACCCAGCGCCCCGATATCCGCAGGCAGGAGGCCCAGCTTGCCTCGGCGACCGCCAATGTTGGCAGCGCGCGGGCGCAGTTCTATCCCAGCATCCAGCTGACCGGACAGGGCGGCTACCAGAGTTCGGCGCTGGTGTCGCTGTTCCAGCCGCACGCAGCGTTCTTCAACCTGGTCGGCAGCGCGACACAACCGATCTTCGACGGCGGCAAGATTCTCGGCAATTTCGAATACACCCAGGCCAAGCAGGACGAACTGCTGCAGACCTACCGCAAGACGGTGGTGCAGGCCTTCACCGACGTCGACAATGCGTTGGTCGCGATTCGCGAGACCACGCGGAAGCTGCAGCTGCAGCGCGACGTGCTGACGGCATCGCGGCGGGCGTTCCAGTTGGCCGAGCAGCAGCTTCGGGCCGGGACCGCCGACATCGTAACTGTGCTAAACACGCAGCTGACTCTCTTCCAGGCTGAAGATGCCTACTCCCAGGCTCAACTTGCCCGGCTGCTGGCGATGGTGAGCCTGTATCAGGCGCTGGGGGGCGGCTGGGAGCCGAAGATGGAGAGACCGGTCGATGCTCTTTAAGCCCGACACCAAGGACGACGAGAGAAGCAAGCCGGGCCTGGTCTCGCGCCTGCTCAAGCGCATGGTGTCGCTGATCGTCACACTCGTGATCCTCGGCGGTCTCGGTTATCTCGGCTGGCTCGCATTCCAACAAAAGCAGGGCGGCGGCGGCCGTGGCGCGGGGGCGCGGCCTGATCTTCCGGTGCCGGTACTTGCGGCCACGCCGCGCGTGCAGGACGTGCCGGTCTATCTCGACGGCGTCGGCTCGGTGAAGGCGTTGAACACGGTCACCGTGCGCTCGCAGGTCGACGGCAAGCTGATCTCGGTCAAATTCGTCGAGGGTGAGGACGTCCAGAAGGGCGACGTGCTCGGTGAGATCGATCCCGTGATCTACCAGGCGCAATACGACCAGGCGGTCGCCAAGAAGGCGCAGGACGAGGCGCTGCTCGGCAACCAGAGGCTCGATCTCATCCGCTATCAGCAGCTCGCCGCCACCAATGCCGGCTCGAAGCAGCAGGCCGATACGCAGAAGTCCGTGGTTGCGCAGCAGGAGGCGCTGGTCAAAGCCGACCAGGCCGCGGTCGACAATGCGGCGGCGACGCTGGGCTACACCAAGATCGTCGCGCCGATTTCGGGGCGCGCCGGCCTGCGGCAGGTCGACCAGGGCAACATCGTCCACGCCGCCGACACGACCGGGCTCGTGATCCTGACCCAGCTGCAACCGATTGCGGTGTGGTTCAGCCTGCCGCAGCAGCAGATCGTGCGGGTCAATGCGGCAGCGGCAAAAGGCACGCTGGCGGTCGACGTGTTCGGCAATGACGGCGTCACCGTGATCGACACCGGCAAGCTGACCGGCATCGACAACCAGGTCGATCCGACCACCGGCACACTGAAGCTGAAGGCCGAATTCCCCAACGCCAGCTACCAGCTCTGGCCCGGCCAATTCGTCAATGTTCGCCTCAACGTCGAGACGCTGCCGCAGGCGATCGTGGTGCCGACCTCGGCGGTGCAGCGCGGGCCCGCCGGCACCTTCAGCTATGTGATCGGCGACAACGACATCGTCACCGCCAAGGCGGTGACCGTCACGCAACAGGACGAGCATGACGCGGTCATCGCGAGCGGCCTCACCACGTCGGACCGGGTGGTGACGACGGGCTTTGCCAATCTCGCCGAAGGCTCCACGGTCGTCATTGGCAAGGATGATCAGGCCCCGACGGCCGATCTCGCGCCGCGCAAGCGCGGCCGCAATCGAGACGGCAAGGGGGACGCAAAGGGCGGCGGGCAGGGTCAAGGTCAAGGCAACGAGGCCAAGAAGGATTGGCAAGGCAAGACCGGTGACAAGAACGGTGACAAGACCGGCGAGCATCGCGGCCGGCGCGAGCACAATGAGGGCGACCAAAAGGGGCAGACCGGACCGGCGCCGGCGCCCGCGGCAGGGGGCGAACAGTCAGGCGGCGCAGCGAAGGCGCAGCCATGATCGAGATACCGACCTCGTAATGTCCGACTTGATAGCGAGCACGCAGCCATGAGCGTCTCCGAACCGTTCATCCGCCGGCCGATCGCGACCTCGCTACTCGGCATCGCGCTGTTGATCGGCGGCGCGCTCGGATACTGGGCGCTGCCGGTCTCGGCGCTGCCGCAGGTCGACTTCCCGACCGTGCAGGTGACGACGCAATTGCCCGGCGCCAGCCCGGACGTGATCGCCTCGCTGATCACGGCGCCGCTGGAGCGGCAGCTCGGCCAGATCCCGTCGCTGTCGTCGATGAATTCGACGAGCTCGTTCGGCGTCAGCCAGATATCGCTGCAGTTCGACCTCAACCGCGATATCGACGGTGCCACCCAGGACGTCCAGGCCGCGATCAATGCCGCGGCCGGCATCCTGCCGAAAACGCTGCCGTACCCGCCGGTTTACGCCAAGGTGAACCCGGCGGACGCGCCGGTCATGACGCTGGCGCTCACCTCCGACACAATTTCGCTGCGGGCGATGAGCGATCTCGCCGACACCATACTCGGACAGCGCTTGAGCCAGATTTCCGGCGTCGGCCGGGTCTCGATCCTCGGCGGCCTGAAACCGGCGGTCCGCGTGCAGGCCGATCTGGCGCGGCTTGCGGCCTACGGCATCGCCATGGAGGATTTGCGCAACGCGATCGCCGGCGCCAACGTGTCGGGGCCGAAGGGATCGCTCGACGGCGCCCAGCAGTCCTACACTATCGCCGCCAACGACCAGATCGCAGCGGCCGACGCCTACAGGCCCATCATCATCGCCTACCGCAACGGGTCTCCCGTGACGATCGGCGATGTCGCTGTGATCGTCGACGGGCTGGAGAACGACCGCACCGGCGGTTGGTACCAGGGCTCGCCTGCCGTCATCATCGATATCCAGCGCCAGCCCGGCGCCAACGTCATCGACGTGGTCCGCCAGATCCGCGCCGAGATCCCGCGGATGCAGCGGACGATCCCGGCCGGCGTCAATTTGACCATCGTCGCCGACCGCACGGTCACGATCCGCGCCTCGGTGCATGACGTGCAGTTCACGCTGATCCTGAGCGTGGTGCTGGTGACGCTGGTGGTGCTGTTGTTCCTGCGGTCGCTGCGGGCAACCCTGATCGCGGGCGTGGCACTGCCGCTGTCGCTGATCACGAGCTTCGGCATCATGTATTTCGCCGGTTTCAGCCTCGACAATCTGTCGCTGATGGCGCTGACGATCGGAACCGGCTTCGTCGTCGACGACGCCATCGTGATGATCGAGAACATCGTCCGCCATATGGAGGAGGGCGAAACGGTGATGGAGGCGTCGCTGAAGGGCGCCAGCGAAATCGGCTTCACCGTGATCTCGCTGACGGTGTCACTGATCGCCGTCTTCATCCCGCTGCTGTTCATGTCCGGCCTGGTCGGCCGCATGTTCCGCGAGTTCGCGCTGACGCTGACGATTGCGGTGGTGACCTCGGCGGTGGTCTCGCTGACGCTGACGCCGATGATGTGCTCGCGGCTGCTCAAGAACATCCATGAGGAGGTCGCGGTTCCGGGCCTGGCTGCGGTCAGCCGCTTCATCGACCGGATGGTGGAGTTCTATCACCGGACATTGCTCCGGGTGCTGCGGCATCAGCGCGCCACGCTGCTGGTAACGTTCGCGACCATTGCGCTGACGCTGGTCATGTATGTGATCGCGCCGAAAGGCTTCTTGCCGCTGCAGGATACCTCGTCGATCACAGCGGTGACTGAGGCGGGGCCCGACGTCTCGTTCGCGGAAATGAAGCAGCGGCAGACCGCGGCTTCCGACATCATCAAGGCCGATCCTGATGTGACCGGCGTCGTGTCGGTGATCGGCGCCGGATCGGTCAATCCGACCACCAATGTCGGCCGCCTGGTGATGACGCTGAAGCCGCGCGACCAGCGCCGCGACGACGTCGCGCAGGTCATCATGCGTCTCAAGCAGAGGGTGGCGTCGATCCCCGGCATGACCGTCTACTTCCAGCCGGTGCAGGACGTGCAGATCTCGACGCAATCGAGCCGCTCGCAGTACCAGTACACGCTGACCGGAACCGACGCGGCCGACGTATTGCAATGGTCGCGAAAGCTCGTCGCGGAGATGCGGCGCGACCCGATTTTCCGCGACGTTTCGTCGGAGGCGCAGGAGGGCGGTCTGCGCGCGGCGCTGGACATCAATCGTCAGCGCGCCGGCCAGCTCGGCGTCAGCCTGCAGGGCGTAACCGACACGCTTAACGACGCCTTTGCGCAGCGGCAGATCTCGACCATCTACGGCCAGGCCAACCAGTATCGCGTGGTGCTCGAGGCCTTGCCGATGTACCAGCGCGATCCGTCGATCCTCGACAAGCTCTATCTGCCCGGCGCGAACGGCGCTCAGGTGCCGCTGTCGGCGCTCGCGACACTGAGGCGGACGACGGCGCCGCTGGCGATCTCGCACCAGGCGCAATTCCCGTCAGTCTCGCTCAGCTTCAACCTCGCAGCCGGCGAGGCGCTCGGTGATGCGGTCGAGGCCGTGAAGACGATCGAGACCCGCATCGGAATGCCCGGTAGCATCGTCGGCATCTATTCCGGCGATGCCGCCGAATTCGCAAGGTCACTGGCCGGACAGCCCTGGCTGATCCTGGCCGCGATCATCACGATCTATATCGTGCTCGGTGTGCTCTATGAGAGTTACATCCACCCCATCACCATCCTGTCGACGCTGCCCTCGGCCGGTGTCGGCGCGATCCTCGCGCTGATGCTGTGCGGCCAGGATCTTTCAGTGATCGGCCTGATCGGCATCATCCTCTTGATGGGCATCGTCAAGAAGAACGCGATCATGATGATCGACTTCGCGCTCGAGGCCGAGCGTCACAAGGGCATGTCGCCCTATGACGCTATCGTGCAGGCCTGCCTGCTGCGGTTCCGTCCGATCATGATGACGACCCTGGCCGCGCTGTTCGGCGCGCTGCCGCTCGCGATCGAGAGCGGCACCGGGTCCGAGCTGCGCTTCCCGCTCGGCATCTCGATCATCGGCGGCCTTCTGCTCAGCCAGTTGCTGACGCTCTACACCACGCCCGTGATCTATCTGGCGCTCGACCGCCTCAACCGCCGGATCGAGACGGCGGTGCCGGAGCCTGGCCCGCAGGGACCGCCGGTCGCGGGCGCGACCGAGGGGATGCAATGATCTCGATCTCGGAGCCGTTCATTCGCAGGCCGGTGGGCACCACGCTGCTTGCGATCGGGCTGTTCCTGATCGGGATCGTCGCCTACGAGTTCCTGCCGGTCTCCTCGGTGCCCAATGTCGATTTCCCGATGATCCGGGTGTCGGCGTCCCGGCCCGGTGCTGATCCGTCGGTGATGGCCGCAACCGTCGCCGCACCGCTCGAGCGCAAGCTCGGCGAGATCGCCGGCATCGACCAGATCACCTCGACGAGCTCGCTCGGCTCGACCAGCATCCAGGTGCAATTCTCGATCGGCCGCGACATCGATCACGCCGCGCGCGACGTGCAGGCTGCGATCAACGCCTCACTGGCCGACCTGCCGAGCGACCTGCCGTCGCTGCCGAGATTCCACAAGTCCAATCCGGCCGCAGCACCGGTTTTCGTGCTGGCGCTGACCTCCAAGACGATCTCGACCAGCGCGATGTACGACGTCGCCGACACCGTACTGGCGCAGCGGATCTCGCAGGTACCGGGGGTGGGCGAGGTGACCGTCAGCGGCGCCGACCAGCCGGCGGTGCGCATCGCGCTCAACCCGGTCGCACTGGCGAACGCCGGGATCGCGACCGACGACGTCCGGACCGCGATCGTCAACGCCAATCCACTCGGTCCGGTCGGCATTTTCAATGGCGTCCGCCAGAGCGAGACGCTGTCGATCAACAAGCAGATGCGGACCGCGGCCGAGTTCCGCGACATCGTGATCAAGAGCTTGAACGGCAATTTCGTGCGCTTGTCCGATGTCGCCGAAGTCGAGGACTCCGTCCGCAACGCGCGCTCCATTGCCTGGTTCAACAAACAGCCCGCGGTGTTGATCCAGATCACAAAGCAGGGCGACGCCAACGTCATCGATACGGTTGACCGCGTCCGCGCGATGCTGCCCGAGTTGAAGCAATGGATTCCGGCCGGCGTCGAGATTTCCACGCTGGTGGACCGCACCAGCACGATCCGCGCCAGCGTCCAGGACATGCAGCTCACGCTGCTTGCGACCGTGGTGCTGGTGATGGTCGTGGTGTTCGTGTTCCTGCGCCGCCTGGTGCCGACAATTGCTGCCGGCGTCTCGGTCCCGCTGGCGCTGGCCGGTACCTGCGCCGGGATGTGGCTTGCCGGGTTCTCGATCGACAATCTGTCGCTGATGGCGCTGGCGATTTCCGTCGGCTTCGTGGTCGACGACGCCATCGTGATGATCGAGAACATGTATCGCAATCTCGAGCAGGGCATGGCACCGTTTCCGGCGGCGCTCGAAGGCGCCAAGCAGATCGGCTTCACCGTGCTGTCGATCTCGTTGTCGCTGATCGCGGCGTTTACGCCGCTGGTCTTCATGGACGGGATCGTCGGCCGGCTGTTGCGCGAATTCTCGCTGACGCTGACCTTTGCAATCGTGGTCTCGACGGTGGTGTCGCTGACCATCACGCCGATGATCTGCGCGCATTACATCAAGGAAGCGACGTCGGACCACGCGACCTGGTACGACCGCGTCATCGAAGGCACGCTGTCGCGGACCGTGGCATTCTACGCCTCGACACTGCGGGTCGTGCTCGGCTACCCCTTCCTGACGCTGCTGGTGTTCTTCGCCACCATCGCGCTGACGGTGACGCTCTACATCAAGACGCCGAAGGGATATTTCCCGACCGACGACAGCGGCTTCGTGATCGGCTCGACCCGCGCATCCGCCGACATCTCGTTCCAGGCGATGCTTGGGCTGCAGCAGCGGCTTGCCGACATCGTGATGGCCGATCCCGCGGTCGCCGGCATCGGCTCCTCGGTCGGCGGCGGCACGACCAACCGCGGCACAATGTTTATCAGCCTCAAGCCGCCGGAGGAGCGGGCAGGTCTGTCGACCGCACTGGTGATCGATCGGCTGCGGCGCAACCTTTCCATGGTGCCGGGCATCCGCCTGTTCATGTTCGCAGCGCAAGACATCCGGACCGGCGGCCGGCAGAGCGATTCCGACTACCAGTACACGCTGTCCTCGACGGATCTCGACCTGTTGCAGAAATGGGCGCCGCTCGTGTCCAAGCGCATGGAGACGGTGGAGGGTATCACCGATGTGTCGTCGGACCGCGATCCGGGCGGCCTGCAGCTCAATCTCGTGATCGACCGCAAGACCGCATCGAGCCTCGGCGTCCGGGTGCAGGACATCGACAATGCGCTCAACAATGCATTCTCGCAGCGGCAGATCTCGATCATCTACACCCAGCGCAACCAGTACATGGTGGTGCTGGAGATCGATCCGAGATTCCAGAGCGATCCGTCGAACCTGGAGCGCATCTTCGTCGCCGGCGCCAACGACGTGCAGGTGCCGCTGTCGGCCGTGGTGCACGCCCAGCGGGGGCTATCGGCGCTGGCGGTCTATCACTCCGGTGGATTTCCCTCGACCACGGTGTCGTTCAACCTGCTGCCGGACGTGCCGCTGGAGATCGCGACCACCAACATCCAGCAGGCGGTCAACGAGCTGCACATGCCGGAGGGCATTCGCGGCAGCTTCGACGGCAATGCCGGCGACTTCAACAAGACCAGCGGACGGCAGCCGCTGCTGATCCTCGGCGCGCTGATCGCGATGTATATCGTGCTCGGCGTGCTCTACGAGAGCCTGGCGCATCCGATCACGATCATCTCGACGCTGCCGTCGGCCGGCCTCGGCGCGCTGCTGGCGTTGCAGCTGACAAACACGCCGCTGACGGTCATCGCTTTCATCGGAATCATCCTGCTGATCGGCATCGTCAAGAAGAACGGCATCATGATGGTCGATTTCGCGCTGGAAGCCGAGCGCCATCAGGGCCTGTCGTCGCGGGAGGCGATCTTCGAGGCCTGCCAGGCGCGCTTCCGGCCGATCCTGATGACGACGATGGCCGCGCTGTTTGCCGGCATCCCGCTGGTGATCGCCACCGGGCCGGGCACCGAACTGCGTCGTCCGCTCGGCATCACCATCATCGGCGGCCTGTTCGTCTCGCAGATACTGACGCTCTACACGACGCCGGTGATCTATCTGCTGATCGACCGGTTTAAGGACTTACCGGCGCGACAGCGGCTGAGCTGGCTCAGCGCCGCAGTCGGACTGATCGGGCTGGTGTCCGGCATTGTCAGGCTGGTCCTGCATTGATGTTGCGGGCGAGGCCATCCACGGCGTATAGCCGTTGAATGTCAGAGCTTGTTAACGAGACGGACCTGTTGCCGGAGTGCCCGCATTGCGGCAAGCCGCTGCCGCTGTGCATCTGCGACAGCGTCACGCCGATCGAGAGCCGCATCTCGCTCCTGATCCTGCAGCATCCGCAGGAGCAGGACAGGGCGCTCGGCACCGCTCGGCTGGCGGCGCGGCATTTCAAGACCGCCGTGGTCAAGATCGGCCTGTCGTGGCCGAGCTTGGCAAAGGCGCTCGGTCGGCCAGTGGCCGATCCATCGCGCTGGGCGGTGCTCTACCTGGGTTCTGCCAAGGTCGAGGACCTCGATACCGATGCGGAGATCGTCGCCATCAACCGCAAAGGGGAGGCCGAACCCGGGCAGCGTGCCATCCTCTCCGACATCAAGGGCATCGTGCTGCTCGATGGCACCTGGAGCCAGGCCAAGGCGCTGTGGTGGCGCAACGCCTGGATGCTGAAGTGTCAGCGGGTGATTCTCGGGCCGAAACGGCCCTCGCGCTACGGCAATCTGCGCAAGGAACCGCGGCGCGACGGTCTGTCCACGATCGAGTCGGCGGCAATGCTGCTGGCCGGAATCGAGAAGCGGCCGGATATCGCCGAGACGCTGATCGGCAGTTTTGAGCGGATGTTGGCCAGATTTCGCGAGGTGCAGGCGAAGATGCCGGAATTGGCGCCGAAACCGAAGAAGAAGGATTACCGCCGACGCCGAAAGGGTTAACGCCCCGGCTTGGTTGCCTATCGGAGAGAGGCCGTATATGAGTGCGGCCCGTGGGGCCACGTGGCGGAGTGGTTACGCAACGGTCTGCAAAACCGTGTACACCGGTTCAATTCCGGTCGTGGCCTCCACTTGTCTCATCAACGGCTTGCAGCGAATAGATGAGAAGCTGCCTTAGAGCGTTTTCGAGCGAAGTGGACACCGGTACGCGTGAAGAAAACGCGTCAAAACAAGAATCTAGAGCTTCGGTTCTGATTCAATCAGAACCGAAAATGCTCTAGCAGGCGGCGTACCAGCCTTCAGGAAACGGGACCAGCGGCCAGGGTGCGCGGTTGTCGTTCGCAGCACGCGGCGGCGGCTGGATGCGGGGCAAAGGCTTGGCCAAAAAAACCTCCTCGGAAACGGGCGCGACCGCCGTTCGCACGACGTCCAACAACAGATCAAATTCGACTTCGCTCATCGCGCTCTCCGGGGTTCGAGAGCGCCACCTTTGCAAAACTGTCTTGTGTCTGGATTGAGCCGATCGTTCGAATTTTAGCTAAAGAACGCCGATGCCCGGCCCCGGTTAATAAATTGCTACTGACCCCATCTGGAATTTAAGTCCGACTGCCCGGACCTCGTGTGAGCAAAATCACATTCTACAAAAAACGGTTCGCATAATTCCCTGACATGCCGCGCGCGGCAAGCATCGGAGTGATTTTAGGGAGACGCGATCATGAACGCAAGCTTCGTAGAAATGTCGGTGATCAAGCGCCGTGCCCGTCGCGCGTCAGCTCTCGGTCTTGTCCTCACATTGTTCGCGAGCGAGGCGGCCCTGGCTGAGCCCGGCACTCCCGAACAGCGCAAGGCCTGCACGCCCGACGTCTATCGTCTCTGTGCCGGCGAAATCCCCAATGCCCGCGCCATCACCGCCTGCCTCCGCCGCCAGAAGGCGAGTTTGAGCCCGGCCTGTGCAGCGGTGTTCGAGCAATGACGGCTTGCCCAGAGAATGGTCTGGGTCACGAATGAATCTTGAGCAGGCCTGCCCAATTCGCAGGCCTTGCTGATCCAATTTTTTGTACGTCCCAGGACAAGCTTTCCCAGCTCGGTTCCCCGTAGCCTTTCCCTCGGGTTTTGGAACATGGCCCTCGCCATGACAAATTCGAAGGAACTGGCAACATGCAAAAATGGCTTTGTACGGAAGCACGGCGCGCGTCAGGTTCATTGCGTCTGACGGTGCTGGGCGCAATCGTCGCCGCTGGATTCCTGGCACCGGTCGGCGCGCAGGCTGCGCCTGCCGCATGCGCTGCCTTGCAGGAGAAGTACCCGGACTGGAAAGGCAAGACGCTGGTCAACGCCATCAACCCGCACACACCGGGTTATGAAGCGATCGATCCGAAGGATCCCAGCAAATATGTCGGCTTCGACATCGATCTCGGCGAAGAGATCGGCGAGTGTCTCGGTTTCAAGCTGACCTACAAGGCAGTGACCTTCGCAGCACTGCTCACCACGCTGGCGAGCGGGCAGGCCGACATTGTCATCTCCGACATTTATGCGACCGAAGAGCGGGCCAAGGCCGGCGACTTCATCACCTATTCGAAGGTGTTCGACGGGGTGCTGGTTGCCAAGGGCAATCCGAAGAAGATTACTGGCATCAACACCTCGCTATGCGGCGCGGCTGCGGCCGAAAATACCGGCTATGTCGAAGTGCCGTTGGTGCAGGCGCTGATCCCGGAGTGCAAGGCTGCCGGTAAACCAGAGCCGACGCTGCAGCTCTATGACAACAACGCCAATTGCATCCAGGCGATCTTGGCCGGACGTGCCGACACCTACGTCAACGACGTCAACACGGTCGATAACGCCGTAAAGGCCTATCCGGACATGCTGGAGAAGGCGATCGCGGTGACGATTCCCTATTCGGTCGGCATCGCCGTGCCGAAGGACAAGCCGAAATTCCGCGAAGCCGTGCTGGCCGTGATGATGGAGATCTACAAGTCCGGCGATCAGGCGGCGCTGCTCAAGAAGTGGGAGCTCGACCCGAACAACCTCAAGGAACCGGGTCTTCTGACGGTTAATTGATGTCGCTGTTCGCGCACTATCTCAGCCTGCCGTATCTGCTCGAGGGCATCGAGGTCACGCTTCAGGTGACCATCCTCGGGCTGTTCGGCGGGCTGATCCTCGGGTTGATCCTTGCGTGGATGCAGCTCGGCCGCTTCTGGTGGCTTTCGGCATTCGCGCGGGGCTACACCGTGATCTTCCGCGGCACGCCGTTGATCCTGCAGATGGTGTTTGCCTACGACGCGCTGCCGCACATCGGTATCAAACTGCCGGCGATCCTCGCGGCCGGTCTCGCGCTTGCCTGCAATGAGGCGCCGTTTATCGCCGAAATGCTGCGCTCCGGCGTGCTCGGCGTCGATCGCGGACAGGTGTCGGCCGGTCAAGCCCTTGGCATGACGCCGGCGGTGCTGATGCGGCGGGTGATTGCGCCACAGGCGATCCGCACAATGATCCCGGCGTTCGGCAACGAGACCGTCAGCGCATTGAAGAACTCTTCGCTCGCGTCCGTGATCGCGGTGCAGGAATTGACGTTGCGCAGCACGCAGCTTGCGTCGTCAACCTTTGATTTCTTCTCGATCTTCTTCGCTTCAGGCCTGCTGTATCTCGTGCTGACCGGCGCCGTCAGCGTGATCCAGCTGGCGCTGGAATGGACGCTCGATCTCGACCGCACCTCGCGCCAGCGCAAGCTTGCCGGCTATCTGCCTTTCTATTTACCTTGGCGTCGCGTTGACCTCGCCACCAAGCTCGCCCTGGCCGGCAACGCCGCGCCTGCCGTCGACGTCGCAGCCGCGATGCAGCCGGATATTCCGCTGCCGCCGGCGCGAGCCCTGACGCGCGAGGATCGCGCGAAGCGGGCCGCGACCATTGTGCGCAACAACATTGCAGTCGAGGTCAAGGATTTGCGCAAGTCCTACGGCACGCAGGCCGTGCTCGGTGGTCTCGATATGACCGTGCGCGTCGGCGAGGTCGTGGCGCTGCTCGGGCCGAGTGGCTCCGGAAAGAGCACGCTGCTTCGCTGCATCAACCATCTGGAGGATTGGGACGCCGGCACGGTGCGTGTCGGTGGCCGCCGTCTCGGCTTCTCCGACAACGGCAAGGCGCTGACGCCGCGCGAGGTTGCGAATGAGCGCGCCAGCGTCGGCGTCGGGATGGTGTTCCAGCAGTTCAACCTGTTCAGCCATTTGACGGCGAAGGAGAACGTTGCGGGACCGCTGCGCTGGGTGCACGGCATGACCCGGATCGATGCCGACCGTCGGGCGCGCGAGCTGCTCGATCGTGTCGGCCTGAGCCATCGCGCGGATGCGTTGCCGCGCCATCTGTCCGGCGGCCAGCAGCAGCGGGTCGCGATCGCCCGTGCACTGGCGCCAAACCCCAGCGTGCTGCTGCTGGACGAACCGACGTCGGCGCTCGACCCCGAACTCGTCAATGAGGTGCTCGAAGTGATCCGGCGGCTCGCCGTCGGCGATGGGCTCACCATGATCATCTCGACCCACCAGATCCGTTTCGCCGACGAGGTCGCCGATCGCGTCGCCTTCCTCAGTGGCGGCGCGATCCTGGAGGAGGGCCCGGCGCACGAGGTGCTCTCCAACCCGCGCAACCCCGTCACGGCGCGTTTCCTCAGCGTGATGGACGCCGAGAAGACGCCGGAGACGGTGCGATGAATTCGACAGGCCACGACCAGACCTTCCGACCGCTCGAAGAGGCACTTGCATGAAGCACTTCAACCTGCCGGTTTCGCCGGCGACCGTTCACTGGGGCTATTTCAGCAAGAAAGTGCAGCCTGCGGTGACGCTGCGCTCGGGCGACCGCGCCACGATCGAAACGCTGACCCATCACGCCAACGACGATTACGAGCGCATGATTGCCAATGATCCGGGCGCCGAAAGCGTGTTTCACTGGACGCGCGAGCACAAGGCCGTCGCGCGCCGCGGCTCCGGCCCGACCGAAGGGCCGTTCATTCGCGGTTCCGGCGAAGGCATCGGCGTTCACCTGCTGACCGGTCCGGTCGCGATCGAAAACGCCGAGCCGGGCGACGTGCTCGAAGTGCGTATCCTCGACATCAGGCCACGGCCGAGTTGCAGCGCCTGCCACGCCGGCCGCTGCTTCGGCTCCAATGCCGCCGCGAACTGGGGCTTTCACTATCACGACCTGATCGAGGAGCCGAAGCCGCGCGAGGTCATCACCATCTTCGAGCTCGACACCTCGGGCGAACCGTTCGCCAGGGCTGTCTACAACTATGTCTGGATGCCGCAGACCGACCCTGATGGCATCGTGCATGCGACCATCGATTATCCCGGCGTCCGGGTCGATCACGGCACGATTAAGAAGCGCGAGAACATCCTGACCGGCGTCAAGGTCCCGGCGCGGCTGCATTTCGGCACCATGGGACTGGCGCCGTCGGAAGCTGATTTCGTCAGCTCGATCCCGCCGAGCTATACCGGCGGCAATATCGACGACTGGCGGATCGGGAAGGGCGCGCGGATGTATTATCCGGTCGCCGTGCCGGGCGCGTTCTTCTCGGTCGGCGACCCGCACGCCGCCCAAGGCGACAGCGAGCTCGGCGGCACCGCGATCGAGACTTCGCTGACCGGCGATTTTGAATTCATCCTGCACAAGAAGAACGACCTCGGCGGCACCAGCCTCGAAGGGCTGACCCACCCGATGCTCGAAACCGAGCAGGCCTGGTCGGTGTACGGATTCACCTATCCGAACTATCTCGCGGAGCTTGGCGCGAACGCACAGACCGAGATCGCCAGCCATTCGAGCCTCGACCGCGCCATGCGCGACGCGTTCCGCAAGTTGCGCCGGTTCCTTATGACGGTGCATCGCCTGAGCGAAGACGAGGCGATCTCGTTGATGTCGGTGGGCGCCGATTTCGGCGTCACCCAGGTCGTGGATGCCAATTGGGGCGTTCACGGCACGATTCGGAAGAACGTCTTCAGATGCGACTAAGACATTGAACGTTTTGGCGTCGATTTGACGCCGCCATTTCGGCGGAGGAACAGGCTTGTCTGGCACGCGGGTTGCTTCGATCAGTCCCGATTGAGGCGATGCGATGAACTTCCGTCCGTTTACGAGTGAATCCTATACGCAAGACGACCGCCCGGAGGCGTGGCGGGACGTGCTGGGCACGGTCGGCCTGCAGCCGGCCTCTGCCGGCACCTCCTATGACGGTCATGCCACCGCCTTTCACCGCAGCGCGCCCGGGATTGCGCTGACCCGGATCGCGGCGGGGTCGCAGACCGTCGCTCCCTTGCCGCAAGGCGCCGAAGGCCTGCCGATCGCGGTGCTGCCGATCGACGACGGCGTCATCCTGCGGCACGGCGGCAGCCACCGCATCGTGCCGGTCGGGCATCTCCTGCTGTTGCCGAGATGCGGCGATTGCAGCGTCGTGTTCCAGCGCGACATGCGGGCCATCGTGCTGTCGGTGACGCCGGACGCGCTGCACGGCCGGATTCCCGGCAAGCTGCGGTTTGGCGAGGCGCGTGTGGTCGCGCCAGGCGGGCTGGCGGACATCTTTTCGCGGATGCTAGATGCGACGGCGCGCACATTGGAGATGCTCGGCGACGTCGAATGGGCGACGGTGGCGCAGGCGATGGCTGACCTGTTGCTGACCATCGCGCATCAACTCGCGGACACTGCTCTCGACGGCCGCCATACCGCGTCGCAGGCCGCGATCCTGCACCGGATCTGCCAGGTCATCGAACGCCGGCTCGAGGATCCTGACCTTGCACCGGCCAGTGTCGCGCAGGCTGAAGGCATTTCCGAGCGCTATCTGCAAAAGCTGTTCGAGGGTGTCGGCGACAATTTCACCCATTATGTGCGCGAGCGCCGATTGCAGCGCGCCTGGGCCGACCTGTCCAATCCGGCAGAAGCGCACCGGTCGATCTCTGAGATCGCCTATCGCTACGGCTTTGCCGATTCCGCGCATTTCAGCCGCACGTTTCGTCATCGCTTCGGCCTGCCGCCCCGCGACTTCCGGCAGCAGGAGGCCGAGCGCGCCGCGCCGGCGTCGATGCCGGCCGGACAACGCGGCTGGCCGCAGGATGCGCTGGCGCAGCTGCGCGTGCATCAGCCGGCGGCCACGGCGAAGAGAGCAGCGCTGGTTTCCAGGACCGATGCTGCTGACGATGCCGATCACGTCGCGCCAACGCACCACCATATCGCGGTCGAAGCGTCGCGGGTGCATTGGGGCTATTTCAGCCGGACGCTGTCGCCGCAGGCCGAGATCGGTTCGGGCGACACGATCACCATCGAGACGCTGACGCAGCATGCCTCCGACGATCCGGACCGCATGATCTCGGGCGATCCCGGTGCGGAAAGCGTGTTCGGCTGGACCGGTGCGCGGAAGAATGTCGATCGGCGTGGCGCAGGGCCGATGGATGCGTCGGTGTTCGGGCGTGGCGCGGGTGAGGGGTTCGGCGTGCATATTTGCACAGGCCCGGTCGCGGTCAGGGATGCGCAGCCCGGCGACGTCCTCGAGGTGCGCATCCTCGACATCGTGCCGCGGCCAAGCCGCAATCCGCAGTTCGAGGGCCGCGTGTTCGGCTCCAGCGTCGCGGCCTGGTGGGGCTATCACTACAGCGAATTTCTCTCCGGTCCGAAGCCGCGCGAAGTTGTGACGATCTACGAAATCTTCGCAAGCACCGATCGCGATCAGGACGCCGCGCCACATGCCCGCGCGCTCTATTCCTATCGCTGGGAGCCGCAGACCGATCCGTTCGGCGTGGTGCATGCCACCTATGATTATCCCGGCGTTCCCGTCGCGCCCGGCAGTGTCAAGCGCCGCCATGCGGTGCTTGATGGCATCCGTATTCCGCTGCGCCCGCATTTCGGCGTGATTGCGGTGGCGCCGCGCGAGGTTGATTTGGTCGACTCGGTCCCGCCGTCCTATTTCGGCGGCAATCTCGACAATTGGCGGCTCGGCAAGGGCTCGACCGTCTATCTGCCCGTCTCCGTGCCGGGCGCGCTGCTTTCGGTCGGCGATCCGCATGCAGTGCAGGGTGACGGCGAACTCTCAGGCACCGCGATCGAGTGCTCGATGACGGGGACGTTCCAGGTGATCCTGCACAAGAAGGGCAGCCATACCGGACAGCCCTATGCCGATCTCAGCTATCCCCTGATCGAGACCGAGACCGACTGGGTGCTGACCGGCTTCAGCCATCCGAACTATCTCGCCGAGTTCGGTGCGCAGGGCCAGAGCGAGGTCTATGCGACGTCCTCGCTCGATCTGGCGATGAAGGATGCGTTCCGGAAGATGCGCCGCTTCCTGATGAGCGTCAAAGGCCTGAGCGAGGACGAGGCGATCGCGTTGATGTCCGCAGCGGTTGACTTCGGCGTTACCCAGGTGGTCGATGGCAATTGGGGCGTGCACGCCATTCTGAGCA
Organism: Bradyrhizobium sp. LTSPM299; assembly: GCF_000938235.1. Taxonomy (NCBI): domain Bacteria; kingdom Pseudomonadati; phylum Pseudomonadota; class Alphaproteobacteria; order Hyphomicrobiales; family Nitrobacteraceae; genus Bradyrhizobium; species Bradyrhizobium sp. LTSPM299. The sequence continues at coordinate 180,301 of NZ_JYMU01000023.1, forward strand.
AACGGCTGTTCGACTACAGCTGATCGCGCAAAGCGGAGATAGACAGTGAAATTCCACATGATCGCGGGCGGACCGAAGCCGGTCGCGCCCTTCAGCCATGCCGTGGAGACGGACGGTTTCGTGTTCGTCACCGGTCAAATGCCGGATACGCCGTCGGCGCCCGGCGTGCTGCCGGAGGGGATCGTCGCGCAGACCAGGGCCGTGATGGAGAATTTGCGGGTCGTGCTCGGGGGCCTGGATCTCGGCCTGGAGCATATCGTGATGTCGCGGATTTATCTGACGCGCTTCAAAGAAGACTATGCCGCGATGAACGAGACCTACCGGAGCTTCTTTCCGCCGGATCGCCTGCCGGCGCGAACTTGCGTCGGCGTCACCGGGCTCGCCTATGACGCGCTGATCGAAATCGATCTGGTGTGCCGGAGGCCGTGACGGCGCCTGTCGGGGAATCGCGGCGTGGCAGGATCGCCATGCCGCTTGCATCTCAAGGCTCTCCCCAGTCCGCGGCGTGGCGTCCGGTCGGAGGCATCGATTCCCCTCATCGGCCGACAAGCCATTGCACCGTAGCGCCTTTCCGACCCCTGTTAAAGTTAGGCCTCAGGAGCCATTTGGTTCTTTGCAAGGCCGGAAGGCTTTGTTATACGCTGCCCGCGCGAACAAATGTTTCGCCTATTCCTCGGTAGCTCAGCGGTAGAGCATTCGACTGTTAATCGAATGGTCGCTGGTTCGAATCCAGCCCGGGGAGCCAGTTCTGGCCCCATCGACAGCCCATCGCCGATCACAAGCCCGTGGCCTGCGGCAGATAGGTAGAATTAGTCGCCAAATCGACGTAATCGCCTTTGACGCTACGCCTCGCCGGGTTTTGAGAGGTGGTTTTGCATGTCCGTGAGCCTGATCGACCTGTCGATGTCACAGCCGACCCTCGTTCCCAGCGATATTCCCGTCATCAGCGACGACGAGTGCGTGCGCCGGCTGGCGAAAGCTGTCGAGGAGCACGATTCCGAGCATCTCGATGAAGTGGCCCGGCTGATCGGCCGGCTCGCCGTCACCATCGAATAGTGACTTGCGGCACGCCCGTCCGAGATAACGGCGTGTTGCGTTTTGGCGGAGCCTGTTCCAAAAGATGACCCTGTTCTAGCTTCTACAGCGGCAACGCCGCGCGACTTGCAGGGTCCCGCCAATGTCCGGTTTTTCGACCGCGCGCCAGTTTATGGTCGATGGTCAGGTGCGTCCGAGCGACGTCACCGACGAGCGAATCCTTGATGCCATGCTGACCGTGCCGCGCGAGGCTTTCGTGCCCGACGGCAAGCAGGCACTTGCCTATCTGGACCTCGACCTCGACGTCGCCGCGAGCGGCGCGCCCAGGCGCTGCCTGATCCAGCCGGCAGTCCTCGCCAAGATGCTGCAGGCGGCCGAGATCGCGAAAACCGATCGCGTGCTGGTGGTGGGCTGCGCGAGCGGGTATGCCGCAGCGGTCGTCGCGCGCTTCGCCGGGCAGGTGAGTGCGATCGAAAGCGATCCGGCCCTTGCCGCCAAGGCCGCCGCCGTGCTCACCGAGGTCGGCATCCACAATGTCGGCGTGAAAACCGCAGCTTCCGCCGATGGCGATGCTGCGGGAGCGCCGTTTGACGTGATCGTCCTCAACGGTGCCACCGAGGTCGTCCCGACCGGGCTCTACGGCCAGCTCAAGGACGGCGGCCGGTTGGTCGGCGTCTTCGCCCTCGAGCAGCCGCCGCGCGCCAGCCTCGTGACGCATTCCCACGGCGATTTCGGGCACCGCGAACTGTTCGACGCGACCGCCCCGATTTTGCCCGGATTGGAACGGCTCCCCAGCTTCGTCTTCTGACCGCTAGTGTGCTGCGGCGGCTGATAAAATCCCGTTCTGAATCAGAAGTGTGGCCCGTTTGCCCCACGTGAAGAGTTTCGACCGCGTCCTGTTGCGGGGTAGTTCCGTTGCCCTTAGCTGCGGACTAAGGTGAGGCGGGACTCACTTGGTCTGAAGCGGCGCTTGGCTTGCGTGCATGGTCGGCGACTACAATGAATGGATAATTGGGGATGCGTGGGGTGAAGGTTGTCACCGCGGCTGCGATTGCGGTCCTTCTCTTGGCTGAGATGGGCCCGGCGCCCGCTCTCGCCGATACTATCGAGGCCGCGCTGGTGCGGTCCTACCAGAACAATCCCCAGCTCAACGCCCAGCGTGCGCTGGTGCGGTCCACAGACGAAAACGTTCCGCAGGCGCTGTCGGGCTACCGTCCGAAGGCCTCGCTGACCCTGAGTGGTGGGGGGCAGTACACTGACGAGGTTGTGCCTGGGACCGGCAAGCTCACCGGCGCGCAGATCCCGCGCAGCGCGGGCCTGACTGTAAACCAGTCGCTCTACAACGCGCAGACCCCGCAACGGGTGCGCGCCGCCGAGAGCCAGGTGTCGTCAGCGCGCGAGGGGTTGCGTGTGCTTGAGCAGACCGTGATCTTGACCGCGGCCACGATCTATATGGACTATCTTCGCGACGCCGCCATCGTCGAAGTCCAGCGCAGCAACACCCGCGTGCTTGAGCAGACGCTGAAGCAGACCCAGGATCGCTTCAATGTCGGCGAAGTGACGCGCACCGACGTGGCGCAATCCGAGGCGCAGCTTGCGGCAGGCCGCACTCAGCAGCTGACCGCGGAGTCCAACCTCACGACGACGCGGTCGAACTTCCGCCGCATCATCGGCAACGAGCCGGAGAACCTCGCACCGGGCTCGCCGGTCGATCGCTTCCTGCCGGCATCGCTTGCCGGCGCCGTCGAGCTCAGCCTGACCCAGAATCCGAACGTCACCGCCGCGATGTTCGGTGTCGACGTCAACTTCCTGCAGATCAAGGTCGCCGAGGGCGCGTTGCTGCCGACGGTCGGTCTGCAGGCGACGGTGACCCAAGGCTACGAACAGCAGTTGTCGGTGAACCGCATCTTCAATGCGGCCGCCAACGTTCAGGTGACGGTGCCGCTCTACCAGGGCGGATCGGAATACTCGCTGATCCGGCAGTCCAAGGAATCGCTGGCGCAGCAGCGTCTCGTGCTGGAACAGACGCGCGATCAGGCGCGCGCCAACGTCGTCACCGCATGGGGCCAGCTGGTTGCCGGCAAGGCGCAGGTGACGTCGGCGCAATCGCAGGTCACCGCATCCGAGATCGCGCTGAACGGCGTGCGCGAAGAAGCCAAGGCCGGCCAGCGCACCACGCTAGACGTGCTGAACGCGCAGCAGGCGCTGGTCAACGCGCGCAACGCGCTGGTGACCGCGCAGCACGACCGCGTCGTGGCGTCCTACAATGTGCTGAACGCGATCGGCCGGCTGTCGCCGCAGGTGCTCGGCCTGAAGACCAACGTCTACGATCCCACCGTGCACTACCAACAGGTTCGCGACAGCTGGTCCGGCGTGCGCACGCCCGACGGTCGCTAACCGCCACATCAACGTCGCTTGCCGGGCCTAGTCTGCGGTTCTGAGTCAATCAGGACCACAGACTAGGCCCGTTTGCTTGCAATCGATATTTGCCCTGACATACCGTTTTGTCGGGCAGCAAAGCGATTCGCGACGAGGCCTGTGGCGTGCTGGTGCGGCGCCAGATGTGCGGGTAACGCGAACCCGCAAAGCGTTGGGTGGGCTTGATCTGGGGACAAGTCGGGCGCGAGCGACGAAAATCTCGGCCCGCATTATCGGAACCAGCGAATCCTCTGGGGCTTGGTGTAAAATGGTTTCGATGTGGAGTCGGCGATGACGCAACCTGCGAAGGTCCAAGAGCCCTCGATGGAGGAGATTCTGGCGTCGATCCGTCGCATCATTGCCGACGACGAGGCCAAGCCGGCCGCTGCCGAAAAGCCTGCGGTGGTTGCCGCGCCGCCGCCCAAGGTCGAGCCGCCGCCACCACCGCCAGCCAAGGCCGCGGTGAAGAGTTCGCCGCCGGCGCCACCACCAGCCGCGAAGGCTGCTGCGGCGCCGCCTCCGAAACCGGCGGCACCGGCACCGGCCGCAAGCAATGGCCAGGACGACATCGATGCGCTGTTGGCCAGCCTCGAAGAGGCGACCCCGGCGGCGGAGGTCAGGCCGCCGCAGCCGGATGGCGACGTGTTCGAGCTCACCGACGACATGGCGTTGCCGGACCCGGCTCCCGCGCCGTCGTTCCAGAAGGTCGAGCCGCAGGACGATGTCGAGTTCACGGAATCGGCCGCTGCCAGGTCGCTGAACCGGCAACCGTCTTATGAGCCGCCGGCGATCGAAAGCGCGCCTGCGCCGCCGATCATCTCGGGCACGACAATGCGGGCGGTCGAATCCGCCTTCAACTCGCTGGCCAACACCGTGCTGAGCAACAACGCGCGGACGCTCGAAGACTTGGTCAAGGAGATGCTGCGACCGATGCTGAAATCCTGGCTCGACGACAATTTGCCGGGGCTGGTCGAGCGCATCGTCAAGGCCGAGATCGAGCGGGTTTCTCGCGGGCGGTAGGTTCAAGGGGCCTCCAAGGAGAGGCCCTGCGGCCCTCATTCAGCCACCCAGAACAGCCACAATTCGTCCTTTCGGCGCGCCGGTCGGTTGACTCGGTGCGTTCGGGCGGCTTTCTAGCCGTTTCCATGGTCCACAGCGCATTGTCATGATCGAGAAAAACTACCAGCCCGCCGATATCGAAAGCCGGATGTCCCGCATCTGGGAGGAGAGCGGTGCGTTCAAGGCCGGACGGCCCGAGCGCAAGGACGCAGTACCCTTCACCATTGTGATCCCGCCGCCGAACGTGACCGGCTCGCTGCACATGGGCCACGCCCTCAACAACACGTTGCAGGACATCCTGTGCCGCTTCGAGCGGATGCGCGGCCGCGACGTGCTCTGGCAGCCCGGGACCGACCATGCCGGCATCGCGACGCAGATGGTGGTCGAGCGGCAGTTGATGGAACGCCAGGAACCGGGCAGGCGCGACATGGGCCGGGCCAAGTTCCTCGAACGGGTCTGGCAATGGAAGGCGGAGAGCGGCGGCACCATCGTCAACCAGTTGAAGCGCCTCGGCGCGTCCTGCGACTGGTCGCGCGAGCGCTTCACCATGGACGAGGGCCTGTCGCGCGCCGTCGTCAAGGTGTTCGTCGAGCTGCACCGCGAGGGGCTGATCTACAAGGACAAGCGTCTGGTCAATTGGGACCCGAAGCTGCTCACCGCGATCTCCGATCTCGAAGTGCAGCAGGTCGAGGTCAAGGGCAGCCTCTGGTATTTGCGCTATCCGATCGAGGGCAAAACTTTCAATCCCGACGATCCGGCGAGCTTCGTCGTGGTCGCGACCACGCGTCCCGAAACCATGCTGGGCGATACCGCGGTCGCGGTGCATCCGGACAATGAACGGCTCGGCCATTTGATCGGCCAGCACGTCATCCTGCCACTGGTCGGCCGCCGCATTCCCATCATCGGCGACGATTATGCCGATCCCGAAAAGGGGTCGGGCGCGGTCAAGATCACACCGGCGCATGACTTCAACGATTTCGAGGTCGGCAAGCGCCACGGCCTGCCGCAGATCAGCGTGCTCGACCAGGAGGGCTGCCTCACCCTGGTCGACAACGAGGACTATCTGCGCGGCCTCCCCGAAGGCGCTTCGCAGCTCGCCGAGGAGTTTCACCAGATCGAGCGCTTCGCCGGGCGCAAGAAGATCGTGGCGCGCCTGGAGGATTTCGGCTTCCTCGAACGGATCGAACCAAACGCCCACACGGTGCCGCATGGCGACCGCTCCGGCGTCGTGATCGAGCCCTATCTGACCGACCAGTGGTATGTCGATGCCAAGACGCTTGCGCAGCCTGCGATGGCGGCGGTGCGCTCGGGCCAAACGACGTTCGTGCCGGAGAACTGGGGCAAGACCTATTTCGAGTGGATGGAGAACATCCAGCCCTGGTGCATCTCGCGCCAACTCTGGTGGGGCCATCAGATTCCCGCCTGGTACGGTCCCGACGGCAAGGTGTTCGTCGCCGAGACCGAAGAAGAGGCAGTCGGCAATGCGCTCGGCTATTACGTCGAGCAGGAGGTCATCACGCCGGAGCAGGGCCATGAGATGGCCACTGACCCTGCCCAGCGCGAGGGATTCATCACGCGTGATGAAGACGTGCTCGACACCTGGTTCTCGTCCGCGCTGTGGCCGTTCTCGACGCTCGGCTGGCCCGACGAAACGCCGGAATTGAAGCGCTACTACCCGACCAACACGCTGGTCACGGGCTTTGACATCATCTTCTTCTGGGTCGCCCGGATGATGATGATGGGCCTTCACTTCACGAAGCAGGCACCGTTCTCGACAGTGTACATCCACCGCCTCGTCCTCGACGAGAAGGGCGCGAAGATGTCGAAGTCGAAGGGCAACGTCATCGACCCGCTCGGCGTGATCGACGATTACGGCGCCGACGCGTTGCGCTTTGCGCTGACGCGCGAGGCGGCGCAGGGCCATAACATCCGCCTGTCGCCGCACCTGGTCGAGACCAATCGCAACTTCGCGACCAAGTTCTGGAACGCCTGCCGCTTCGCCGAGATGAACGAATGCGTCAAGCCGGACGGTTTCTATCCGAGAGCCGCCAAGGAAACCTTGAGCCGCTGGATCGCGCACGAGACTTCGCGAGCCACCCGTGAGGTGACTGAGGCGATCGAGGGTCATCGCTTCAACGACGCTGCCGGGGCGATCTACCGCTTCGTGTGGAACGTGTTCTGCGACTGGTATCTCGAGCTCGCAAAACCGGTGCTGATGGGCGAGGAGGGCGCGGCCAAGGCTGAGATAAAGGCCGAAACCCGCGCCATGGTCGCGTGGACGCGCGACGAGATCCTGAAGCTGTTGCATCCGTTCATGCCCTTCATCTCCGAGGAGCTGTGGGCGGTGACCGCCAAGCGCGACGGCCTGTTGGTGCTCGCGTCCTGGCCGCGCAAAGCGACGGCCCTGACCGGCGAGCAACTGGCGTCGATGGTGATGGCCGGGCCGAATGGCGAGATCATTCCGTCTGTCCTCGTCCCAATCGATGAGGATGATTTCACCGATCCCGCAGCCGAGGCCGAGATCGGCTGGGTGGTCGACCTCGTTACTGCCATGCGCTCGGTGAAGGCGGAAATGAACATCCCGCCGTCGACGCTGACGCCGCTGGTGATAGCTGACGCGTCCGACGAGACCAGGGATCGCGCGCAGCGCTGGAACGACACCATCAAGCGTCTGGCGCGGCTTTCGGACATTTCGTTTGTAGATCGCCCGCCGGAAGGCGCCGTGCAGCTTCTCGTGCGTGGCGAAGTCGTCGCACTGCCGCTGAAGGGCGTGATCGATCTCGCCGCCGAGCGGGCGCGGCTGGAAAAGGAAGCGGCCAAGGCCGACGCCGACATCAAGCGCGTCGATGCAAAGCTCTCGAACGAGAAATTCGTGGCCAATGCGCCCGAAGAGATCGTCGAAGAAGAGAAGGAAAAGCGCGAGGCGGCCGTTGCGCGCAAGGCCAAAATCGTCGAGGCGCTGGAGCGCCTGAAGAAGGCCATCTAGAGCGTTTTCGAGCGAAGCGGACACCAGTTCGCGTCAAGAAAACGCGTCAAAACGAGAATCTAGAGCGGGACGCGCAGCCGTCGGCAAATCGGCGGCTGTTGTCGTCACACTGATGTCACACCGATCCCGGCCACGGGTCGCCACATCGCACACGCCATGGCTGTATCACAATAATGTTTCCAGCATCGTGCAGCGGTCGCGGATACGAAGCGAACTCGTTGTTGCGGCGGCGACATTTCGCGCCTGCGTTCGGTCTAAACGCAGAGGTAGCAAATATTGACGCATGCATCTCCGCGTGAGATGTTGCTGACGATTTCTATCGGCGCGACTTCGAACCGTGTGCGAAGTGATGGCCGTGATTTTTGAACGACCATCGATTTTATTTCAAATGTGCCCGTCATCGGCGCGACACCAGCTCGAAACGAACAAGCACGCTTCTAGCCGCCCATAGCGATCGGGATGCTCCGTCTCAGCTCCGCCGTTCCGGCTGAATGGGACGTGGCGATTTTTACCTGGAGGTTTTTGTCCATGGCCGATTTCGTCGACAAGATTGTCAAAGATCCAAAGAATCCGCCGGCAACCGTGATTTTGTCGGGCTATCTCGGGGCCTCATCAGAGGCCGATCACACGCGGCTTTATTTTGATCCGAGCCTGAGCAGTTACGTCGACATTCCGAACGCCGACATCCTGCACCAGCAGTACGCAAAATCCGATGACGGGCTGCAGGCGAGCCACGTCTGGATCGCGCGCAGCGCCCAGCTCATCCACGGCGCCCCGGCTCCGGATAAGCCCAAGGGAACGTTCCTCGATGGAGCGATCATGCGGGATCACATCGCTGCGGCCGCCGGTGGCGGGGCTGGTGGTGGTCAGGCTGCGTGGCCGCTGACGATGGACCCGTTCCAGTGTCCGCACACATTCGTCGTGTGTCACCACACCCAGTTCAGCCCAACGGCAACGGCAATACCAACGCACGTGATCTGCGACCTGCGAACGCTCACGCCGGCCTGTCACCATACGCTGGGGATCGTCTGTCTGCCGCGCACCGTCGCCGATCCCGGCTGCCTTGCCTCGGCCAACATCGCTTGCCCGAGCATTGGCGCCTGTCCGTCGATCGCGTGTGGCGATCCGGGACAGCAGGCCGGCACGCCACAGGTTGCCGCCGCGGCGTTCCCGCCGATCCAGACGCCGACGCTAACGCCCGGAGGCTTCGTTTGCCCGTCCTTCAACTGCGGCGGTGGGCACACACTGAAGGAGCAGGCGGCGATCCCGACGGTATTGGTGGGTGGGCTCTGCCCGTCCTTTGGCTGCCATCCCCCCGGTCACCATACGATGATGGCGCAGATGGCGATCCCGACGGTGTTGGTCGGGGGGATCTGCCCGTCCTTCGGCTGCCATCCCCCCGTTCACCACACAATGATGCAGCAGATGGCGATCCCGACGCTGTTGGCGGGAGGGCTCTGTCCGACCTTTGCCGTGCATTGCGGTGGCGGCGGTGGCCAGCACACGATGATGCAGTTCATGCCGAACAATCCCGGCTACAGCACCTGGTACATGTGCCCACCGCGATAGGGCAGCCACGTTCCACTGACGACAACGATGTCCGCCGGCGCCTGCTGCGCCGACGGACGTCGCCATGAGGCCTCAATAGTCCTGCTCAGGCGCGCACGGCCCCCGCATGATCCTGTCGCGAAGCAACGTCGTTCACTATCTGCTCGATCAGGGCCTGCTCAGCTATGGCACGGTGGTCAATGACGACCTCACGGTTGCCGACAGCACGCGGCGCAATCGAAACTTCAAGGTGCTGCGGGGAGCCGAGCAGGGCTTCTTCATCAAGCAGATCCAAATCTTCGACCCACCGACCATCGCAACGCTCGCGGCCGAGGCGGGCTGTTACCAGCTCGCGCGCGAGGTGCCGGAATTGTCCGCGCTCGCGGCGATCGTGCCGCGTGATCTGCTCTACGACCGGCAACGCCATATCCTGGTGACCGGACTGCTTCCGAGCGCCGAGTCGCTGATGGAACATCACCGACGGCTCAACGCCTTTCCAGTGGATGTGGCGCGATTGTTCGGCGGACAGCTCGGCCGGCTGCATCGCGAGCCATTGCCGCCGCTGGAGGGACGCCCTGAAGCCTCGGTGTTTCGTCGCCAGCCGCCATGGGCGCTGTCCAGCCACCAACTGGGCACGTTCGGCGCGCTCAACCGCGCCAGCAGCAAGCTGTTGCAGATCCTGCAGGACTATCCGGATTTCCAGCGCACGCTCGACGAGATGCGCGGCGACTGGCGATGCGAACGGCTGGTGCATGGCGATCTGAAATGGGAGAACTGCGTGGTCTATCCGTGTCGTTCCAACGACGGCAAGCTGGACGGACGGATCGTCGACTGGGAGCTTGCCGATATCGGCGATCCCGCCTGGGATGTCGGCGGAATGCTGCAGGCCTATATCTGTTTCTGGATCCTGACGATGCAGTTCCATGCCGATGTGCCGCTGGCCACCGTCGAGCAGAGCGCGCCGCATCCGATCGTGGGCATGCAGCCGTCGATCCGCGCGTTCTGGGCGGCGTATGTCGCTGAGCTGAGGCTCGAATCCGCGGCAGCCGACACCATGCTGATGCGCAGCGTCAAGTACGGCGCCGCGCGCATGATTCAGACCGCCTATGAAGCAATGCAGTATTCGGCGCAGATCTCACCCAGCGCGCTGGCGCTGCTTCAGGTCAGCCTCAACATCCTGAAGGAGCCGAAGCGCGCTGCCACGCAGCTTCTGGGATTGTGAATGCAGCAGGCATTGGAAGTTGAGTTGACGGCAATCGTGCAGGCGGTGGCGTTCCCGGCGCCAGGCCTCGTTACGTTCGCCGGGCGCACGGCACCGCACGCCGCTGCGGGAGCGGCGCCAACGGGTGTGCCGGACGGCACACCTCTGGTCGCTCAGTTGCAGTCCCTGTTTTACGAGTATTGCTACTGCCGCCGCTTCAATGGCGCCGCGCCGGATCGTCTCGCGGTGCCGTTGGCCAGCGATGACCTGGCGCCGGCGCTCTCGGTCGCGAATGGCAGCCGCGATCGCTGGGACGCCGGGTGGCAATTGAAACAAACCTTGCCGACTGGCCAGGTCGTCGCGGTCAAGGGCGCGATGACGCGCATGGCGTGGCCAGGTGAGTTTCATGCGCATGGTGCGCCCGGCGTGCCGCCGCAGCCTGGCGGCGAGATCAGCCTGTTCGCCCCTCGCGAGTCGCTGCTGTCGCAACCGGGCTTCTATTTCGCGTTCGGCGAGACACTGGCCGATCAGCAGGAAGATTTTGGCGTGGTGCGGTTCTACTGGAACACCACCGTGCAAGGCGCTCCGCGGCTGGTCGGCGCGATCGCTGCGGCGCTGAACCGCTACGCGGTTCCGTTCCGCTTCAAATGCCTGCGGGTGCCAGCGCAGTATGACCGCACCGATGCGGCTGTTCTTTACGTGGCGCGGCGGCACCATCGTATCGTCACGCTGCTCGCGCCGAAGATTCATGCCGCCGTGCGTCAGGAGCTGAAGCCGGCAACGCCGCTGTTCTCAAAGCCGCTCGCCGACGGCCTCGGCTTTGCCGAGGATCCGCGCACCGGCGAAAGCTTTGGCATGCACCGCTGCCGGTTGATGGCGGAGGCGGTCTGTCGCGCACATCAGCGCGGGCACGAGGCCGCCGACGTACGCCTCCGCGAGATCGCCGAAGCGTTTGCAGCCGCGGGGTTGTCGCTCGAACGCCCATATCTCAACATCGGCTCGGCCGACCCATATGATTTCGAGGAGCTGCGGGCAGCATGACGACGCCGCGCGACGAAGCCTTTCTCGAGGTTGCGGCGCATCTCGGCCGCCGTCTGTGCCGCGACGCGCTATGGGCCGGCGGGCGCTGCAACTGGCTCGGCGACTCCATGGAGTTCATCGACGGGGGCTGGAACGTAGCTCATCGCTCGCTCGGCGCCGATCTCTATGGCGGCACCAGCGGCATCGCGCTGTTCCTGGCGAGGCTGTACAGCCTGACACCCGATCCCGCGTTGCGCGCCACCGCGCTCGGAGCCCTCGCACATGCTCATACGCATGCACAGAAGATCCCGAAAGCGCTGCGTCTCGGGCTCTATACCGGATCGACCGGCATCGCCTATGCGACGGCGATCGCCGGCGAAACCTTCGAAGACCAGGCCCTGATCGACAGGGCCTGCGACATGCTTGTCGAAGCGACGGCCGGCGAGGATGACGATGTCACTCTGGATGTGCTCGCAGGTGCGGCCGGCGCCATTGTCGCGCTGATCGATCTGCGGCACCTGACAAGGCACGACCTCATGACGATCGCGCGCCGGCTCGGCGAACGGCTCGTGGCGCGCGCCAAACGAGGCGAGGGCGGCTGGTCATGGGGCAGCCCTGCTGGGCACGCCGAGCGCAATCTGACAGGCTTCTCGCACGGCGCCGCGGGCATCGCCTGGGCGTTGCTGGAATTGTCCGCGGTGACCGGCGAGGCGCGCTTTCGCGACGCGGCCGAGCGCGGCTTTGCCTATGAGCGGCAGTGGTTCAGCAAGACCCATCAGAACTGGCCCGACTTTCGCGCCGACATCCCGACGCCGGCCGGTCAGCCGGGCTTTATGATGGCCTGGTGCCATGGCGCGCCAGGCATTGGCCTGTCGCGGCTGCGCGCCTATCAATTGACCGGTGATCCGACGATGCGCGGCGAGGCCGAGGCCGCGATGCGCGCGACGATGCTGACGCTGGCCGACCCGAATGTCGGTTCGCAATTCGATTTCACGCTGTGCCATGGCCGCGCCGGCAATGCCGAGTTGTTCGTCACCGCCGCGCAATTGCTCGATGATCCGACCGCACGCGCCGTTGCTGAAGGCGTCGGGCGCTACGGCATCGAAACCTATCGCCGCAAGGACCTGCCCTGGCCGTGCGGCGTGCCGGGCGGCGGCGAGACGCCGAACCTCCTGCTCGGGCTAGCCGGTATCGGTCATTTCTACCTGCGGCTCTACGACCCCGAGAGCGTTTCGTCGGTGCTGATCCCGCGGCCAAGGCACGTCGCGGAATTGCGCAAGCTGGCCGTGGCACTCATGACCCCGCCTTCAAGCGCACCGCCGCTCCGCCATCAGCTCTAGATGTTTTGACGCGTTTTCTTCACGCGAACCGGCATCCACGTCGCTTGAAACCGCTCTAGGTGGACGCAAACTTCTTGCTGAGAAACGTCGACCCCTTCACGCCGTAGCGCCAGGGCAGGTCGACGGCTTTGGTGAGGCCGATCCGCACCCCCGTGGCGATCTCGGGCGTCTCGGTGCGCGCGTAGAGCGCATACGGCCGTCGGTCGAGCGGCAATTCGCTGTGGGCAATCGTGATGCCGAGCGCCTCGCAGAGCTTGCCGGGGCCGGAGCACAACGCGTGCTCGTCGCCGAGCCCGCGCCGCCGGCGCATCGCGGCCAGGCCGTGGGTCGGTTCCAGCGCGCGGATCAACACGGCGCTGGCGGAGCCGGCCTTCTCGCAGACGAAGTTGACGCACCAGTGGATGCCATAGGAGCGGTAGACATAGGAAAAGCCCGGCGGGCCGAACATCACCTGGTTGCGCGGCGTCGGTCCGCGGTACGAATGGGCGGCCGGCTCGCTGTGATGATAGGCCTCGACCTCGACGATGAGGCCGCCGACGCCGTCGACCAGCAGCGTCGTGCCGATCAGGTCGGGCGCGACCTCGTGGACGCTGCGGTCGAAGAATGACCGTTTCAGCGGCTTGCCGAGGCGTGGCTCGGTCGATTTGGGTTCTTGAGCCATTTTGAGGTGGGAATCGAAATGGAACGGGTACGAAGGTGCCAATAATGTGCACACTCTGATAGAGTTTGACAGCCGGGTTGCGGGCCGCGCCAACACGGATTAGCTAAGCTCTCTCGCCACTTGCAGGCACCTATGGTCACCATCGTCGATACCGTTTCCACGACCCAGTTGCGCCCGCGGCACCCCGAAAAGGTGAACCGGCCCGACGCTGTCTCGCCGCCGAAGCCGGACTGGATCCGGGTCCGCGCGCCGAACACGCGCGGCTATGCCGACACGCGCAAAATCGTCAAGGAGAACGGCCTCGTCACGGTCTGCGAAGAGGCGGGCTGCCCGAATATCGGCGAATGCTGGGACAAGAAGCACGCCACCTTCATGATCATGGGGGACACCTGCACGCGGGCCTGCGCGTTCTGCAACGTCAAGACCGGCATGCCCGGCGCGCTCGACCTTGCCGAGCCGGAGCATGTCGCCGAGGCGACCTTCAAGCTGGGGCTCGCCCACATCGTCATCACCTCGGTCGACCGCGACGATCTCGCTGACGGTGGTGCCGAGCATTTTGCGCAAACCATCCGTGCCATCCGCGCGCGCTGCCCGACCACCACGATCGAGATCCTGACGCCGGACTTCCTGCGCAAGGACGGCGCGCTGGAGCGCGTGGTCGCGGCCAAGCCCGACGTGTTCAACCATAATCTGGAGACCGTGCCGTCGCGCTATCTGACGGTTCGTCCCGGCGCGCGCTATTTCCACTCGATCCGGCTGTTGCAGCGGGTCAAGGAGATCGATCCGACCATCTTTACCAAATCAGGCATCATGGTCGGCCTCGGCGAGGAGCGGCACGAGGTGTTGCAGGTGATGGACGATCTGCGCTCGGCCGATGTCGATTTCCTCACCATCGGCCAGTATCTGCAGCCAACCCGCAAGCACCATGCCGTGATGAGTTATGTGACGCCGGACGAATTCGCAGGCTATGAGCGCGTCGCCTACGCCAAGGGCTTTCTGATGGTGTCGGCGAGCCCGTTGACCCGCTCGTCTCATCATGCCGGCGAGGATTTCGCCAAGCTGCAGGCGGCGCGCGTGGCCCGCGGCCGCTAGATCCCCGGGTTACATCGATGCAACGCGTTCTGGTGATGGGATCGTCAGGGTCCGGCAAGTCGACGTTTGCGCGGGGGCTTTCCGATATCACCGGCATTCCGACCGTGTCGATCGATGCGCTGTTCTGGAAGCCCGGCTGGGTCGAATCCGAGCGGGAGGAATTCCAGCGCCGCATGACCGAAGCGGTGCAGCAGCCGCGCTGGATCATGGACGGAAACTTCACGACGCACGGCGCAGGCGAATTGCGCCGGCAGCTCGCGGATACGATCATCTGGTTCGACCTGCCGCGGTCGACCTGCATGTTCGGAATTCTCCGGCGGATCGCGGGGAGCTATGGCCAGGTCCGCCCGGAGATGGCGGAAGGCTGTCCCGAGAAGATCGACCTCGAATTCTTCCGCTACGTCTGGACCTATCGACAACAGCAGAGACCCAAGCTTTTGGACTATTTTCAAGGCCTGCGCGCCGATCAATCGCTGGTGTGTTTTACCGATCGAGCCCAGGCGGACGCTTACCTGAAGGACCTCGCGCGCCAGCAGAATCGTGCGAGTATCCACTGATGCCGCGATTCCAAAGCAAGCGGCGGGTTCACCACACCGCGCCGCAAATGTTCGATCTGGTCGCCGACGTCGAGCGCTATCCGGAATTCGTGCCGCTGTGCCAGTCGCTGAAGATCCGCCAGCGCACGCCGAGAGACGACGGCACTGAAACCGTGGTCGCCGATATGACCGTGTCGTTCAAGTTGGTGCGGGAAACCTTCACCAGCAAGGTGACGCTCGACCGGCCCAATCTGAAGATCCTGGTCGAGTATCTGAGCGGCCCCTTCAGCAATCTCGAGAACCGCTGGACCTTCGAGCCGAAGTCGGAGACCGATTGCGATGTCGGCTTCTACCTCGCCTATGAATTCAAGAGCCGGATGCTGGCGATCCTGATGGGCTCGATGTTCGACGCCGCATTTTCGCGCTTTGCCACGGCGTTCGAGAAGCGGGCGGATCAGGTCTACGGGAAGCCAGCCGTCACATAGTGCGACTCATCCCCGCGGCGTGCGCCGGCGTTTCACGGCGTGGCTTCGCGGCGAACGGGCAACCCGCGGCCGCAACCGGCTGACAGCTTCGCGGCGAGGCTTGGTGGCCTGCGGAGGGCGAGCCAGCTCGATCAGCATGCGCAGGGCCTCGACCACCGAGCGCTGGCGTACGGTGCTGCGGCCGATCGCGCCAAAACGCTGCTCGCGGTGGATGATGCGGCCGTCGCGCGATGCGACGGCGAAGTGGACCAATCCCACCGGTTTGCCCGGCGTGGCGCCGCCCGGGCCCGCGATACCGGTAATTGAGACTGCAAGGTCGACGCCGGCTTTTTCCAGCGCGCCGACCGCCATCGCGGTCGCGGTTTCCTTGCTGACCGCGCCGAAGGTCTCGAGCGTTGCCGCCTTGACGCCGAGCATCGCCCGTTTGGCCTCGTTCGAATACGTGACAAAACCCCGGTCGATCACGTCGGACGAGCCGGGAATATCGGTCAGTGCGCCCGCGACGAGGCCGCCGGTGCAGGATTCGGCAGTCGCGATGGTCAGCTTGCGCATCCGGCACAGGTCGAGCAGCGAGCGGGAGAGGGCACGCGCGTCGCTGCCGCCCATGTTATGCGCTCCAGCCTTTATCGTCCCAACCTTTATCGTCCCAAGGAAGACGGATGGTCGCGCTCGCGGTCGCCGCGATGCCTTCCTCGCGGCCGGTGAAGCCGAGCCGCTCGCTGGTGGTCGCCTTGACCGCCACGCGCGAGATGTGGACGCCGGAGATATCGGTGATCCTGGCCCGCATGGTGTCGCGCAGCGGGCCGATCTTGGGCCGCTCGCAGATCAGCGTCACTTCGAGATTGGCGATGCGCCCGCCGCGCGCAGTGACGCGCTCAACGGCGTATTTAAGGAACTGGTCGGAGGAGGCGCCCTTCCATTTGGCGTCGCTCGGCGGAAAGTGCGAACCGATATCGCCGTCGGCCAGCGCGCCGAGGATGGCGTCGACCAGCGCATGCAGTCCGACATCGCCGTCGGAGTGGGCCAGGAAGCCCCTCGTGTGCGGTACGCGCACGCCGCAGATCATGACATGGTCGCCGTCGCCGAAGGCGTGCACGTCGTAGCCGGTGCCGGTCCTGATGTCGCCGAGCTCGCTGGCCAGCCGCGCTTCCTCGCGCACGAAGTCTTCAGGTGTGGTGAGTTTCATGTTGGCAGAATCACCTTCAAATGTCGCAACCGTCAATCCCGCCCATTCCGCCAGGGCCGCATCGTCGGTGAAATCGCTGCGGCCCTCGCGCGCCGCGCGGCGATGCGCCTCCAGGATCACGTCAAAGCGAAAGGCCTGCGGCGTCTGCGCGATCCGCAGGCGGGCACGGTCCGGGGTCGCCTCGACGTCGCCGGTCGCGCCTGCGACCTTGATCGTGTCGGTGACGGGGATCACGGGGATCGCGGCACCGGTGCGACCGGCGGCTGATATCGCGCGCGAGATCACCGCAGGAGTGACGAAGGGGCGGGCGGCGTCGTGGATCAGCACGATGTCCGGCTTCGCGGTCGCGAGTGCCTCAAGCCCGGCATGTACTGAAGCCTGGCGGGTCGCGCCACCTGGGGTGGGCGGCCGATGCCGGAGGCCGGCAACGGCGTCCTGGAACAGCGCGGTGTCATCCGGATTGACCACGGGCTGCACGGCAAACACGTCCGGATGCCCGGAGAAAGCCTCCATGGCACGGTAGATCACCGTCTGTCCGCCGATCGTCCGGTATTGCTTCGGCCCACCCGCGCCGGCGCGCAGTCCGCGCCCGGCGGCGACAAGAATGGCTGCGGTACGCTCAGGCTTCGGCATTTTGAACCAGTGTTAGACGAATCGGGGATGAGGAAGGGGCTGCGAGGGCTGCCGCGCACAGCCACTTACCATGACCGCTGTGCAAGAACAGAGCATTTCCAGACGACTGTGGGAAAAGCAGATTTTGTTGCACTGCACTTGCACAAATGGTAGAACTGTCTAAACTGTAGGCATGACGCTTGACTGCACAAGATTTGTGCGTAAGAAGTACGGCATCGGCTGCAATAGCGTAGTCGACAGAACGACGAGACGTCCGTGACCGGCGTGCAAAGTGTTTCCCATAACCCGTTGAAGATAGGCGATATTGCTGTCGCCAATCGGGTTCTCCTCGCGCCCATGTCCGGCGTGACGGATGCGCCTTTCCGGCGACTCGCAGCGATGCTCGGCGCGGGTCTGGTCGTGTCGGAGATGACCGCCAGCGACGATCTTGTGAACGGCAGGCCGATGTCGAAGCTGCGCTGCGAAGCGGCAGGGATCGGGCCGCATGTGGTCCAGCTCGCGGGCTGCGAGACCCGCTGGATGGCCGAGGGCGCACGGATCGCCGAAGGCGCGGGCGCCGACATCATCGACATCAACATGGGCTGCCCGGCACGCCACGTGACCGGAGGCCAGTCGGGCTCCGCGCTGATGCGCGACCTCGACCATGCCGTGACGCTGATCGAGGC
Organism: Bradyrhizobium sp. LTSPM299; assembly: GCF_000938235.1. NCBI lineage: Bacteria > Pseudomonadati > Pseudomonadota > Alphaproteobacteria > Hyphomicrobiales > Nitrobacteraceae > Bradyrhizobium > Bradyrhizobium sp. LTSPM299. The sequence goes on from NZ_JYMU01000023.1 coordinate 198,166, forward strand.
AACGATGTCGGCAGTGAAGGTGCCGGTGACGCTGAAGATGCGGCTCGGCTGGGACGAACGATTGCTGAATGCACCGGACTTGGCCCGCCGAGCGGAGGCCGCCGGCGTGCAGATGATCACCGTGCATGGCCGTACCCGCTGCCAGTTCTACAAGGGTGAGGCGGACTGGACTGCGGTGCGCGCCGTGAAGGACGCCGTTTCGATCCCCGTGGTCGTCAACGGCGACATCACCTCATTCGACAAGGCCGTTGCTGCGCTCGATAAATCGGGCGCCGATGCCGTCATGATCGGCCGTGGCGCGCAGGGACAGCCCTGGCTGCCGGGCCAGATCGGCCGCCGCCTGGAGACGGGCGTCGTCGAAGCTTCGCCTGATCTCGCCGTGCAGCTCAACCATATCCGCGTGCTCTATGACGAGGTCTGCAGCCACTATGGCATCCGGGTCGGACTCAGGCATGCGCGCAAGCATCTCGGCTGGGCGCTCGAGAGCGCTGCCGCCTATAGCTGCGCGCCGGCAGCGACGTTGAAGGGCTGGCGGCAGAAGATCCTGACATCAGACGAACCCTCCAGCGTGCATCGGTCGCTCGAACATGCCTACGACGATTTTGCCTGGAGTGCTGCCGCATGACGCTAGCCGCTGAACATCGCCGGCCCGTGCCCACCGACGGCGAGGCGATCCTCAATGCATTGCCCAATCCGGTGCTGCTGGTGGCGCCCGACGGACGGATCGTCGATGCCAACATCGCCGCCGAATCCTTCTTCGAGATCTCGACCCAGTTCCTGCGCCGGCAGTCGCTGAAAGAGCTGGTGCCGTTCGGCAGCCCGCTGCTGGCGCTGATCGAACAGGTGCGGAGCTCGGGATCGCCGGTCAACGAATACAAGGTCGATCTGGGCACGCCGCGCATCGGCGGCGACCGCCAGGTCGACCTCCACGTCGCGCCCTTGACCGAACGGCCCGGCCATATCGTGGTGATGCTGCAGGAGCGCACCATCGCCGACAAGATGGACCGCCAGCTGACCCATCGCAGCGCGGCGCGCTCGGTGATCGCGCTGGCCGCGATGCTCGCGCACGAAATCAAGAATCCGCTGTCGGGCATCCGCGGCGCAGCCCAACTCCTGGAGCAGCAGGCCTCCTCCGAAGACCGGCTGTTGACGCGGCTGATCTGCGACGAGGCGGATCGCATCGTCACGCTGGTCGACCGCATGGAAGTGTTCGGCGACGACCGGCCGGTGGCGCGTGGACCGGTCAACATTCATTCGGTGCTCGACCACGTCAAACGCCTGGCGCAGTCGGGGTTCGCGCGCAACGTGCGCTTCATCGAGGATTACGATCCGTCGCTGCCGCCGGTGCTGGCCAACCAGGATCAGTTGATCCAGGTGTTCCTCAATCTGGTGAAGAACGCGGCCGAAGCCGTCGCCGATCTCGGAAGCGATGCGGAGATCCAGCTGACCACGGCGTTTCGTCCGGGCGTGAGGCTGTCGGTGCCCGGCAAGAAGTCGCGGGTCTCGCTGCCGCTGGAGTTCTGCGTCAAGGACAACGGCTCCGGCGTGCCGGAGGATCTGCTGCCCAATTTGTTCGATCCGTTCGTCACCACCAAGCAGACCGGCAGCGGCCTCGGCCTTGCGCTGGTCGCCAAGATCGTCGGCGATCACGGTGGCATCATCGAATGCGAGTCACAGCCGCGCAAGACCACATTCCGCGTGCTGATGCCGATGTACAGCGCCGCCAAACCACACGACCAAAGCAGCCGCGATGACGTTCCGGGTACGCCGTCGCCTGCCTCTCAGGGTGCACGATGAGGAACACCAATGCCTGCAGGTAGTATACTTGTCGCTGACGACGACACCGCCATCCGGACCGTCCTGAACCAGGCGCTCTCGCGCGCCGGTTACGAGGTGCGCCTGACCGGCAATGCAGCCACGCTGTGGCGCTGGGTCAGCCAGGGCGAGGGCGATCTCGTCATCACCGACGTGGTGATGCCCGACGAGAACGCATTCGACCTGTTGCCGCGGATCAAGAAGATGCGGCCGAACCTGCCGGTCATCGTCATGAGCGCGCAGAACACCTTCATGACCGCGATCCGCGCTTCGGAGCGCGGCGCCTATGAGTATCTGCCGAAGCCGTTCGACCTGAAGGAGCTGATCACCATCGTCGGCCGGGCGCTGGCCGAGCCGAAGGAGCGGGTGGCTCATGCCGCCGACGACGGCGAATTCGATTCGATCCCGCTGGTCGGCCGCTCGCCGGCGATGCAGGAGATCTATCGCGTGCTGGCGCGGCTGATGCAAACCGATCTGACCGTGATGATCTCGGGTGAGTCAGGCACCGGCAAGGAGCTGGTCGCCCGCGCGCTGCACGATTACGGCAAACGCCGCAACGGTCCGTTCGTCGCGGTCAACATGGCGGCGATCCCGCGCGACCTCATCGAATCCGAACTGTTCGGTCATGAACGCGGCGCGTTCACCGGCGCGAACACCCGTGCCTCGGGCCGCTTCGAGCAGGCCGAAGGCGGCACGCTGTTCCTCGACGAGATCGGCGACATGCCGATGGAGGCGCAGACCCGTCTGCTGCGCGTGCTGCAGCAGGGCGAATACACCACGGTCGGCGGTCGCACCCCGATCAAGACCGACGTCCGCATCGTCGCAGCCTCCAACAAGGATTTGCGGATCCTGATCCAGCAGGGGCTTTTCCGTGAAGATTTGTTCTTCCGCCTCAACGTGGTGCCGCTGCGCTTGCCGCCGTTGCGCGAGCGCATCGAGGATCTGCCCGATCTGATCAGGCACTTCTTTTCGCTCGCCGAGAAGGATGGCCTGCCGCCGAAGAAGCTCGACACCCAGGCGCTGGAGCGGCTCAAGCAGCACCGCTGGCCGGGCAACGTCCGCGAGCTGGAAAACCTCGCGCGCCGTCTGGCCGCACTCTATCCACAGGACGTCATTACCGCCTCGGTGATCGACGGTGAATTGGCGCCGCCCGCGGTCGCCTCCGGCGGCAACGCCACGGTCGGCGTCGACAATCTCGGCGGCGCGGTCGAGGCATACCTGTCGTCGCACTTCTCCGGCTTCCCGAACGGCGTGCCGCCGCCGGGCCTCTATCACCGCATTCTCAAGGAGATCGAGGTCCCGCTCTTGACCGCAGCGCTGGCAGCCACCCGTGGCAACCAGATCCGGGCCGCCGATCTGCTCGGCCTGAACCGCAACACCCTGCGCAAGAAGATCCGCGACCTGGATATTCAGGTCTACCGGAGCGGGGGTTAGGTCGGCGGACACGGTTACCATCGTAATTGGTGCTGGGAACATTGTCCTCGCGCCGCGGAAATGTCGCAATTCGGCAACAATGTGATATGATTGCATCAGTCCGCTAATCCAGCGGGACGAAAGCTCTCAGATTCATCGCCGGAATGACCAGCGCAGAGACCACGGTTTCAACGTTAGACACGTCGCCGGCCGCACCGCGGGGCTTTCCCCTGCGGAGGTGGCTGGCGCCGTTTGCGGCGGTCACGGCGCTGCTGTCGGCGTTCCTCACCTTCGTGGTGCTGAGCGGCCTGACCCCGGTCGAGCCGACAAAGCACGTCGTCTACTCGCTGCTGCTGATCAACGCAGCCATCATCCTGCTCCTGGTCGGGATCATCATCCCCGAGGTCTGGAAAGTGTTCCAGGCCCGGCGGCGGGGCAGGGCCGCAGCCCGGCTGCATGTGCAGATCGTCAGCTTGTTCTCCGTCGTCGCGGTGCTGCCGGCGGTGCTGGTCGCCATCATCGCCAATGTGACCCTCGACCGTGGTCTCGACCGGCTGTTTTCGGGGCCGACGCGGGAAGCGATCCAGAATTCGTTGAGCGTCGCCCGCGCCTATACCTACGAGCACGCGCAACTGATCAATGGCGACATCCTCTCGGTAGCCAACGACCTCTCCAATGCGCGGGTGATCTACGACCAGGATCGGCGGACATTTCAGGAATTGCTGACGGCGGGTGCTGCGGCCCGCAACCTGACCGGAGCGATGCTGCTCGACAAGGACAGCAACATTCTGCAGAACGCCGACAACGGAATGACGCAGTACTTCGTGACTCCGCCGAAGGAATTGCTCGACAACGTCGCCGAAAACAAACCCGAAATATCGGTCTTCCCGGAAGAGAATTATGTCGCGGCGGTGGTTCGGCTGCGGGGTTTCACCGACACCTTCCTCTATGTCGCGCGCGTCCTCGATCCGCGTGTCATAGGCCAGCTGAAACAGACCCAGGCGAGTGTCGCCGAATATGCCCTGACCGAATCGCGCCGGCTTGGCATCCAGGTCACGTTCGCGCTGATGTTCGCGGTGATCGCGCTGACCATCCTGATGGCCTCGGTGCTGATCGGGCTCAATTTCGCCAACCGGCTGGTCGAGCCGATCCGCAATATCATGAGTGCGGCCAACCAGGTCTCGACCGGGGACCTGCATGTGCAGGTCCCCGTCGACAGATCCGAGGGCGATCTCGCCCAGCTCGGACAGACCTTCAACAACATGACCCAGGAGCTGCGCACCCAGCGCGACGAGCTTGTCAACGCCAGCGACCTGATCGATAGCCGCCGCCGCTTCATCGAGGCGGTATTGTCGTCGGCGAGTGCGGGCATTATCGGCGTCGATGCGTCCGGCAGCGTCGGCATCCTCAACCGCTCGGCCGAAAAGCTGATCGGGCACGCCGAATCCGAGACGCTGGACCACCCGTTGTCGGACGTGCTGCCCGAGCTCGACGAGATGATGAAGACCGCGCGCGACGGCACCCAGCGGCTGGTGCAGGGCCAGATCACCATCAACCGCGACGGCCATGAGCGGAACCTGTCGGTGCGGATCTCGGCCGAGCAGACCAACCCGGCGCGCGACAGCTACATCATCACGCTCGATGACATCACCGATCTGGTGTCGGCGCAGCGCACCTCGGCCTGGGGCGACGTCGCCCGCCGTATCGCCCACGAGATCAAGAATCCGCTGACCCCGATCCAGCTCTCCGCCGAGCGCATCCGCCGCAAGTTCGGCAAGACCATCACCGACGCAAAGGACAAGTCGATCTTCGAGCAGTGCACCGACACCATCGTGCGTCAGGTCGACGACATCAGGCGGATGGTCGACGAATTCTCGCGCTTTGCACGGATGCCCAAGCCGGTGATGGAAGGCGAGGACGTCGCCGACGTGGTGAAGCAGGCGGTGTTCCTGATGAAGGTCGGCCATCCCGATCTCGACATCGAAGCCGATATCAAGCAAGACCCGCTGCGCGCGCAGTTCGACCGCAGGCTGATCTCGCAGGCGCTGACCAACATCATCAAGAACGCGACGGAAGCGATCGAGCAGGTTCCAGCCGACGAGCTCGGCAAGGGCCGGATCGACGTCGTTGCCCAGCAGGAGAACGACGACATCGTCATCGACGTCGTCGACAACGGCATTGGGCTACCCAAGGTCGCCCGCGCGCGCCTGCTCGAGCCCTATGTCACGACGCGGGCCAAGGGCACCGGACTCGGGCTCGCGATCGTCGGCCGCGTCCTGGAAGACCATGGCGGCCGCATCGAACTCAAGGATGCGTCCGACTTCCGCGAAGGCCAGCGCGGCGCCTGGATGCGGCTGCGCTTTGCCGTGACGGGGGAGGCGGCCAAACCTGGTGACAACAAGCCCGGTGACAACAAGCTTGGCGACAACGGGCTCGGACCGGACGCGAAACCGGAAGCGACCGAACCGGGTACTGAAAATAATCCGCCGGGGGAGCCGACCGGCGACCCGGCACAAGCGACCAACAATGAACCAAGAATCAAAGCCGCAACGGGCGATTGACAAGGCAGGCGTAACCCCATGGCAAGTGACATTCTGATTGTCGACGACGAGGCTGACATTCGCGACCTCGTTGCGGGGATCCTGGACGATGAGGGTTTTGGCACCCGCACCGCGCGCGACAGCGATTCAGCGCTGGCCGAGATCGCCAACCGCCGCCCGCAGCTGGTCTTCCTCGACATCTGGCTGCAAGGCTCCAAGCTCGACGGCTTGCAGCTGCTCGAGCAGATCAAGAAGGACCATGCGGATCTGCCTGTGGTGATGATCTCCGGGCACGGCAACATTGAAACCGCGGTCGCCGCGATCAAGCGCGGCGCCTATGACTTCATCGAAAAGCCCTTCAAGTCGGATCGGCTGATCTTGGTCGCGAACCGGGCGCTGGAGACCTCACGGCTCAAGCGGGAGGTGAAGGAACTCAAGCAACTCGCTCCATCGGCAAGCGTTCTCACCGGTCGTTCGGCCTGCATGAACCAGCTTCGCCAGACCATCGACCGCGCCGCCAAGGCCAACAGCCGCATCCTGATCGTCGGGCCGTCGGGCTCCGGCAAGGAGCTCGCCGCGCGTACCCTCCACCATGCCTCGGGCCGCTCCGAAGGGCCGTTCGTGGTCATCAACGCCGCCGCGATCACGCCGGAGAGGATGGAGGTCGAGCTGTTCGGCATCGAGGGATCGAACGGCGAGCAGCAGCGCAAGCCGGGGGCGCTCGAGGAGGCCCATGGCGGCACGCTGTTCATCGACGAGATCGCCGACATGCCGCGAGAGACCCAGAACAAGATCCTGCGCGTGCTGGTCGACCAGACCTTCCAGCGCCAGGGCGGCACCGCCAAGGTGCATGTCGATGTCCGCATCATATCGTCGACCGCGCGCAATCTCGAGGAGGAGATCGCGGCCGGCCATTTCCGCGAAGACCTCTACCACCGCCTTTCGGTGGTCCCGATCCGGGTGCCGCCGCTGTCGGAGCGGCGCGAGGACATCCCCGAACTGATCGACTACTTCATGGACCAGATCTCAGCCACGACCGGCCTGCCGAAACGCCAGATCGGGCAAGACGCGATGGCAGTGCTGCAATCGCATGTCTGGCCCGGCAACGTCCGCCAGCTCCGCAACAATGTCGAGCGGGTGATGATCCTGGCCGGCGGCGGACCGGAGGCGATCATCACCGCCGACATGCTGCCGCAGGACGTCGGCTCGATGGTGCCGGCGATGCCGACCTCCAACAATGGCGAGCACATCATGGGCCTGCCATTGCGCGAGGCGCGCGAGGTGTTCGAGCGTGATTATCTGATCGCCCAGATCAGCCGGTTCTCCGGCAACATCTCGCGCACCGCGGAGTTCGTCGGCATGGAGCGCTCGGCACTGCATCGCAAGCTGAAGGCGCTGGGGGTCGGTTGACCCCCGAAGGTGAGCTGCGTCGAAGAGGGGCTAAAGGTCGCCATCGGTATCGACGCGCGTTCGCGCGAACGCCTCGCGCAGCCGCTGTGAGATAACTCTCACAGGGGCCGCGCGCTTCAAATCGGTGTGCACGACGAGCCATACGTCTCGGGAGACCAGCTGTGCGTTCGGGAGAACCGGGACCAGCTTCGGATCTGACGTTGCCATGAAGTCCGGTAACGCGGCGATGCCGGCACCGGCCCGTGCTGCTGCCTGCTGTATTTCGAGGCTGCTGGCATAGAATGAAAAGGCTCGCCCTTTTGCAAAATCCTCGATTGCCGCCTGCTGTGGGGCGCGAGTCGGTGGCCCGTCATAGCCTATGAAACGCCAATTCTCTTGCCCGGTCGCGGCGAGGTATTCGGGGTTCGCGTAAAGTCGAAAATTCATCTCTCCCAGCTTGTTGATCGTGAGATCTCCGTCTTCCGGGCGGCTCAGTCGAATGGCGATATCCGCCTCACCTCGCTCAAGAGAAGCGGTGCGCGCTTCGCCAATGATTCTGATCGTCAGTCGCGGGTGACGATTTTGCAGATCGACCAGTGGTGCGGTCAGAATCGCGACGGCAAGGGCCGGCGGCGCACTGATGGTTATCACTCCAGATAATTCGGAGCGCACGCCATCAACAAGTCTGCGGACAGCCCGGGTATCAGCCTCCATCTTGTCCGCGATGGTGGCGACGCGCTCGCCCTCGGCCGTCAGGGTCCAGCGCCGGCCCCGCCGGTCGACGAGCGGAATACCGAGGTCGTCTTCCAGCGATGCGATGCGGCGGGCGACGGTTGCGTGCTCGACATCAAGCATCCGTGCCGCGGCGGACAGAGAGCCTGTCGACGCCAAGGCGGAGAAGTGGCGGAGATCATCCCAGTTCATCGGTTAAATTATTCACGGTTGATGCCAAAGTATAGGTAATTTTCTATCGGATGGCTAGATGCCACTACTCCGTTCCCAAACGGAGATTAAGCATGGACAAGAAGGTAGAACTGATCGCCGCGGGCGGTATCGAGAAGCTCAGGATTACGGACTGTGCATCTTTGCAGCCTGGTCCGAACGAGCTCCGCATCCGCCACGAAGGTGTCGGCGTAAACTTCATCGACATATACCAACGGATCGGCCTCTATCCCTTGCCGCTTCCTGCGGTTCTCGGTGTGGAAGGAGCTGGTGTCGTCGAAGCCGTCGGTGCCGATGTCGATGACATCAGAACAGGCGATCGCATTGCCTATGCCGGCATCGGCGGCGCCTACGCGGCGACACGTCTTCTGCCAGCCTGGCGCGCGGTCAAATTGCCGGACGACATCAGCACGAAGATGGCTGCCGGCTCGTTCTTGCGCGGGCTGACCGCGCACATGCTTCTGACCCGCATTTTTCCGGTCGGAAACGGAACGACTTTGCTCATTCACGCCGCTGCGGGCGGCTTGGGCACCACGCTGACCCGATGGGCGAAACACCTTGGCGGCGTTGTCATCGGGACAGCCGGATCATCGGAAAAGGCAGAGATTGCGCGGGCGAATGGCGCAGATCACGTCATTGTCGGTCGCAACGCGGACCTCGCGTCGGAGGTCGGCCGGGTGACGAATGCCAAGGGCGTCGATTTTGCGATCGACGGCATCGGCGGCGACATGCTGCGCAAGTCTCTCGGCTGTGTCAGGCGGTTTGGGGTGGTCGCATCGATCGGACAAGCAGCTGGGCCGATCCCGCCAGTTTCTGTCGAAGAACTCGGACCAATTCGTTCGCTGTCGCTCGCGCGTGCCAGCGTCATGGCCTATGCGGCGGAACAGCAAACCTATCGATGCGCCACGCAGGCCGTTATCGCCGCGATCCGTCAACGCATCATTCCAAATGCCCGCACCGAATATGCCCTGACGGAAGTCGCCCAAGCCCAAAGCGATCTTGAATCCGGAAAAACCACCGGCACCCTGCTGCTGATCCCCTAGGGAGGGGTCATCACTGTCTGGGCAAGCACAAACGTCCGCGCCGTAGCACGCGATTCCGAGGCGTGCCGGCGGGTGGCCACTTATCCACCAACTTGAGAATATTCGTCTATTTCCCCGCATTTTCTTAGAATCGCCACCGTGTTCCTGCGGACTGGCGCCTGAACCGGCTTGCCTAAAAAGCGCGCGTGGCCTCTAATCGAACCGCTATGCCTGCCAGAGGGGGATCTCAGGGCAGGTGGGCAGCCGGGGGGAGGCTCCGTAGAGGGCCACAACCGGTTCAATAAAAAAGAAGCACAAGCTTGCGGGACAAAAACAATGGCGGCAGACCGCGCACAAAATCTACAAGACACCTTCCTGAATCACGTTCGTAAAACCAAAACACCGCTGACGATCTTTCTGGTCAACGGAGTGAAGCTGCAGGGGATTGTCACCTGGTTCGACAATTTCTGCTTGCTGCTGAGGCGCGACGGTCATTCGCAGCTGGTCTACAAGCACGCGATCTCGACCATCATGCCTGGCGCTCCGATCCAGTTGTTCGAAGGCGGTGAGGATGCACCGGCTTGAGAGTGAACTGATTGGAACCCTTCAACCGTGAAGGGGGCGCCGACCGGCCCAAGTCCAGGCCCGGGTCGGCGGGGGACAGCAGTAGCGGGCGGGTGATCGTCATCGGCCCCTATCTGCGCACGCGCCGCGGCGACGGCGATGCGCAAACGGATTCGTCTATCCGCGACTACGAGGCGCGGATCGACGAAGCTGCAGGCCTCGCGCGCGCCATCGACCTTACCGTGGTGGAGCAGGTCGTCGCGGCGATCAGCCAGCTCCGCCCGGCCACCTTTCTCGGCAAGGGCAAGGTCGAGGAGATCAACGGCCTCATCGCCGGCAACAATATCGAGCTCGTGGTGATGGATTGCGCGCTGTCGCCGATCCAGCAGCGCAACCTCGAGAAGGCCTGGAGCACCAAGGTGCTCGATCGCACCGGCCTGATCCTGGAAATCTTCGGCCGCCGCGCCAAGACCAAGGAAGGCGCGCTGCAGGTCGAGCTCGCCCATCTCAATTACCAGCGCAGCCGCCTGGTGCGATCCTGGACCCATCTCGAGCGCCAGCGCGGCGGCTTCGGCTTCATGGGCGGTCCCGGCGAAACCCAGATCGAGGCCGACCGCCGCCTGATCGGCGACCGCATCACGCGGCTCGAGAACGAGCTGAAGAAGGTGCAGGCGACACGGCGGCTGCATCGCGCCGGACGCCAGCGCGTGCCGTACCGCGTGGTGGCGCTGGTCGGCTACACCAATGCCGGCAAGTCGACCCTGTTCAACCGCCTGACGCGCGCGGACGTACAGGCCGCCGACATGCTGTTTGCGACGCTCGATCCGACCTTGCGCTCGCTCAACCTGCCACATGGCGGCAAGGCGATGTTGTCAGACACCGTCGGCTTCATCTCCAATTTGCCGACCCAGCTCGTGGCCGCGTTCCGCGCCACGCTGGAGGAGGTGCTGGAGGCCCACATCATCCTGCATGTCCGCGACATCTCGCACGAGGATGCGGAGGCGCAGGAGCGCGACGTCGAGGCGGTGCTGCACCAGCTCGGCATCGATCCCGAAGCCGACGGCGGCCAGCGTGTCATCGAGGTCTGGAACAAGATCGACCGCTTCGATTCCGAGGAGCGCGACAATTTGCGAAACATCGCGGCGCGGCGCCCGCCGGAGCGGCCTTGCTTCCTGGTCTCGGCGGCCTCGGGCGAGGGGATCGAGGAACTGCTCGCTGCGATCGAAGATCGGCTCGCAGCCACGCGCACGACGCTGAATCTCTCGATCGACGCCGCCGACGGCGCCGGCATCAGCTGGCTGCACCGCAATGCCGAGGTGCTCACCAAGGAGCTGCACGGCGAGCGCTTCGACATGACGGTGCGCGTCGACGAGACCAAGCGTGACATCGTGATGTCGCGGTTCGCCGCCGTGCCACGCGTCGCGTAGGCTTGGCGACGCATAGGCTTGGCTCGTCAGGTTCTGGCTCGTCAGGTTCAGCCGGACTGCAATTGCTGGAATACGACGCTTCCATGACACGGCCGGCCTGCGACCCGCCGCCGCACTTTCCGTTTGAAATTCCCGTCGCCTTGGTTCATTGCGCTGCTGGACGCAAAGGCGAGGGCGATCGATGCAGAATTCGGGCGAAGTCGTAACCAGCGGGACGCACGCGGGCCCGAACGGAGATCTTGCCCATGAGCGGGCACCCGATATCGTCGAGGCCCTCAACGCGCAGGAGCCAGTGGTCGCAGCCTCGATGCTGCAGGCGCTGCCGGCCGAGCGGGCGATCGAGGTCCTGGATTTGCCCGGGCTCGACAACACCTGCGAAATCATTGCCGAGCTGCCCACTGACACCGCGGTTTCGTTGCTGTCCGGCGTGTCCGACGACCGCGCCGCCGACATCTTCAAGGAGCTGATCGAACCGCTCAAGACCACGCTGCTCAACCGGCTCAATCCGGACACCAGGGCTACCATCTCGACGCTGCTGGCCTATCCGGAACGCAGCGCCGGCAGCATCATGACCACCGAATTCGTCAGTGTGCCGTCGACCTGGACTATTGCCGAGGTCCTGCATCACATCCGCATGGTCGAGCGCACCCGGGAGACCGTCTACTCGATCTTCGTGACCGATCCGGTCAAGAAGACGCTGATCCAGGCGGTGCCATTGCGCCGGCTGATTTCGGGCGATCCGCATGCCAGCGTGCTGACCGCTGCGCCGGCGCGCAAGCCGCTGATGATCTCGCCCGAGGCCGACCGCATGGAAGCGGCGCGGCTGATCTCCCGATACGACCTGCTGGCGGTCGCCGTCGTCGATGGTCCCGGCCATATCCTCGGCATTGTCACGGTCGACGACGTGATCGACACCATCGTCGAGGAATCGACCGAGGACGCCCAGAAATTCGGCGGTATGGAAGCGCTCGACGAGCCTTATCTGCGGATCAGCTTCCTTGAGATGATCAAGAAGCGTGGCGGCTGGCTGTGTGCGCTGTTCCTCTCGGAAATGCTGACCGCGAGCGCCATGCAGACCTTCCAGAGCGAGCTGGAGAAGGCGATCGTGCTGACCCTGTTCATTCCGCTGATCATGAGCTCGGGCGGCAATTCCGGCTCGCAGGCCACCTCGCTGCTGATCCGGGCGCTGGCCCTGCATGAGTTGCGGTTGCGCGACTGGTGGCGGGTTGCCTTGCGCGAACTGCCGACCGGCCTGGCGCTCGGCGCCATCCTCGGCGTCATCGGCATGGTCAGAATCACGCTCTGGCAGACGCTCGGCATCTTCGATTACGGTCCGCATTGGGGCCTGGTGGCGGCAACGGTCGGATCTGCGCTGGTCGGCATCGTGACCTTCGGATCGCTCTCGGGATCGATGCTGCCGTTCATCCTCAAGCGGATCGGGTTCGACCCCGCGAGCGCATCCGCGCCGTTCGTGGCGACGCTGGTCGACGTCACCGGCCTCGTGATCTATTTCGGCGTCGCGGCGGTGATCCTGCGCGGCACGCTGTTGTAAGCGGGTGGGGTGGGGCTGCTGAACGTGTTTCAGTGCCGCATCCACACATTCAGTGTCGTCCCGGCCTAGTGCGCAATTGCGCACGGGGGCCGGGACCCATAACCACCGGCCATCATCGTAGCCGAAGGTTGCAGTTCCGTATTCCTTGAAGAGCGTCCGTTATGCGCGCGGTACTGGCAGCGTCGGCCGATCGATAGATCACGCGGTATGGGTCCCGGGCTTCGCCGGGACGACAGCAGTGTTTGCGGATTTCGCTTCGTTCCACAGCGCATCCATCTCCTGCAACGTGGCGTCCTGCAGCGAGCGGCCGTTCGCGGCAAGGGTCCTTTCGATATACGCAAACCGCCGCTCGAACTTCGCATTCGTTCCACGCAGCGCCGTCTCGGGATCGGCGCCGACGTGGCGGGCGAGGTTGACCAGCGCGAACATCAGGTCGCCGGTTTCTTCCGCAATCTCCTGCCTGTCATTGCGGTCGAGCGCGGCTTCGATCTCGTCGGCCTCCTCGCGGATTTTGGCCAGCACCGCGCGCGGGTCGTTCCAGTCGAAGCCGACGGTGGAGGCCTTGCGCTGCAGCTCCATGGCGCGCGCCAGCGGCGGAAGGCCGGCCTTGACGCTTGCGAGCAGGGAGGTGTGCGCGGTGTCCTCCGGCGGCCGGCGCGCGGCGCGTTCGGCCTTCTCCTCGGCCTTGATTCGCTCCCAGGCACTCTTGACGCCGGCGGGCTGGATGTTGCCGTCCTTGTCGGCAAAGACGTGCGGATGGCGGCGGATCATCTTGGTTGTAACAGCCTCGACGACGTCGCCGAACGCAAAGGCCTTCTGCTCCTCTGCCATGCGGGCGTGATAGACCACCTGCAGCAGGAGATCGCCGAGCTCGTCGCGAAGATCCTCGAAATCGCCGCGCGTGATCGCGTCCGCGACCTCATAGGCCTCCTCGATCGTGTAGGGCGCGATGGTCGCGAAATCCTGCTCGAGGTCCCACGGGCAGCCGGTCACCGGCGTGCGCAGCGCGGCCATGATCTCGATCAGACGGGAAATGTCGCGGGAAGGGGTCATCGGGCACCGGAACATGAGAGGCAGGGATGTTATGCCAAATCGGCCCTGCCGATCCCAGCGGAACGCGCCGACATCGAGACGCTGTCCACCGATTGGCCGGGGCGTCAGAGGGTGCTAAATCGCCTCTCATGAGCGATCAGACCAATTCCGATACCGCGCTGGTGCTGTTTTCCGGCGGCCAGGATTCCACCACCTGCCTGGCCTGGGCGCTACAGCGCTTTGACCGCGTCGAGATGCTGGGCTTTGCCTATGGCCAGCGCCACGCGATCGAGCTCGAATGCCGCGACCGCCTGTTATCCGGCATCAGATCGCTGCAGCCGGACTGGGCTGCGAAACTCGGCGACAGCCATACGCTCGCGATCCCGACCTTGGCCGAGGTCTCCGATACCGCGCTGACCCGCGACGTCGCGATCGCAATGGGCGCGGACGGGTTGCCGAACACCTTCGTGCCCGGCCGCAATCTCGTATTTCTCACCTTCGCGGCGGCGCTCGCCTATCGTCGCGGCATCCGCCACATCATCGGCGGCATGTGCGAGACCGACTATTCCGGCTATCCCGATTGTCGCGATGAAACCATCAAGGCGCTGCAGTCGGCGCTCAATCTCGGCATGGCCAGAAACTTCGAGCTGCACACACCGCTGATGTGGCTCGACAAGGCTGCGACATGGCGGCTGGCGGATGAACTCGGCGGGGCAGGGCTGGTCGATCTGATCCGCGAGCACTCCCACACCTGCTATCTCGGCGACCGCGGCGCTCAGCACGATTGGGGTTACGGCTGCGGCGAATGCCCGGCCTGCGCGCTGCGGGCGAAGGGCTGGCGGGAATATGCAGCCGGGCTGTGAGGTTTTTAGGCCGTAGGTACTGCCGGTCCGGCCGCAGGCTCGGAGAGGGCGTTCGCGGCCCCTGCGGCCAGCCGAATTGACGGCGCGTCCACGGCCTTCTCCATGGCCATGGCGGCAACCAGAAACGAAGGCACGTAAGCGACAAAACTGATCAGAACGGACGTGCCATAAGAAAGCCCGGCGGCTTGAGCGGCCAGGAAGACGGGGCACGCAACCGAGAGCAGCACAGGGATGTGCGCCAGATAGAGCGGAAACGAGATGCGGCCGAGGTATTGGCCGATTGGCCTCGCGAGCAGTCGCTGTGCCGCCGGCCAGCCGGTGATTAACGCCACCAGCATCACCGCTGAGATTGCGTGCCAGATCGACGCGTCGGCCTGAACCGTCAAACCGGGGGCGATAATCGGAGGGAACGGAACAAGCGCCGTGATCGCGAGCAGCGCATCCCAGATCGGCCAGCGCTCAATGCTGAGCGGGACCGTGCCCAGCGCGAGAACCAATATCAAAATAGCCGGGCGCCAGCGCAGGCGTGCGGTGAAACGCGGAGCGTCCAGAAGATACAGCGCCGCGCCGAACAGGACCACCGAGATGTAGCTGCGCGCGAGCATGATGCCCAGCGCAAGCATGATGATTGCAGCCCACCGCGGCCGGTTGGCCGGCAAACGCGTGGCGAAAATCCCGATCAGCAGAAGCGAGCCGAGAAATTCGACCGGCATCGTCCAGAGAACAGAATTATAAGAGTTCGCGCGCGTCGGGATGCCCAACAGGCTGTTCCAGGCCTGAAAAAGTGCATCAGTGAGACTTGGCTGCTGCGTGAACTGGCCCGACAGCCAGGTCGAGCGCGTGATCGCGGCAGCCTCGTGATTGAACGCAAGTCCTGACGCCAGGACGAACCAGCCGAACAGGCTGGCCGCGAGCACCGGAAGTCCGAGCCGGAGTGTCCGCTTCACGACGAGCGCAACCGCGGACATATCGCTGGTATGGAACGATTTGGCGAGAACGAACCCTGACAGCGCAAGGAAGATGCAGACAGCGTAATTGCCGCCTGCCGCGATGAACAGAAACGGGTAGGCCGAAAGCGCGACTTCCCAGGACCCCTGCGCGTGCTCGGGGCGCCCGGTGTAGACGGCGAAATCGAAGGCCATGACGAAATGCGACAGAGCGACGTTGAGCGCCGCGATGCCACGAAGGCCGTCGAGATAGGACATGCGGGAGGAAGGCATGGGAACGGCTCGATGACCCCGGTTACGAAAGGCAGCGAGTGTGTGGCAAGTTAGCTAACAAAGCCTTGCCTCCGCAGTCTACCGATGGGCTCCGGCCGCCGTCAGATAAGGAGCGCAAATCACTGAGTTGCCCGACATGGCAAGCCCCCTTGCGAAATGCAAAGCTCGGACAAATCATGTCGCGAGAATGCGAAGCTGCGTCCCCATTCACAGACGTTATCGCCCGGCCTGTGCGCAATTGCGCACATGGACCGGGCGACCCAGTACGCCGCGGCCTATCGGCTCAAGCACAACTGTCTCTGGAATACTGGATCACCCGCATGCGCGGGTGACGACACCGAGAGCTTGGCTGTTTGAAATGTGAATCAGCACCGCTATCGCTCCTCGCAATGACGGCGGAGCGGCGAGCGTGCCGCTACTCGAAATCCGCCGGCATCAACTCGATTGGCTTGCCGTGCGGCGTGCGATCGGCGGCGTGATCCCAGGCGTCGCGGTAACGGTGCAGCGTCTCCGGCGTCGTCACGCCCTTTGCGGCGACGAGGTGCTCGAGCGTCGCCAGCCAGTGCTGGTAGTAGGTCTCGCCGGTGTCGGGATCGCCCGCGGCCTGCGCACGCTTGATCTGCTCGGCAAGCGCGGCCGCCCATTCGCTCCAGGTGAACAGGCCACGCTCATGCAGCGACAACGCCATCGCAAACGCCTGGGCTTCCCATGGCGCGCGAAACACCGGACCTTCATCATCGCGGGGAACGCCCGGCACAGACTTGACGGCGCGGCCGGCTGCGACTGTGTCCATCACACGTGCTCCAGATAAGGCTCGAACGCGTCGATGGATACCTTGACGGTCGGGTCGGCGTCCGGCCCCCAGAGTTCGCGCCCGTCAAACACCACGGTGTAGAGCCATTGCGGATTCTCACCCGCGTCGTTCGCTGCCGTGTCCGGAAAGACGTGGCAGCCATGGTCGCGTTCGACGATTCCGACATGGCCGCGCACGTAGCGCGGCAGCCGCGTATGGGTGGCAGGATGGATGTTCCTGGCGCGCACCTTGTCGCCGGCCTTGAACTTTGCAGGCGCCGGCGCCGCGCGGCCGAACTTGCCGCGCACCATCGTGCGTTCGACGTCGCTGACGGAAAGCTTGCCGGGTGCGAGCGGCTTGGCCGGCTTCACCGCATGTCCGGCAGCAACGTCCTCTTTCGCGAGATAGCCCTTGTCGAGCAGCAAGTCCTCAAGCCCGAGCAGCCATTTCTTGTAATAGGAACTCGACAGATAGACATGCGGGGGCAGGGCCTCGCGATAGAATCGCGAGGCGTCGATGTTGAAGGCGCCGGCGGCGCCCATCGCGCGCACCATGGCCAGCACCCGTGATTCCCATACTTGATGGAACATCGGCTCGTTCGGTTCGGGCTCGACCTTGCCAAACCCGTCCATGCCGCCCATGTCGTGCACGCCGTTCACGATGGTGCTCCCGGCTTCTTCGGAAATCCGGTGCCGATCATCGAGTCACGCGTCACCAGCTCGGCGAGTTGCTGCTCGCTCCAGCCTTCGGTGCCTTCGGGCCGCATCGGCAGCACCAGAAAGCGCGTCTCGGCGGTCGAATCCCACACCCGGATTTCGGTCTCGTCAGGCACGCTCACCCCGAAATCGGCGAGCACGCCGCGTGGGTCCTTCACCGCGCGCGAGCGATAGGGCGACGCCTTGTACCAGACCGGCGGCAGCCCCAGCATTTCCCAGGGGTAACAGGAGCAGAGGGTGCATACGACCATGTTGTGACGGCTTGGTGTGTTCTCGACCGCCACGAGATGGTCGCCGACCCGGCTGACATGGCCGAGCGTGCCGACCGCCTTGGTGGCGTCTTCGAGCAGCGCTGTCTTGAAGGCTGGATCGCTCCAGGCCCTGGCAACGACCTGCGCGCCGTTATGCGGACCGATCTTCGTCTCATAGGCCTGCACGATCGCGTCGAGTGCGGCCGGCTCGATATAGCCCTTCTCGGTCAGGATCGATTCCAGTGCGCGCACGCGCAGCTCGGTCTCCGACAGATCCGAATGGTCGTGATCGTGGTGATGATGGTCGTGATGGTCGTGATCATGTTCGCTCATGCGGGCAGGATAGGCGAAGAGGCCGTGTTATGTCGAGGCACGCGCACGACAGCGCGAGCAGGGGAGGTATTCAGTGGCCGACTATGTGACGATCGAGAAGGACGCTGACGTTCCACCATCAGGCGCTCAGCAACCGTGGCAGATCGACCCCTTCACCCGTTTGTCGACCGCAGCGTCCTCACGGGCGACCGCCGGGCTGTTGTCGAGGTTCGCGCCTTTCATTTGGCTGCTCACACCCGACGAGGACAGGGCGGTCCCCGACGAGTTGGTGCCCGGCGCCCCCGGAGACGTCCCGGACGCTCCGCCTGTCGAGGAGTGGTGCATGCCCCCGCCGCCACCGCCCTTGCCGAAGCTTGTCGTGGTCGGGATGGCGATCGCAGCCGCGATACAAAGAATGGAGACGATTCTGAGTATGAAATCCCTCCGGTCCATGAGTCAGGTTCGATGGTACTCCGGGATAGTTCCCGGGGCTACGCACAAACGCATGAACGCGACGGGAGCGAAGACGTTCCCATGGGCTTTGGTCCATATTGTCCTATGGTTGCCGTTCTGGTGTGATACAACCGCGCTAAAGCGGACTGAATGGCAGGGGCGTACCATGCTGAAAACTGTCGTCGCGTTCGGATGGCTTGTCGTCGTCGCCCTCAATCCGACGGCCGCGTCGGCCTGGGGCTATCAGGGTCATCGCGTGGTGGGGGCGATCGCGGACCAGTTGCTCAAGCCTGCCGCAAAGGCGCAGGTCCAGCAGATCCTCAACGAGGTCGACGAACGCGGCATCGACCTGCGCAAGGCCGCGCCATGGCCGGACTGCGTCAAGAGCGTCGTCCGCCATGATGACGGCCGGTTTCACTATGAGGTCGATCCCGATCATCTCGAATTCGAGGTGCCCTGCACGCCGTTCAACTCAGCGCGGGAGAGGGCGCGGATGGTGGACTACGCGGCCCGCAACTGGTCGACCTGCTCCTACACGCCCGACGGCTTTGAGCGCGGTTGCCACAACACCTTCCATTTCGTCGATATCGCGCTCCAGCGCAGCTATTTCGATCGCAACTTCCAGGGCACCAATCCGCACGATCTGGTCGCGACGATCACGGCCGCCATCGCGGTGCTCCAGGGCAGGCCGATCCCGCCGCCGTTCCCTTTCTCGATCAAGGACAAGAAGGAGGCGCTGTTGCTGCTGGCGCACCTGATCGGCGACCTGCACCAGCCGCTGCATGTCGGCGCGGTCTATCTCGATGCCAATGGGAAGCTTGTCGATCCCGACACGGCCCACAAGGTCGACCCGGACACCGACGCGATCGGCGGCAATGCGATCCAGGACGGCGTCGCGATCCCGTTCCAGGCCATCAACCTGCACCATGAATGGGACGACATTCCACCCGATCTCGGCGATGCCGCCACCGGCGAATTGATGGATGCCGCGAAGTCGGTCCGAGCGAGCGAAGGCGCGCCGGAGGGCTGGCCGGCGGCCTGGGCCACCGACACGCTGCTGGTGGCGCATGACGCCTTCAAGAGCCTGAGCTTCAAGCCGACACAGCCGCCGGCACAAGCGAAATGGATCGTCACGTACGACAATCACACGGACTATTTGCAGGCCGCCGATGCCATCAAACGTAAGCAGCTGGCCAAGGGCGGAGCGCGGCTGGCTGAGCTGCTCAACGCGATCTGGCCGTGAGGGATCGGTCGTGGCTGAACCTTGGACCCCATATCCGTTGTCGCCGCCGTTTAGGGAAGTCACGATTTGGGCCATTTAGAAATGTCACCCGGTCGGGAGCAGGATAGCCGCCTTTCTGTGGGTTGGGTTGATACCAGCTTCTCGAGAGGGCGGCGCGTGAAGCTTCCAGATCGCGCAACGCGACGCCCGGGCGTCCCATCTATCCGACCTTGAACATATGGTTCTTCTGGCCGCGCCGGCGCGGCGCTTTGGCGGAACGGGACATGTCGAGCTGCTTTTGCTGCTCGGCGATATAGGCCAGGATCGGACCGAGGCGCTTGTTCTCGACAATGGCTGCCTGATTCACCTGCGGCCGCTTGTCGAAGGTGCGATAGGGTAGATTGACCCCATTGTACCGGATCGCGAGCCGCCCGTCGGGGTAGTCAACCACCGTGACCCGCTTGCGCGCCAGCGATCGTGCGATCCCGGTCGGCTCCAGGATAAACAGTACCTGGTCGTATTGCAGCGTCAGATTCACAGAGACCGTGCGTTCTTCCTTCCAGGTAAAGGCGTCGTCGAGATCGTCATGCCCGACGACCATAGCGCGGTGGACATCGCGATCATCGAAAGGGGCCTTGGCAAAGCGGGCGTTGTACTTCTCCATGAACGCCGGCAGGAAGGCATTGCCGGCCGCAATCGTATCGATGCCGGATAGCCGCATCTCCTTCACCAGCCGGTCCTGCAGCGTTCCATTGGCGCGCTCGACCCGGCCCTTGGCCTGAGATGAGTTGGCGCAAATGATGTCGATGTTCAGCGCATGCAGAGCTCGGCCGAACTGGGTCATGCCGTCGCCGCCGATCGCATCCTTCCTGTTGACCCGAAACACGCCGTGCTTGTCGGAATAGAACGCCACCGGCTTGCCGTGACGCTCCAGATAGGCGCGGGTCGCCGCAAAATAGTCGAAGGTGCTCTCGCTCTCGACAAACTGCAGAGCATCAGCCGGCTGGTGGCATCGTCGATGTAGACGAGCAGGGTGCAGCGCGGCCCGCGACCCTCAAACCACCAATGCTCTGACCCGTCGATCTGAATCAACTCGCCCAAACAATCGCGGCGGTGCCGCGGTTGGTGAACAGCCTTCAACCGGGCGCGGCGATCCTTCCATAGTCCAGCCGTGATCATCCATTGCCGAACCGTCTCGCGGGCAAGGTGAATGTCGTGCAGCTCCGCAAGCTTCTCTGCCGCCAGGGTCGGGCCAAAGTCCGGGTAGCGCTCCCGGATGATACCAATGGCCACAGCGCGTAAATCGGCGGGGTAGGCGCGATTGCTCGACCGGCCGCGCTTCCGGGAAACCAACGCCTCTGCGCCTCGCCGCGCGTAGGCCTTGGCCAGTCGAAACACCTGGCGCCGACCAAGACCCATCAGCGTCGCGGCTTGCGCCACCTTGATCCTGCTCGCGGCCAGATCCTGCAAAACGCTCATCCGGTCGATCTCCGTCCCGCTCATCGTAATCACCGTCATCGGCCCAAACTCCCCAACCAAATCCGTGGAGAGTGACATCTCTATCTGGGCCAAAGGTGACTTCTCAATCTGGCGTCTACATCCGTAATTCGCATAAGGTATATTATGGAATATTTATATCTACAATTAGATCAGATGTTTAGTGGGAAATCTTCGCACGGTCCTCGATCTTGGCCGTCATTTGGCGCGACCGACTTGCTACAGCAGATGCCGCCGACCATCGCGCTCAAAGCGTGTCGCGCCACGCCCGATCGTCTCGTCTGAAAGCCCATATTGCCGCGGCGTACGGACGCTGCAATAAGCGCTGACATCAACAGAGATCGCTGGTGACCCCGCGGCGTCAGGTCCGTATAGGATTGGCATCTCAAAAGAACAACAAGCCTCGAGGGAGAAACCAATGAGCTTTTCACGACGCACGCTGCTGAAGGCCTCCGCCGCATCGGCCGTGCTGGGCGGCGTTGGCGCGCCGTTCGTTGCGCGCGCCCAGACCGCCGAGTTCAGCTACAAGTTCGCCAATAATTTGCCGGAGTCGCATCCATTCGTGGCGCGCGCCCGGGAGATGGCCGCGGCGATCAAGACCGAGACCAACGGCCGGTTCGATCTGCAGGTGTTCCCGAACAGCCAGCTCGGCTCCGATACCGACATGCTGAGCCAGGTGCGGTCCGGCGGCGTCGAGTTCTTCACGCTATCAGGCCTGATCCTGGCGACCCTGGTGCCGGCGGCCTCGATCAATGGCATCGGCTTCGCATTTCCTGATTACCCCACGGTCTGGAAGGCCATGGATGGCGACCTCGGCGCCTATGTGCGCGGCGAGATCAACAGGTCCGGCCTCGAGGTCATGGACAAGATCTGGGACAACGGCTTCCGCCAGACCACGTCGTCGAGCAAGCCGATCACCGGGCCTGACGACTTCAAGGGCTTCAAGATTCGCGTGCCGGTGTCGCCGTTGTGGACCTCGATGTTCAAGGCGTTCGACGCCTCGCCGGCCTCGATCAATTTCAGCGAGGTCTATTCGGCGCTGCAGACCAAGATCGTCGAAGGCCAGGAGAACCCGCTGGCGTTGATCTCGGCGGCGAAGCTCTACGAGGTCCAGAAGTACTGCTCGCTGACCAACCACATGTGGGACGGCTTCTGGTTCCTGATGAACCGCCGCGCCTGGCAGGCGCTGCCGGAGGACATTCGCACCATCGTCGCCAAGAACGTCAACGCGGCGGCGGTCAAGGAGCGCGAAGACACCGAGAAGCTCAATGCCACCGTCAAGCAGGAACTCTCGAGCAAAGGTCTGGTCTTCAATCAGCCCGAGGTGGCGCCGTTCCGCGACAAACTCCGCGCTGCCGGATTTTACGCCGAGTGGAAGGGCAAGTACGGCGACAAGGCGTGGGAGCTGCTCGAGAAGTCCGTCGGTAAGCTGTCGTAAGTCGGTCACGGGAGCCTTGTCATGGCCCATGTGAAGGCTCAGGTCGAGGTGACGCCGGCCGTGGCCGGCGAGGCGGCGTCGCAGCCCCCTCGCCGCCGCTCCGTTCTCGGGTCCATCGAAGCGGCGCTCGGGCTGCTGGTGGAAATCCCGGCGGCGATCCTGGTCGTCGCCGAAGTCGTGATCCTGTTCGCCGGCGTGATCTCGCGCTACGTGCTGCATTCGCCGCTGATCTGGTCCGACGAATTGGCCTCGATCCTGTTCCTGTGGCTCGCGATGCTGGGCTCGGCGGTTGCGTTCCGGCGCGGCGAGCATATGCGCATGACGGCGCTGGTCGCGAGCGCCGGACCGAGGCTTTGGGGCTATCTCGACATCGTCGCGACCTGCGCCGCGCTGGCGTTCCTGATCCTGATCCTGCGGCCGGCCTATGAATATGCCTATGAGGAAAGCTTCATCACGACGCCGGCGCTGCAGATCTCCAATACCTGGCGCGCGGCGGCGCTGCCGGTCGGCACCTGCCTGATGGCGCTGTTTGCGCTGCTGCGCCTGGCGCGGGCCGGCGACGTCAAGACCTTGCTGATGGCCGCGGTCACGGTTGCAGCCTTGATCGGGTTGTTCTGGCTCGCACAGCCCTGGCTGCGGCCGCTCGGCAATCTCAACCTGGTCATCTTCTTCGTCGGCGTGGTCGCCTTCTGCGTCTTCGCCGGCGTGCCGATCGGCTTTGCCTTCGGCATGGCGATCTTCGGCTATCTCGCGCTGACCACGCGGACGCCGCTGATGGTGCTGGTCGGCCGGATGGACGAGGGCATGAGCCATCTGATCCTGCTCTCGGTGCCGCTGTTCGTGTTCCTCGGTCTGTTGATCGAGATGACCGGCATGGCACGGGCCATGGTCGCGTTCCTGGCGAGCCTGCTGGGGCATGTCCGCGGCGGCCTGCATTATGTGCTGGTCGGCGCCATGTATCTGGTCTCGGGCATTTCTGGATCGAAGGCGGCCGACATGGCGGCAGTGGCACCGGTGCTGTTTCCGGAAATGAAGCAGCGCGGTGCGAAAGCCGGCGACCTCGTCGCCCTGCTCGCGGCGACCGGCGCGCAGACCGAAACCATTCCGCCGAGCCTGGTGCTGATCACCATCGGGTCGGTAACCGGCGTCTCGATCTCGGCACTGTTCACGGGCGGCCTGCTGCCGGGCGTCGTGCTGGCGATCACGCTGTCGGCGCTGGTGTGGTGGCGCTACCGCGGCGAGGATTTGAGCCATGTCCAGCGCGCTGGCGCGAGCGAGATCGGCAAGGCGTTCGTGGTCGCCCTGCCCGCATTGGCGCTGCCGTTCGTGATCCGCTACGCGGTGATCGAAGGCATCGCCACCGCGACCGAGGTGTCCACCATCGGCATCGTCTACGCCTTGGTCATCGGGCTCGTGATCTACCGCCAGTTCAAATGGCGGCGGCTGTTGCCAATGCTGATCGAAACGGCGTGCCTGTCGGGCGCGATCCTGTTCATCATCGGAACCGCAACAGGAATGGCCTGGGGCCTGACCCAGTCCGGCTTCTCGCGCGCGCTGGCGGCGTCGATGACCGGCCTGCCGGGCGGTTCGGCGAGCTTCATTGCGGTCTCGATCCTGGCCTTCGTGATTCTCGGCAGCGTGCTCGAGGGCATTCCCGCGATTGTGCTGTTCGGGCCGCTGCTGTTTCCGATCGCACGGCAGGTCGGGGTCCACGAGGTGCACTACGCCATGATCATCATCCTGGCGATGGGCATCGGATTGTTCGCGCCGCCGTTCGGCGTCGGCTATTATGCCGCCTGCGCCATCGGGCGCGTCGATCCGGCCGAGGGTATCCGGCCGATCTGGGGTTACATGCTGGCGCTGCTGATCGGCCTGATCATCGTCGCCATCTTCCCCTGGATATCGATCGGGTTCCTCTAGGTACCTCGCAGATCGGATAGAGCCATGAGTGCAGCTCAAAACCAGTACTCGATCGGGCTCGAGAAGACGCCCGCCAATTACGTGCCACTGACGCCACTCAGCTTCCTCGCGCGCTCGGCCGCGGTGTATCCGGACCACATCAGCGCGGTCTATGAAGGCCGCAGCTTCACCTGGAAGCAGACCTACGACCGCTGCAAGCGCTTTGCCTCCTATCTCGCCGGCCGCGGCATCGGCCATGGCGACACGGTGGCGGCGATGCTGCCGAACATCCCGGCTATGAACGAGCTGCATTTTGCGGTGCCGATGGCCGGGGCGGTGCTGAACGCGCTCAACATTCGTCTCGACGCGTCGTCGATCGCGTTCCAGCTCGACCATGGCGGCGCGAAGATCATCCTCGTCGACCCCGAATTTTCCGCCGTGATCGCCGAAGCTTTGCCCCTGATGAAAGGTACAAAGCCGTTCGTGATCGACGTCGACGACGCAGCGTTTGACGGCGGCACGCGGATCGGCGAGATCGAGTATGAGGCAGCGGTCGCGCAAGGCGATCCCGCCTTCGTGGAACGGCCGCCGGCCGACGAATGGGACGCGATCGCGCTGAGCTACACGTCCGGCACGACGGGCAATCCCAAGGGTGTGGTGACGCATCACCGCGGCGCCTATCTGAACGCCGTCAGCAACATCCTGGCCGGCAATCTCGGCCAGCATCCTGTCTACTTGTGGACCCTGCCTATGTTTCACTGCAACGGCTGGTGCTTCCCTTGGACCCTGGCCGCGACCGCGGGCATCAACGTCTGCCTGCGCAAGGTCGATCCGGCCAAGATCTTCGAATTGATCCCGCAGCACGGCGTCACTCACATGTGCGGCGCGCCGATCGTTTACAATACGCTGATCAATGCCCCGAGCGCTCCCGGCGCCGGAAAGGCAACGTCCGTGGTCGGGCTGATCGCGGGCGCGGCACCGCCGGTCGCGGTGCTCGAAGGCGCCGAGCGTATCGGCATCAAACTGACTCATGTCTACGGCCTGACCGAGGTCTATGGCCCCGCCTCCGTCTGCGCCGAGCAGCCCGGCTGGGACGAGTTATCGGCTGACCAGCGCGCGCAATTGAAACGGCGCCAGGGCGTCTCCTATCCGCTGCAGGAAGGCGTCACGGTGCTCGATCCCGAGACCATGCGCGTGGTGCCGCGCGATGGCGAGACGATCGGCGAGGTCATGTTCCGCGGCAATATCGTGATGAAGGGCTATCTCAAGAACGAGAAGGCAACGCAGGAAGCTTTCGCCGGCGGCTGGTTTCACACCGGCGATCTCGGCGTCCTCGATGCGCACGGCTACGTCATCATCAAGGACCGCTCCAAGGACATCATCATCTCCGGCGGCGAGAACGTCTCCTCCGTCGAGGTCGAGGATGTCCTCTACAGGCACCCGGCCGTGCTGTTCGCGGCTGTCGTCGCAAAGCCGGATGCAAAATGGGGTGAAGTGCCCTGCGCCTTCATCGAGCTGAAGGACGGCGCCAAGGCCACCGAAGCCGAGATCATCGCCTATTGCCGCGAGCACATGCCGGGCTTCAAGACGCCCAAGTCAGTGGTGTTCGGCGCGATCCCGAAGACGTCGACCGGCAAGATCCAGAAATTCCTGCTGCGCAACGAGGTCGGATCGGCGAAGGCGATCACGGCGTGAGAGAGGGCACTCAGCGCTCCGCAAGCTGGCTGAGCAGCTGATAGAGCAATTCCTTCTGGCCGGCCTTGAGCGGCGCCAACGTCTTGGCAGTGCATTCGATTTCGATCGGGATCAATTGCTCGACCAGCGCAACCCCGGTGGCCGTCAGGTCGATCAGGATCAGCCGCTTGTCCGTCGGATCACGCCGGGTCGCGACCAGGCGCCGCTTCTTCAGCCGCAGCACCACGTCGCGGATATTGGCGGGCTCCATCGCGACGAGCCGGCCAAGCAGGTTTTGCGAGAGCGGGCCCCGCTCATAAAGCCGGGCCAGCGTCGCATATTGCGGAGCCGTCAGGTCGTAGGAACCGATCTGTTCGACCAAATTGGACGACGCGCGCTGATAGGCGCGGCGCAGCAGGAAGCCGACCTGGTCCTCCAGCCTGTAGTCTGGCGCCAGACGTTTCGCCGGCACAGCTGATTTAGTCGACGTTCTCGGCATCGCGGTACATCACCTTGTGGCGCGTGGTCGAAACCCATTCGTCGATCTGGGCTTCGGTCATGAAGTGCGAAGCATCGAACCTGTTCCAGTTGCTTATGTCAGCTAGGCTCTTCTTCCAGCGCTTGTACGGCGCCTTCGCAGGCGGACCGAAACACATGATATCGAGCACCGATAGCTCCGCAGGTATGCCGAGCAGCGGCTTCATGGCCTGCTGCGCCTTCTCCTGCCCGATCGCGGTCACCCACCAGACATTATATCCGAGTGCCGCGGCTGCCAGATGCGCAGACATCGTGGCGGCTGCCACGCTCTGGAGTAGGATCCGCTCCGCGTTCTCCTTGTACATCTTGTCGAGTTCGGACCCGTCGTTGAGGACCGGAAACGCTTTCACCCAGCGGAAGTCGCTGGCGACGACGATGAAGCCCGGGGCTGACGCAAGTCCGCGATAGTCGGGCGTCGGAAACTTCATCTTGAGCCGGGCACGGATGACCTGCTCCTCACGGAAATACTCCGTGATCTTGTTCTTCAGATCCTGATCGGTGACGGCAATGAAGTGCCACGGCTGCGCGTTGGCGCCTGATGGTGCGTGCCGCGCCGCCTCCAGGATCAGGTCGTAATGCTCCGACGGCATCGCGTACCTGGAATCGAATGCCCGGGTGGTCAGACGGTTTTTCACGACGTCCATCAGCGCGTCGTATCGCGTCCGATCGGTGTAATCGCGCGCTGCTGCAGTTTCCGCCATCTGATCCTCCCTGATCTATTCGTTATGATCATAACGATATACCCTCTGCGCAAAAGGTCAATGCAAGACCGCGGGCGATCTTACGCAACCGCCCCCCGCCCGCCGGGCGGTCGGTCCATAGCGGTGGTGGTAGCAAGGCCCGATCCGCGAAATGGGGTGAATCCCCCCGCTCCTTTGTCGAAGTGAGGGAAGGCGCGGGCGACGGAGGCCGAGATATCCGGCGCGCTCCCGAAGACATCGACCGAAAGATTCAGAAATTCCCGCGGCGCTATTAGCCCAGTTCAGCGTAAGCGTTTCGGCGTGGCGCAATCAGATCGTCGTCATTCGCCGGTAGACACAGCGAGCGATGCCTTGCCGCGTCGATGAAGGCCAGAATTTCCGCAATCGCGGGATCCGCCTCCGTCAGTTGCCTTACCTCGTGCAGACGCGCGGCAAACACACCGGGGCCGCGAAATAATTTTTGGTAGAACGCTCTGACCACCGCGAGCCGAGCGTGGGTAAAATCACGGCGTCGCATGCCAACCAAATTGAGCCCGGCGAGACCCGCGTACTGGCCGCTTGCGAGGCCAAACGGGATGACGTCGCCACGCACGCAACTTGCAGCCCCGATCATCGCCTGCGCCCCGATTCGAACGAATTGATGGGCCGACGAGAGGCCTCCCATAAAAACAAAATCGCCGATTTCGCAGTGGCCGCCGAGCGTCGCTGATGTCGCGAAGATGACGTCGTTGCCTACGACGCAGTCATGACCGACATGGCTGCAATTCATGAAATAGCCGCGATCGCCGACTCGGGTAACGCCGCCGCCCGCGACGGTTCCGGCGTTCATGGTAACCTGCTCCCGGATTGTGCATTGCTGGCCGATCTGAAGTTTGGTCAGTTCGCCGCGATGGCTCAGGGCTTGCGGGGGCGTGCCCAGCGAGACGAACGGATAGATCGTGCAGCCGCCACCGATCGTGGTCTCCGCGGTGATGTGCACGTGCGCGATAAGCTTGCAGTTTGCGCCGATAATGACGCGGGAACCAATAACGCAATAAGGACCAATCGACGTGCCGGCGCCGATCACCGCCCCATCCTCAATCCGCGCAGTGGGATCGACGAGCATAGAGTTCCCTCAAAGTGGATTGTTCGCGACCCGCAGGAGAGGGCAAGCTCAAGCAGAGTGCAAGCTCAAATGCCGACCGCGGCTGTGTGACCTATTAGACCTATTGCGGCGCGACACAACGGGTTGCTTCAGTTCGCCCGCTCCAGCGTCAGGCGCATGCCGTCATAGGCCGGGATCACGCTGGCCGGCAGGCTTTGCCGCAACACCTCGTAATCGAGGTCGGAATGCAGGTTAGTGAGAACCGCCCGCTTCGGCTTGAAGCGATCGATCCATGACAGCGCGTCGCTGAGGCTGAAATGGCTGGGATGCGGGGCATAGCGCAATGCGTCGACAATCCAGAGATCGAGACCCTGCAGCGCCGGCCAGCTTTCCTCTGGAATGTCGTGGAGATCGGGTGTGTAGGCGGCGTCACCAATGCGGTAGCCGAGCGCGGGGATGTTGCCGTGCTTGACCAGGAAGGCGGTGAGTTCGAGCGGGCCCCCCTTCCCGTCGATCGTCCGGCTTTCACCGGCCTCGATCGAGTGCCGCGTCAGGATCGGCGGATAATCGCTGCCCTCGGGCGAGATGAAGCAGTAGGAAAACCGCGCCATGATGTCGTTGGCGGTCGCAATGTTGAAATAAACCGGGATGCGGCGGCGCTGGTGCAGCACGACCGAGCGCAGATCGTCGATGCCGTGGGTCTGGTCGGCATGCTCATGCGTCAAAAACACCGCGTCGATATGGTCGACATTGGCGTCGATCAACTGCTCGCGCAAATCGGGTGAGGTGTCGATCACGACCCGCGTGGTGCCCTGCGCAGTCGTGCGCTCGGCCAACATTGAACAGCGGCGGCGTCGGTTCTTCGGGTTGTTGGGATCGCAGGCGCCCCAGCCAAGCGCCGGGCGCGGCACGCCGGCAGAGGAACCGCAGCCCATAATGGTCAGTGTCAGCGTCATCGAGCTACCTTAGGTGCCGGCACCTTGGAGAACAGCCGGAAGAAGTTTTCGGTGGTCTGGCGCGAGATCTCGTCCAGCGAGACGCCGCGCGTTTCCGCCAGCACCTTGGCGACCTCGACGACATAGGACGGCTCGTTGCGCTTGCCGCGGAATTTGCCGGGCGCCAAATACGGCGCGTCGGTCTCGACCATGATGCGGTCGGCAGGTAGTTCCGCCGCCAGCGCGCGCAGCGTGTCCGACTTCTTGAAGGTCAGGATGCCCGTGAACGAGATCGACAGCCCGAGGGCGATCGCCTTCATCGCAAGCTCGCGCCCGCCGGTGTAGCAGTGCAGAACGGCCTTGAACGGGCCCTTCGCCACCTCGTCTTCCAGGATCCGGCCGCAATCCTCGTCAGCCTCGCGGGTGTGGATGACAAGCGGCAGGCCAGTCGCACGGGCCGCCGCGATATGGGCGCGAAAGCCGCGCTCCTGCGCCTCGGACGAGCCGTGTTCGTAGAAATAGTCGAGCCCCGCCTCGCCGAGCGCGACGACCTTCGAATGGTTCGCGAGTTCTATCAGCTCGCTTGCGGGAATGCCGTCCTCTTCATCGGCATGATGCGGATGCGTTCCGACGGAGCAGTAGACATTCGGAAAGCGCTCGGCGATCGCGAGCAGGCCGCCGAGCCGTTTCACCCGGGTTGAGATCGTGACAATGCGCCCGATCCCGGCCGCCTCGGCGCGCCCGACGATCCCGTCGAGATCGTCGGCGAAATCGGGAAAATCCAGATGGCAGTGACTGTCGACCAGCATGATGTCCGAACCGCCTACTCGGTCTTCGGTTCCACGTAGCGCGGGAACACGCCGACGGGTGCCGGCAAGACCGTGCCCGGCTTGATCCGTTCGCCAAGCGCCGCGAAGCTGCGCGAGTCCTCGGGGATACCGAGGCTGTCGAGCATCTTGGCGCAAGATGCCGGCATTACCGGCTGCGCCAGGATCGCGATCCGACGTACCACTTCAGCGGTGACATAGAGCACCGTCTTCTGTCTGGCAGCATCGGTCTTCGCCAGCGCCCACGGCGCCTCACCCGCGAAATAACGGTTGGCTTCGGCGACCACGGCCCAGACCGTGTTGAGCCATTGATGGATCTGCTGCGTGGCCATTGCAGACCGCGACGCCTCCAGCATGGCGTCAGCCTGCGCCAGGATCGCCTTGTCGCTTTCGCTGAACGCGCCGGGCTCCGGCAACACGCCGCCAAGCTGCTTGGCGATCATTGACAGCGAGCGCTGCGCCAGATTGCCGAAGTCGTTGGCAAGGTCGGCATTGATGCGCGCGACGATGGCTTCATGATTGTAGTTGCCGTCCTGGCCGAACGGCACCTCGCGCATGAAGAAGTAACGCACCTGGTCGACGCCGTATTGTTCGGCGAGATTGAAGGGGTCGACGACGTTGCCGACCGACTTCGACATCTTCTCGCCCCTGTTGAACAGAAAGCCATGCGCGTAGACCCGTTTCTGGACGGGAATGCCCGCCGATATCAGGAACGCCGGCCAGTACACGGCGTGGAAACGGATGATGTCCTTGCCGATGATATGAACGTCAGCCGGCCAGTAACGCCAATTCGCATCGGTTTCGTCGGGATAGCCGACGCCGGTGATGTAGTTGGTCAGTGCGTCGACCCAGACGTACATCACGTGCTCGGGATTATCGGGGACCTTGACGCCCCAATCGAAAGTGGTGCGCGAGATCGAGAGATCCTTCAGGCCTCCCCGCACAAAACTCATCACCTCGTTGCGGCGCGAATCCGGGCCAATGAAGTCGGGCTGGCTCTCGTAGAGATGCAGTAGCCTGTCCTGATAGGCCGACAACTTGAAGAAGTAGCTCTTCTCCTCGACCCACTCGACCGGTGTGCCCTGCGGGCCGCGGCGGACATTGTCCTCGCCGACGACGGTCTCGTCCTCGGCATAGTAGGCCTCGTCGCGCACCGAGTACCAGCCGGCATAGCTGTCGATATAGATATCGCCGTTGTCCTGCATCCGATTCCAGATCGCCTGGCTCGAACGATGATGCTGCTCTTCCGAGGTGCGAATGAAGCGATTGAACGAGACGTTCAGTCGCTCGTCCATTTCCTTGAAACGCGCCGCGTTGCGGGTGGCGAGCTCGAGCGGCGTCAGGCCTTCACCCTGCGCGGTCTGGATCATCTTCTGGCCGTGCTCGTCGGTGCCGGTCAGGAAGAACACATCCTTGCCGTCGAGCCGTTGAAAGCGCGCCAATGCGTCGGTCGCGATCGCCTCGTAGGCGTGGCCGATATGCGGCTGGCCGTTCGGATAGGCGATGGCGGTCGTGATGTAGAACACGTTGCCGCGATCCGCTGATCGCACCGTTTTGGGAGCGGGCGCGACGACGGGCTTGGGTTGCTTCAGAACCAAAGTCGCCTTCGGGGCCTTCTTGGCTGCTCGAGGTTTCGGCGCAGCAGGCTTCACGGGGGGGGGCGTAACGGCCTCTACGGCTTGCTTCTTCGGCGGAGCCGAAGCGGCTTTCTTCGGAGCTTTCTTGACTGCCTTTTTGGCGGTCTTCTTCGCAGCCGATTTCTTGACGGCCTTCTTTGTCGTCTTCTTTGCCTTCTTGACGATCCGCTTGCTTGTCTTGGCAGCGCGCTTTTTTGCAGTCGTCTTTCTGGTCGCGCGCGCCGGCGAAGCCTTCTTCGTCTTGGCCTTTTTCTTGGACGATTTTGTCTTGGCGGCCACCACGGATTCCTTTGCAGATCAGAACAAGATTGTCGGGATAGAGGTCAGACGAAGCGTCTATCGGGTTGCGTCCGCAAGCATGGAAAACACCGAGAAAACCAGCGGCTTGCGCTCCAGATTGTAGGCTTCGGTGTCGCGCGCGGCGCGGACGATCTTTTCCCATACCTCCGCCAGCCGTGCAAGGCGCGGCAGGTTGGCATTGGCGTCGCCGGTGCGCATCTTGTCGCTGATCCAGCGATCGATGCCGTCGACGAATGCGGCGAGCGCGACGCGGTCGCTGGTGCCGAGCGCTTCGCCAAGCGCATGCAACTCGCGCGGATCGACCATGGGAAGCGTTGCCAGCAGCGCGGCCGTGCGCTGCTGCAGCTTCAGTGCGTCGCCGCCGAGCAGCGACAGCGCCCGCCCGACGCTGCCCTCGGAGGCCGCAGCGGCTTCGATCAGCGCGGGATCGTCGGCTGCGATGTCAGTTGCGGTCGCGGCGCTACGTACGACGTCGCCGGTCTCCAGCGGCCGCAGCAGCAATTTCCGGCAACGGGACAGGATGGTCGGCAGCACCCGCGACGGCGCGTTGCTGACCAGCAGGAACAGCGATTGTTGCGGCGGCTCCTCGAGGATCTTCAATAGCGCGTTCGCGGCGTTGGGATTGAGTTCGTCGACAGTGTCGACGATGCAGATGCGCCAACCCTCGACTGCGGCGGTCGAGCCGAAGAAGGAAATCGTCTCGCGGGTTTCGTCAACCGTGATGACGGTCCGCATCACGCCGCGATCGTTGAGGCCGCGCTCCAGCACCAACAGTCCGCCATGCGCGCCGGCGGTGATCTGCCGCGCCACGTGGTCGGCCGGATCAACCCGCAATGTCGGCGCCTGCTGCACCTGGGACGCCTTCGGATTGCGGAACGCCAGCACGAACCGCGCCATGCGATAGGCCAGTGTCGCCTTGCCGATGCCCTGCGCGCCACCGATCAGCCAGGCGTGCGGAATTCGCCCGCTGCGATAGGCATCGAGCAAGGTGCTCTCCGCCTCGCGATGCCCGAACAAATCGGACGTCTCGCGCGGATGCCGGACTGCAATCTCCTGTTCGACCTTGCGTGCGCTCATGCGGAATTTGCCGCCGTTTTTAGCGTCATCACGTGCTCGCGCAGCGCGGTCCAGACCTGCGATGCGACCGTATCGGGGTCGGCCGTGGCATCGATCAGCACGCAGCGTTGCGGATCTTCGGCCGCGATCTGCCGGTAGGCCTCGCGCAGGTCCTGGTGAAACTTGACGTCTTCCGCTTCGAAGCGATCGGCGGCAGCGTTGCCCCGGCGCGCGGCGGCGCGTTGCAGCCCAATTTCGACCGGCACGTCGAGGATGATGGTCAGGTCGGGCTTGAGATCACCGATCGTGACGCGCTGCATGGCGTTGAGGAGGCCGGGCAGCACCTGCCCGAGGTGGCCCTGATAGGCGCGCGTGGAATCGAAGAAGCGGTCGCACAGCACCCAGATGCCCTGGTCGAGCGCGGGCAGGATCACGGTGCGGACGTGGTCGTCGCGCGCGGCGGCAAACAGCAGCGTCTCGGCGTCAGGCCCGAGCAGCTTGCCCATCCCCGACAGCACGAGGTGGCGGATGATCTCGGCGCCCGGCGAACCACCCGGCTCGCGGGTCACGATGGCGCGCAGCTTGGCTGTGTCGAGACGTTCGGCGAGCTTTCGGATCTGGGTCGATTTACCAGACCCTTCGCCGCCTTCGAAGGTAATGAAGCGACCGCGCAAGCTCGGCCGTTTGACTGCTGCTTCCGCCATGTCAGAGCTTCTCGGCGCCGGCGCGGAACATGCCGATGACGAGTTCCTGGACGCCGTCGAGCGCACGGCGCATCGTCGATCCGGTGCCGACGGCATCCGCTGCAAACACCGGTGTCTCCATCGCGACATTGGCGCCGCGCCAGACCCTGACCACGCCGATCTTCTGGCCGGCGGTGATCGGCGCCTTGACCGGGCCGCTATAGACCACGCGCGCCAGCAGCTTGTCGTTGCCGTTCTTGGACACCATCACCTTGATTGGATCGGGGCTGACGAGCTTGACCGAACGGCTCTCGCCCCCGAACACCCGGGCGTAGCCGACCGGCTGGTTGGCCGCGATCAGGATTCGCGTCTCAAAACTGCGGAAGCCCCACTCCAGCATCTTCTTGGCTTCGGTGGCGCGGTCTTCCGAATCCTCGAGGCCGTTGACGACGACGATCAGCCGCGTGTCGTTCTGCACGGCCGAGCCGACCATGCCGTAACCACCTTCCTTGGTGTAGCCGGTCTTCAATCCATCGGCGCCGGGCATCGCGTTCAGCAGCGGGTTGCGGTTTTGCTGGCGGATCTTGTTCCAGGTGAACTCCTTCTCGCCGAACAGTTTGTACATGTCCGGATAGGTCTGGATGACATAGCGCGCCAGCGTCGCCAGTTCCCGCACCGTCATCTTGTTGGTGGGGTCCGGTAGCCCGTTGGAATTGCCGAAGGTCGATTTGGTCATGCCGAGCTCGCGGGCGCGCTTGGTCATGAAATCGGAAGCGAAGGTGTGCTCATTGCCGGCGATCCCTTCGGCGAGCGCGATGCAGGCATCGTTGCCGCTCGGGATGATCGCGCCGTGCAGGAGGTCGTCGATCGAGACCTTGCTGTTGATGGCCGCGAACATCGTGGATGTGCCGGACGGCGCTCCGCCCCGCCGCCAAGCGTTCTCGCTGATCCGGTACTCGTCCGTGAGCTTGATGTCGCCTTTCTTGATGGCGTTGAATACCACCTCTGCGGTCATCAGCTTCATCATGCTGGACGGCGCGCGCAGTTCGTCGGCGTTCTTCTCGAACAGCACGCTGCCTGAGGAGGCCTCGACCAGGATCGCCGTCGGGGCATCGCCGTCGAAACCGCCCTCTTCCTTCTTGGCGCCCTGAACACTGTTGTTGGCGGCGTAGACGACCCCGCTGCAGCCGATGCCGAGCACCACGACGGCCGCGATCAGCCCGCGCCAGCAACGCCCGGCGCGAGCGGCGAACGTGCGGGAAACTGCGGTCTGGCTTGCCATCGGCGATGTCCTGAAAGGCTGCGTTCTAACAGGTGGAAGTATCGCAAACAACTGAGGTATTTGCGCTCATGCACGGACGGTTGGATTGCCGCCTGCGCCGAACGTCCATATCGTCGGAACGACAGCAAAACCGGCAAACAAGGCGGAACCGCGATGCCTTCCTCACGCACCATCTCCGCCAACGGCATCGACATGTTCGTCCGTGAGGCCGGGCAAGGCCGGCTCGTCGTGCTCTGTCATGGCTGGCCGGAACTGTCCTACTCCTGGCGGCACCAGATCGCCGCGTTGGCGGACGCCGGCTTTCGGGTCGTCGCCCCTGATATGCGCGGCTTCGGCCGGACCAGCGCACCGGCTGAGGTCGGCGCCTACACGATCTTCGATACCGTCGGCGACATGGTCGCGTTGGTCGCGGCGCTCGGCGAGACGCAGGCCGCGATTATCGGCCATGATTGGGGAGCGCCGGTGGCCTGGCATGCCGCGCTGTTCCGGCCGGATGTCTTCACCAAAGTCGCCGGCCTGAGCGTGCCGCCGCCATTCCGGGGACGCGGCCGCCCACTGCAGACCCTGCGCGAGAGCGGCATCTCCAATTTCTATTGGCAATATTTTCAGCCACCCGGCGTCGCGGAGGCCGAGTTCGAACGCGACATCGCCCACACCATGCGGCTGGTGCTCGCGCGCGGCATATCCGACCCCAGTTCGATGTTCGTCGATGAGGTCAAGGGCTTCCTCGGCAATCTGCCGGGCGGCCAACCGCTGCCGGCCTGGCTGAGCGATGCCGACATCGCCGAGTTCGCGGCGGGCTACGCCGTGTCCGGTTTCCGCGGCGGCCTGAACTGGTACCGCAACCTCGACCGCAACTGGGAGCTGACCGCGCCCTGGCAGGACGCCCAGATCCACCAGCCTTCGCTGTTCATGGCGGGATCGAACGATTCGGTGATCACCGGGCTGATCGGCGCCAAGCGCGTCGCAGACATGGAACGGGTGCTGCCGAACCTGAAACAGAAGCGGATCATCGACGGCGCCGGTCACTGGATCCAGCAGGAACGGCCGGACGAGGTCAACGCAGCGCTGATCGCGTTTCTCAAATAGTCAGGCGAAAGTCTTGATTCAGTAGAGACCGCGCCCGCTCAGGACCTCCGACGGGCCGCGCGCATCGATCGGCACATAGGCCGACGCCGGGCTCGGGCTCGCCGCATAGCGGTTGTCGTTCTCGTAGGACACTTCCCGCGGATTGTTCATGACGCGGCCACGCGAGCGGCTTGAGGCGGACATTTCGGACGTGGCGGTGGTCGAGGCGTAGTCGGCCGAGGTATTGCCGAGGCTATAAGGCCTGCCCTCGGGCACCGGAACGTCGCCGCGGATGCGGCCAGAGGATGAGGACACCTCCGGCACGAACGGCCGCGCCGAGGCGACCCGTACCATCGACGGCGATGGCGCCGGCGTGCCGGTGCGCAGGGTCGCGATCAGCTGGCGGTCGTCGGAGCCTTCGAGCGGCGCCCGGCCGACATATTCGACGCGGACGCGCACCACGCCATTGCCTTTGAATTCAAGCAGTTCGGCGGCCTTGTTCGAGACGTCTATGAGGCGATTGCCGTGATACGGGCCACGGTCATTGACCCGCACGACGAGCGACTTGCCGTTGCTGAGATTGGTGACCCGGGCGTAGCTCGGCATCGGCAGGGTCGGATGGGCCGCCGTGAGCGACCCCATATCGAACACCTCGCCATTGGCGGTCAGGCGGCCGTGGAAATCGTCGCCGTACCAGGACGCGATGCCTTCAGCGCGGTAGTTGACGTCCTCTTCAGGCACATAGGTGCGGCCGCCGACGACATAGGGCTTGCCGATCCGGTAGGTGCCGCCGCCCTTCGGCACGGGGTCGCCGAGCGCCACGACGCGCGGGCTCGAGGAGACGCCGTATTTAGGATCGACGCGGCTTGCGAACTGGTTCGACGAGGCGCAATTGGCAAGGAGGAGGCACGTGGCCACCGCAACGGCGCCACGCGCCGTCCGGACGATCGAATCTGGCCGTTTAGTCCCCATTGCCCCAAGTACCACTCTGCCGGACGCCCGCCTACTCCGAGGCAGATGCGTCCAATTCGCCACGATGCGGCCCACCTTCCGCACCACATAGTGAAGATATCGCAACCGGAACACGGCGGAAATGGGGTGAGCCGCCCCGTGGTGAATGGTTCGTTGCGCACCCCTCCGTTGATCTACGGACTTCTCATCGCGCAACGCCGCCGCCCGTGGTGTCGCCTGTCCCGCGATCAGACACACTGTTGCAACAAATCATCAGTCAGGAGTGATCTCGATTCCGACAATTGAATCTTTTTGACTGTGCAAGCCTGCAATCGTCTTCTCCCCGGCGTGGGGCGCAAAGGAACGTTTGCGATGATCGAGACGGTTACAGCGGTTATGGGCCTGGTGAGTGTAGCCATCTTTTTGGCTCATGCCGTGGAAGGCTATCGATACCGGGCCTGAAGGCCCATTGAGGCGGAAAGACGCGTCACCTCTTTCCAGGAGCGACTGTACTGAAAGCTTTAATCAATTCGGACGAGCATCGGATCAGGCAGGTGCATCATGCGCAGTCACGATTTAGTCTCCGACGGATTTCTGACCCTGACCGCAGCCAGCCTTGTGCTGCTGTGCTCGAGCTTGCTGGCCTTCGCGTTTAGCTGAGCATCCGAACGCTAGGCGCCTCGGCGCCAATCCGGGGCTGCAGCTTGCCCCTTTCGCGTTTCTTTCCCCTTTGCTATGCCGCTCGCATCCGAGAGATGGAAGGGTGGCCGAGTGGTTTAAGGCACCGGTCTTGAAATACGAACGGCGCCGTCTCATTGGGTACGGCGCCGTCTGCTTTTGTAGCGATTTCAAACGTGTTCGGCACCTCACCATTCCAGCGCTGTCCGGCTTGTTAAGGCCTGTTATCGCTGGTTCGGGTCCAAGGTTGGGTCCAAATTCGATCGCGTCGGCCGCTACACGGTAGCGCTCAGCCATGACCAGCAGCGCGTGCCGCGTTTCCAGCAGCACCGCCCGCTCCGCGTCCTCTCGGCAAACCCGCTCCAGGCGTCGATAGTCGGCAAGCTCTCCCATGGGGCGGATCAGACTCCCGCCGGGATTCGCGGTCAAACGGCAGTTCAAGTGTTCGTGCTGGTGCACGGGGATGCTTCCCGGCCGTGCCGTGCACGCAACGCTCGGTTGCCAATCGATCTTGTAGCACCGCTTCATTCTTTCAAAAGAAAATCCGTTCGCTCATGCTCAAACTTCCCCGGGGGTACGGGCTTTCTTCTCGTAATCGTTTGATTTCCCGGAGGAAGGGTCAGTTTTTAATGGGGTAGTGTTATGCAACGTTGTCACCGATGCGAGGATGAGATCGCGGCAGAGAGAGCCAGCCTCAGAGCACGAATTGATAAGCTGGCCGCACTAATTGCGAAGTTAAAGGAGAGCGAAGCGTTCGCTCGGAATAATCGGCGACAGCTCGGGCCTGGTGCAGTTGTTTTGCCTTTCAAGCGCCGCCGAGGAGGCTGAGGCGCCTCACCGCCGCCGGAAGGGGCTGGCCATGACTCTGGCGAGGCCGCTGATGCGGGTCCAGTTTCCCCGCTGCTTGGGCCGGTCGATCGATGCCAGCGCACTGGGCGGCCGTCATTGCTACTCAGAGAAAAAGCCGGCGGGCGTTACACCGTCGGCTTCTCCTTGCGACTGCCGGCTCGATGTCCGGTGCCATCGCGATGTCGCTAAATCTGCATCCAGCCGATTAACGAGAGATTAATCACGTCGGAGAGGTCTCGCCGGTAGCCGTCAGCAGAATACGCGTCCCGCTCGACGTCGCTGTGATCCGCATCACTAAACAAAGAGCGGTTTCGATGACCGTGTTCTTACGGCCCCGCAATTGGCAAGCCGCTTGCGATGGATGCTTCAACTGTTCGGCTACCAAGGATCTGGATGTGCCGAACTCAGACATTCGGAGCACGCTCATGAATATGCAACCTCAGTCTGGGACACCGCGCGAGGTCATCGTAATTGGTAAGATACTGGTTGACCTTATTCGCACCCTGGAACTGATCGAGTCCGACATCGCCGCCGAAGAAAAGCGCGCTGGGATTTCCGACCGATCCGTCGTCAAGTATCCGATGTTGGCGAGGACACTGATCGAGCGGCGGGACAATATCAAGATGACCATCGCCGCCCTTGAAGAGCGTGAGCGAGCGAAGCACGAACAAGCAGCAACTGCGGCCTAGCGGCACGAAAAGCCCGGCAGAAAGGACCTGCCGGGCCATTCGCAAAGTAAGAATACGTAAAAGCAATGCTGCGATTAAAAGCTCACCCGCGTTACAAAGCGATGAAATTCGCGCCAGTATGATTGCGGAGACCCCACCGGTGAGCATCAGTGTTCACCGGTGGGAACACAGGCTGTAGCCTCCCCGCCCTTCCGTTACCGCCTCAGCCGGCGGGCATGTGCCGCCAGCCGCTGCCGGTTGCGCTTCCGGTGTGTTCGTCGACGGTGCTTCATTGATCGCACTCCGGGTATTTCTTGGAAATGGGTCCCGCGCCTTCGAGCAGCCATGCGAGGCTCACACTGTGCTTAACGGCAAACTCACCGATCTCCTGATGCTTGAGCCTCAAGACGGATTTGATCTCGTCATCCGGAAGATTGCGCGATGCGGCTAATTCCCTGATGCGCTGCCTCACCACCTCCTTGAACTCGCGCGAACGCGCCATTGCTTCGCTGTTTGACCGACGCGTCGGGTGAGCCTTAAGGAATGCGTCGTCTTCGTCGATTACCCGTTGGACACGCTCCTTACTGACGGGCAGATAAGGAAAACCGCGGCTCGAAAGTTGCTGCCGCTTCCATGTGACCGCGCGGGTATCTGGCGCCGGGGTAAGCAGCAATTTTGCAACAGCCTCGCGCCATTTGTCGACTAGCCCAAACCGGTTTTCATTCTCGGCCGGCGGGAACGAGGCGCTGTCGGCGATTCCGTATCGCTGGGCAATCTCGAGCCGGTGAGCAGTCGCCCGCTTGCAACCCATGGTGAGTGATGCCGATGCACTCGGCATCGCGCTGGCTGACGACGTGCTCGTGATGCCCGATCGCAAACGGCGGGACCGCATGCGGGAAGAGCGCAAGAACACTTTGCAGGAGATTTTGAGGGACCGCGCGGACCGCGCAAACAGACAGGGGGAAGGCAATGACTAAGCGATCACACGGCGAAGGCGGCATCGATGAACGCGGCGAGAATGTTTTCCGGCTGCGCTGGCGTGCCAACGGCCGGCGCTGCGCCAAGACGTTTCGCGGCACAAAAGCGGAAGCGCGGAAGGAATTGCGCTCGCTTGTCGGTGCTGTCGACACGGGCGGCCACGTCGACCCCAGCAAGCTCACGGTTTCAGTCTGGATCGACCAATGGATCGAGGCCGGCGCACCTGGCCGGCGCAAAAAAAAGGTCGGGCAGCGCACCTTGGAGCGCTACACCGAACTTCTGAACACCCACGTCAAGCCGGCGATCGGTGAGCGACCGCTTCAGCAGTTGCGGGCTCCCGAAATTGACAAACTTTATGCTGGCCTGGAAGGCAAGATTGCACCGCGCACCGCGCATCATGTGCATGTCGTGCTCGGCGCCGCGCTCGCGACCGCACACCGCAAGCAAATGATCGCCGCAAACCCGATGGCTCACGTTGAGCAGGTCCCCAATCCCGACCGACAGGTTTCCGAGGAAGCCGGCGACGACGATCTCGGCGAAGGTCTCGACGAAAAGGAACTGGCTGCCCTGGTCGCCGGCTTCAGGCCATCGGCCAGCATGTTTGCTCCGGTTGCGGTCGACGCGGCGACCGGCTTGCGGCGCAATGAACTGCTGGCGCTGCGCTGGTCTGATCTCAACGAGGAAACGAAAAAGGTGCGCATCGAGCGCGCCCTCGAGCAAACCAAGAAATTCGGTATCCGCGTGAAGCCGCCCAAAACAAAGCGCGGGTTTCGCACGATCGACCTGGATGACGGGACGATCGGGATACTCCTCGCCGAGCGGTCGAGATATCAGCGTTTGATGGCTGGGATCCCCGATGGGGTCGACGTCGACCTTAGCTTGGTCCGGCTGCCCGCCGGCGCGCTGATATTCCCCGCCCTGCCCGAGCCCGGCGCGCCGATTGATCTCAGCACGCCGCGCAACCCGCGGAACTTCTCAAAGGAATTCGCCCGGCGTGCCGAGGTGATCGGGTTTGGCCGGGTCCGGTTTCACGACCTGCGCGGCGTCCATGCGACCGCCCTGCTCGACGCTGGCATTCCCGTCCACCGGGTGGCCGAGCGGATCGGCGACGACCCCGCGGTCGTGTTGCGCAATTACGCGAAGCGCAAGCGCGCGAAGCAGGCGGACGAGTCCTTGTCGAATCCCTGGCCGCGATTGCCGGTGGTTTTCTCGGCTCCTGACCCCTTTGGGTCCATATCGGGTCCAAGTTCGCATTGCGTTCGATCCCGCCCTCGGCTAAGTGCCTGACTTTCCAGAGCTGGAAGGGTGGCCGAGTGGTTTAAGGCACCGGTCTTGAAATTCCATTTCGAAGAGTAACGCTTTTGTTCTGAAATACAGGAAACCCCTACCCTGTAAGGGTTTTTGGCACTTTTTTCCAATCAGATTAGACGCCGTAAACGCCAATAAAGCGCACTAATGCGGTTCGAGTGGCTACGATAATGGCTACGGCGTTCGTTCACGCCGTATCGTTGGCCCATGCGTTGCCGTAGGTTCGTTTCGTTCCTGTTTCTGTGTCCGTTCGCATTCAGCTAATGGTACTGGCCTGTTTCGACCCTCAGTGGCCTAATGGACCATAAAGCGGCAAGAAGCCGGGGTAGGAACAGTCTCCTCCAGAGCGCGTTCAAAGCTCATGACGCGGTATTTTTTCGACATTCGCGAAGGCGAGAGCGTCGCCCCAGATGAAGAGGGCCTAGAGTTCCCGCATGTCGAGGCGGCCCAAGAGGAAGCCGCCCGCGCCCTTGCCGATTTGGTTCGCGACAAGATCAGGGGTCACCCCAATAATTACATGGCGATAGAGGTCCGGGACAATGACGGGCCCGTTGTAGAAGCCAAGTTCGTATGGGAACTGAGACCTATAAGGAAGTAAGGCCGCCTCAGTTGGCGGCCTCTTTCACGGCCTGGCAGTTTCAATTTGCTCTTGCTATTTGAATGGCTAACGTCCCCGGGATCGCAGACACCCGACTAAGATGCCGAAATCAAAAGGCGGTCGAGGTGGCGCACGCACTGCTCAATTTCCTCGGTGAAGAGGAGGCATGCGGATCGCCTGACGGGATCGTCTATCCGCTCCACCAATTGGCGCATGTTGGAAATTTGCGCCTGTTGATCCACCAGCACGGCTATCTCATCGACCATGAGGCACGATACCCTTAGTTGAGACGTTGAGACCCGTAAAGAGGCCGCCGCCTCAGTTGGCGGCCTGTTCATTTCGAGAACCTCTAGGTCATAGCCCGAAGGAACGGTCCCGGCTGGGGCTTGGGGGGCATATAGGCCGGGACCGTCCGGGTCAAAGGTGCCCGCTGTCGGGCACCCAACATTCCTACGGTGCCGGTTCCACGGAAGTTCCAGAGCAAGCCCTAATTTCCTTCCGAAGTCCCTGAACCTTAGCACCATCCATGCAGACTCACGTATGTCCGAGATTTTGTCCGTTCCCTCTCGGGGCTGGATTGGCGCCGCTTAGCGATAGTTTTCAACGCTGGGCGGCGTTGTTATTTCACCGCTTAAAGAAGCGGCCCCAGCATCGGGGGCTGGCGCAATTGCTGGGGCCGTCCTTCACACGGACGATACAGGCGTGTCCCCACCTGTCCCGCCACGGGTCAGGTTAAACCCAAATACGACCCGGTGCCTGTCTGGCCCCGACATTGGGAGTGAACTCATTCCCCGCCGCGAGTGTCCGAACCAGGACAGCACCCGCACCACCAACCTGAAAAGCATCAGCGATACAAATCGGCTTGTAGTGTTCAAAAAAGTGCCGGTCGATTTCTCGGCCTGGCTCGAAACCCTCTTGCACGTGCGGCCGGGAGTGGAAACTTGAACTTTCACCTCGTCTGACCGTTGGTGCGGCAGGAGACTCCGCATGCATCGAGTGATGACCATCATCGAAGTCTGGCTTGTGCTAAATTTCGCGGTCCCGGCTTTTATTATCTACCAACGGTCCCCCAACTTTAGACTTCAGCTGTTTCGGTGGACGTTCGGCGGCCTGACGCACCCACGAGACCGCCAACTGGCGCATGTTTTGGTACATGCTGCCCGTGAACGCCGCTGATTGCGGGCCGATCATCTTCTGAACTGACCCGGCCCCGACAATCATCGACTAATCTTTTCGTTGCCAAGGGCGATTGCCGTCGGCGTCCCGATCCCACGGACGCGCCCCTGGTGCAGCTTTTTCCTCGGCTGCCATCCTCGCGCGATCGGCGTGGATTTGCTCGCGATGGGTCAGCGGCAACTTTGGCGGAGGGCTAGTTTGCGGCGGAGTGCTAGTTTGCGCCTGAGCAGGGTACGTCGCGAGCAGCATGACCATGATCAGTCTTTTCATGCCAGCCCCATTAGCACGCGGGCAAGGCGAAGTGCGATTTTGTTGCGACGCTTCTGATTGTCAATCACCCGCCCGGCAGAGCGCTCGTCCACGGAGGCTTGCTTGAGGCGCACGCAGCCAACGGCCCGCTTCATTTTGCGCGAGGCAATCGGTAGCGAACGATCATGCCCGCTGCATTGTTCCGAACTGCCATTAAAGTGTCGCCGGGCTTCATTTCCGCCAGCATGGCTTCGCAACAAAGTGGCATTCCGTGCACGGAGCCGGGACGCCCGCCAAGTTCACGAAGCAACTGCCCGGAGTCAATTGTAACGTCGATCCGGCCAACCTTTGTCGCTCGGCTCATTTGAGCAAGTAAGCCTTGCCGAAAGTAATCGACCGATACCATCGAAGGTCCCCACGCGGCCTCACATAACACAACTCCGCTCGGCGCTGGGTTAAACTTCCTTACAAGTTTACAGACGCTGGCACCGCACCGCTCACGGCGGTTATTTGACGTGAGCAACACAATGCCAGCAATTTCGCTGGCGATTTCAAAAAGTAGAAATATGATCGATAACAACAAGCTCAATTGCATCGACAGCCTTAGCTGTAGCCTAACCCGCACAGCCAATTGGCGGCGGGGATTGGACGCACGCTACAACGATCCAAGAAACGGAAAAGCATTCGGCTTGCTTGTTCGGCTGGCCGGTGAGACAGGCAACCTTACCGACCATGCTTGGTCAGAGCTTCGACCGTTCTACAATTGGTCTTCACCGACGTGGAGCGAAGCCGTATCAGCAGCGGCGAGAAAAGTAGGTTTCCACAACGTCGATACTTTCCCTGCATTTACAGAAACTCTAGTCGGCATTTTGTCCGAACAGAACCCAGCCA
Source organism: Bradyrhizobium sp. LTSPM299 (assembly GCF_000938235.1). Taxonomy (NCBI): domain Bacteria; kingdom Pseudomonadati; phylum Pseudomonadota; class Alphaproteobacteria; order Hyphomicrobiales; family Nitrobacteraceae; genus Bradyrhizobium; species Bradyrhizobium sp. LTSPM299. The sequence goes on from NZ_JYMU01000023.1 coordinate 242,656, forward strand.
CCTAACTTAAATGCTTGAGGAGAGTATTAGTGAAAGACGTTTTATGGACTCGATTTCTAATTTTGATGACTCCTTGCCCTTGCCCGATGAAGTCGCGCAAGAATTCTTCGACAAGGCCGGTGATAATTTGACTGCTGTCGCGTGGCTTGCCGAACACGGGGTTGAAACCGCCCCCGAACACATTGCCCTCATTCAGTACGGCATGATCTGGAATCCAGAAACTGGCAGATACCGATTTTTGATCTACGCGCCCGATCACGTCGGGCCGAAACACCCGCCAGAGCTAGCAATTCCGATCACTGAAGACGGCCAGCTTATTGATTTGCTCGTTATCAGCGACGAAATGTCCTTCGATCGCATCACCTGCCGTGCGCCGTGGCTGGGCCGTGAATATCTCACACTGCCGGTGGTACGGCTGCACGCTCACCCGATGGATTGGCTTGAGTCGGGCTGCACAGGTGTTTGTCATATCGAACCGATCAGTCGTAAGGCTCTCAAGGACCTGTCGCAGGCCACGACAATCGAGTGCAACGACATTCACACCGCACTTGAAGCGTGGGATTGGGGCTTTTCGGACGATGACGGCAAGCTAGCACGGTTTGTTATCGATGACTCGCCATTCTCGATTCGCTCATACTTCGAAGACGAAGTTAGGTGGCGTACCGCGTATCTGGCGCGGGCTTTGTCATGAAGTACAGCCTAAAGGACGTTTTTCAAGAAGGAACGTACTTCGTTGAAAAAACGGTCGCCAGCGTTGTTGCCGAAGCCGAAAGGATCAAGGCTGCGAACGGTAACAAGCCGAAGTCCCTGCAGTCGCCCGACCAGATAAAGGCCGATCTTAAAGAGCGTTTTCAGTTCACTTGGTTTGACGACGTTAATGCATCGGTGATCAAGGACGAACTTATCAAGGGTTTCTTGGGCGCTGGCGAGTTCTCGTTGTTTGTCGCAAAGCCTGGTAGCGGAAAAAGCGCCTTGATGGTCGATATCGGGTGTCACATCGCGGCCGGTATCGAGTGGCACGGCCGCAAGGTCAAGCAAGGCATGGTCGTTTTCTTCGCGGCGGAAAGAAAGCCTCTGACCGAGCGACGTGTTGCAGCTTGGCGAAAGAAGCATAACCTCTCCGGCATTCCGTTCGTTGTTGCCGGTGGCAAGCTCGACCTAACTGGCGGCATCGACGCCAAGATACTGGCCGCAGCTATCGCGGGACTTGAGGGGAAGAGCGGCCAAAAATGCGCTTTGGTCGTCTTAGATACGGTAACGAGGACCTTTGGACTCGGCGATCAAAACCAGTCCAAGGACATGCAACGGTACATCGCCTCAGTCGACGAACTGCACCGGGCCACCGGGGCGCATGTCGCCGCTATCCACCACTCCGGCTGGGAAGGCGATCGGGGCAAAGGCGCAATCGACCTTGATGGCGCAATTGACGTGTCTTTTGTGGTCGACGTGAAGGGCACCGGCCACGCCAAGGTGTTCACACTGACTTGCACGGGAGCGAACGACGGTGACGGCGAAGGCGTGGTCACGGGGTTCCGGCTGGACTCGGTTGAACTTGGCACCGACGCGGATGGCACCGTGACGACCGCTCCGGTGGTCATGCAGGTCGATGCCGTACCGTGCAAGACGGATGGCTCGAATCTCACAGGCAACGCTGCCAAGGCTTTCAAGAGCTTTGAGCTTGCCTTGGCTGAACACGGTCAACTTAGCTCGGAGGGCGCTCACGGCTTTCCGGATGGCTTGACGGTGGTTTCCCGCGACAGGTGGCAGGATCAATTCTACTCTGACGCCAGAGCCAAGGAAGAGAAGGTAACCGAAGACACGCTTAGCAAGCGGTTTAGGCGGGCTATCGTGGATTTGGTGAAAAGCCAGCAAATCGGAACATTAGGCCAATGGTTCTGGCTGGACACCCGGACAACCCCGGACATGTCCGGACAATAAGTTTTTTGTCCGGACCATCGTAGCCGGACGGACAGGACAAGGGTTTACCCTTGTCCGGCTGTCCGGTGGTTTGATTTGAATTAATATAGCTTGCGCGTGCCTTCAATAAGCCTCACCGACGGCGCGGCTCGCTCCGCTACCCTTGTTGTCCCGAGTCGCGCCTATCAGGGTTCGGCCCCATTATCATCGGGTCAGAGCGCATCTGTTGATGCGTATTTCGCTGGAAGCGCCAAGCTGTCTCTCGCTTTTCGAGGTCATGCCACCTATCGGCTTGGCCGAGCCACTTCCAACTACGTTCAGGGTCAGCCTTCGCGCGCTGGCGACACATCAATTCCATGGCGCGGCAGTTTGAAACTTCGTTCATGGATTTCCTCGCTGATTTTGCTTCTTGGAAATGTTTCGCAAGCAGCAAGCGCCTTGCCGGACGGAATGAAAAGACAGAGCTATTGACGTTCCAGTGCGACGTTGCGCGGTAAAGCGAGCAACGCGCCGGCCTGTCGATTGGTTTTGTCCGAGAGCTAACCATGCGGCCCGCGATCGGTGAGCCGCTTGCTTGCGTCTCGATGGAGCGCAGCTAATAGGATGGCCGGTGGTACCCCATAGGGGGAGTCATTTCTTCCAGAATCGACGGCCCCGCCGACCGACCGGTCCGTTCGCTCGCATTTCCGCAGTGCGGATTTTTTCATAACCTAAAGGACAAATTACATGACTAGACGAACCCCACTCGCAAAAGCCATTGCCACCGGGCGCGTGCTTCACGACCCCAAGCGATTTGCAAACCGCAAAGAACCTGAATCAACCGGACCACTAGGCCCGCCTCCGGCTTGGCTAAAAGAACCCGCAGCCGACGCTTGGGAGTCCTTCGCTGATGAATTGCCTTGGCTAAATCGTTCGCATCGATGCATCGTCGGGATCGCATCCACCGCACGAGCCGAACTCGCGGCTGGCTGCGCCGACACCCGAATGCTGAACCTGTTACGCCAATGCCTGGGCCAGCTTGGCGCGACACCCGCCGACTCCTCCAAGGTCACGCTGCCGGGTGAAGAAAGCCCGGAGGACCCTTCCGACAAGTATTTCGCCTAGCGCGATCGGGTTGGCCCTACCGACTCCTCGGCGGTCCTGAAGTGCCAGCCCGGCTATATGGCCGGGTTCGCCGCCCGGTGGAAGCCGGGCCGTCGCTGCCACCGTCAATCTGCGATTTGAAATGCGACAAGGCGGATTGTCCGCTTTCCGGGGTAGACCGGAAGTCATAGGCGGGCGAACAATATGACGCGATTGACCCGAATCGGACATCGGTCCGGCATAGGCGCATCCGAATTCGTCTACCCGCACTTGCTCCCGGCAAACGAAACCCATAGCATTCGTACTAATATTTCTCGCAACTTAATTTGTGCCGGTTTCCGCAGTGAGATAACCATGACCGACGTAAAGCAAGAGCGTTTGCAATCGGCTTCCAATCCTCGTCGCGCCACACTTGACGACGTCATTCCGCTTTCCCGACTGTTTGCTTCAGCATTCATGGACGATCCAGTCTTCGACTACATGGTTCGTTCAGGAGAAAAGCGCAGGGCGGCTCTAGAGACGTTTTTTAAAGCAATGTTTACGGCTCGCGACATTCCTCAAAACGAGGTGTGGATGAGCAACGACGGCAACGCCTGCGTAAGCTGGCTCCCCTCCGGAGCGCGCAGGGGGGCCAGCGGGCTTCGAATTCTTAAATGGCTTCCTTGGGCTTATCGAGTTTTCGGATTTGAAAAATTTGGTCGCGCAATGGCGATCCAAGAGGCGATGGAGAGGAACCACCCGAAAGAACCGCACTCCTATCTGGCTTTCATCGCAGTTTCATCGGAGTTTCAGGGTGCCGGTCTCGGATCACGCATTCTCAAGGCAACGCTTGAGAAGATCGATGCTGCCGGAATGTCTGCGTACGTTGAAAACAGCAGAGAGAGAAACACGCTTTTCTATCAACGCGCCGGGTTTGTCGCGCAAAGTAACATCTCACCGGAAGGCGCGCCGCCGCTTTTGGCGATGTGGCGCAAACCTCATATCTCCGTCGGTTAGTCCCAAGTCCGAAATTGGCCCTTTTCAGACCCTGCACAGTGTCGGCGACAAGTCCGCTGTGCGTCCCCAAGCGGACCATTCGAGCAACGCACGCCGTGAGTACGCGGCCAGCGCAAAGGCAACCAAAGCCGGGTTGGCCCGCTACGACCGCGCGGCGCAAGTCCGCCTGTGGCGTGCCAAGTAAATTTGTAAAACCACCTATCTCTTAATACCGTGGCCAGCTACAACACGAACACTGAGCACCCACCAAAAACAATTTCCTGACGCCCCGCGCGCGAGAGCGGCGCAGATTAAAAGTGTCCGCACCTATCAATTTGTAGGCGAATTCGTTACAACCGGTCTCGTTATAAAGAAATAGTGGACACAGGTAGAATCTTGCGTCGGAATTCATTACACCACTAAAGTTGATTTTTTTGATTTGGCCGCACTTTTCGCGGCACCCGACACCACCAAAAGTTATCCGGCCGGCCAGCGCTCACAGCGAGCGCTTAGCCCATCATTACAAGGAGACCTTGCGCGCGCGTTGGCGGGCGGCATGACGACCCGCGACCGTAATAGCGGCGCTGGTGAATCTATTTCAAATGGGGAATTCATGATTAGCACTGACGGCGGCATTATCGCGCGACTTGTTCCATTGGATGTAACGGTTTTAAATTGCTTCGATTCGATTGACGATGAAGATACTGTCGACGGCTCGCGCGATGAAAAGCCGAAGAAGCCCGAAACTGTCTTCGACGACACCGGCTTTGGTTCAGATACGTTCGAAGAACCGAAAGCGACAAAAGCGAAAAAGGCGATAAAGAAACCTTCCGAAAAGAAGAGCGACGCGCCACGAACGTTAGCCGAATACACGCCCTGTCAGCGTCGTATCGAGTTGTTGACACGTCCTTACGAGCCATCCGATTTCGATAAGGACCCTCGCCCACAATGGGCACCGCCGCAAGCTGCAAACGACAACCAAACGAGAAAGCACAACTTTCCAGCATTGAACGAAGCCAGAAACAACACGCTTATGGCCGGACGCGGCTTGGCACACACGAAGATTCAGAACGAATGGGCTTTCGATATTCTCGTTGAGACCAGCGAGCTTTTGGACGCCGCTGCGCCGCGTTCAGCCTGGCTACAACATAGCGGGCATGGCGCTGCGGATGAACAAGAAGCCGATGACTCCGCCAACTCAGGTTTCGGAATGGATGTTGTTCACGACTACGGGCCGTCAGAGGAGAAGATTAAGAAGCTATGGGAACGTGGCAGCACAAAAACGCCATCCAAAGACGGAGAGCCGTGGAATCTTGGAACAGTTGGGGATCTGAAGGAAGTCCTGTCTGAACCATCCAACACCATGGTTAAAGCGCTAAGCAGCGTGGGTGCGTTGGAAAGCAATCATCGTAATCACATCACTCATCTTCGAGACAAGAATGGCAAACCGCTGAAAATACACACACGAACTCGCCACGCAAAAGGAACGCGTCCCGCTTCGCAACTCGTTCCCGATCCGAAGACGTTGTGCGATTATCGTGACGCGGCCTTGCCCCGAAATAAGAGAGGCGAACTAAATGTTGGATTCTTCGGAGGAAAGATTGTTTCGTCGAACTCTATCCGACCTAATAGCATCCACTTTGCACCCGAGTCCGGCCCGACGCATTCTTCCAGTGATCCCTGGGCGGCTGACATAGCGGTTGAGAGAGCCCGTGACGACGCTACGACAAAACTGGCCGAATGCCGTTTGCTAGTCGGTGACAGGCCTTATGACGCGCTGACCCAGGCGGCTTCTGGCTTTCGCATTGGCGAGCTTTGCGGGGGCCGACTCGGCAACACTACGGATTCCGCGAGGGGCCGAAACCTATTGCAGATCGCGATCGAGCGGATAATCGAGGCGCGAACGGCGATCAAAACGGCCGCCTAAACAAGCGCTTATAGCGATCGAGCTAAACCGGACGCTCGGAACCTATAGATTAGAGGAGACGGTTACCCCTCCTTCCCTCCCGAAACACACGCGCACCCGGTGTCACCGCGCCGGGTGCTTCTTTCTCAAGTTTCAAAACCATCAATCTAATATTTGAGGAGTTACCATGCCCGCTCCGGCGGCCACCACGCATTACACGCCAGCCGAAGTTTTCAGCGCAACCGGCATTTCGGTCCCGAAACAAAATCAGTGGTACGATCGCCAAACCATTAAGCCGTCACGTCCCGACAAACTGCCGTCAGGATCAGGAAGCTACCGGCTGGTATGTGCAGCCACCGTCCACCAAATCGCGCTCACGGCAACGTGCGTCAATCTCGGTATGCCTGCGAGGCAGGCCGCAGAATCCGTGCGGTTGTTCGCCGTCGACCAACCAGGTCGACCGGCCAACGCGCTCTATGCATTCGACCGGACTTTGTTGGTTGTGAAAGCATCCGGCACGCAAATCATAAACGCTGACTTCAACGCCCCGCTGACTGAAATTTGCGGCCGCCCGTTTGAAGCCGCCATGATCGTCGACATAGGACAGACCATTAGGGCAGTCGATGAGGCTCTAGCTAAACAAAAGAAAGACAACAAGTGACGTTCAAGATCAAAAACCTTTCAGAATATCTCACTGAAGAGGATATCGCGCGAAACACGCGAAGAACCGAACTGGAACTGACTAGCCGTCGTTTAGACAATGATATCACCGCTGTTAAAGCGCTACAAGATGACGGTGAGAACAGGCAGCACGACCGTTACATCGACGCCCTGATTGAGGGCAAGGATGCGCCTCTTCCCAAAACTTCGTCAACGCAACTCAACGAACTTCGTCAGCAAAAGTGGAATGTCGAAAAGGCCTTGGATGTTTTGGCCAGCAAAGACGTTCACGCACAGACGGAAGCAAAAAAGCGACTCTGCCTCGACCTAAAGCCGCAATCGGAGTCGATGGGAAAACAGCTAGCGGAGGCGACGTCCGCGCTAAACAAGATTCATCTAGAATACTTCAAGATCAAGCGGCACCTCATAAACGAAGGCATTGGCCTCCACGGTGGAGTATTTTCCGTAGACCTCGAACGATTCTTCGGGATTCCCTCGGATCGAACCGGCCCTCTAGCGGATTATTTTCGCGATTCCGTAAAGGCCGGGCATCTCAAGAGCGTCCCAGAGGCATTACGCTGACATGGTGTTCCACCCGCAGCTTGGTTATGAAATCGCGTCGTATAACGGTGATCTTGAGTACAGCGATGGTGGTTTCATTACAGCCATTGATCGCCGCGCGGTCAAACACGCCGCGCCACGAAAGGCTGCCTCGCGATACGAACCAAAAATCGTCGAGGGTTTCGCGGTACTTAATCTCGTGCCCCATTACCACAAGAGTCGAATAGAGGCTCACCTGCAAGGCTGCTTCAATGAGACGTTAGAAAGCAAAACCAGAGTCGATTTCTGCATTGACCACGATAGGTCGCACTCTCTTGGAAATACCGACGATAACCTCGAATTGTTGGACACGCCGAAGGGATTAGCCTTTCGTCTGCGAGTTAGGTCTCAGGAAGATTTGGACCTTTTGCAGGGACGTACTGCGGTTTCAGTACGGTACATTGAGCGGGATTTCGACGTTCGTAAGGTCGAAGGCGAAGACGTGCGCTTTATCAAGAGCGGTCAACTGGTTGAGATATCGGCTGTCTTTCAGTCGGCGGTACCAAAGACGCATCTCATCGTGAGTGACGCTAAAGCAGTCGGTAACTTTCGTGATGACTGCGCGAGATTCGCCAGTGACGGCGCGTTCTTGGAGCTAAAACGGAAACTACAGAAATTGAACTCCACTCGCCCTTAGTAGCCTCTATCAGCGCGCTCGCCACGGACTTCCATGTTCCTTTGCTGTGGCGATGCTGCGCGATGCTGGCGCGGCTACGGCTGTACGAAGGCCGTAGCCGCGCAACGCCCTACCGATGGGTTGCCTCGCCAGGAACTACATCCGCGCGCTGGCTTTTAAGAATCTCTGACGAAACGGCCACCAGCACCGGATGCCAGGAAAACTTACATTTCCGCAAAATGGGAAAACCGGCGCCTTCCCCGAAACCATGTCAGAAAGCAATCTTTGAGCTACGATCTAACCATTACATCAACCTCGTTGACGCTCGCGCCAAATACTCCGATCCTTCTTGTACCGCTGAACCCTGCCCGCCGATTGTTGCTGCTCGCCAACACTGGCGTAAACCCTGTGACTATCAAGTTTCAATCGGCACCAGGTTCGGCAGTTGACGGGTTTTGTCTGGACGGAGCGTCCGTATCCGGCGGCCAGGGAGGCAGCATCCTTTTCAAGGATGACTCCCCGGCCATACAAGGATGCACCCCAATCGATGCGGTGTTTGCCTATTCAATGCTGGCAGCGACGGTCAGCGTTCAAGAAGGCGTAGTTGCCGGGTTCTTATGATTGGTAGGCATCGCAATTTGGCGGCTAGCCGCGCGTGCTCAGCGAGATTCCGAGCAACGACGCTTTTACCGTCGTGGCTGGAACGGTCCGCTTCAACGCTTTCGAGATTTTGTCGACGCCTGCCCCCTTCTTCGCGAGCCCTTTCATTTTTCGAATCTCGGTTGCGGTCCACACTCGCCGGGCGGCAACTTTCTTCTTTTTAACTGGCATTGCTTCCTCAATTTGTGAAGCGGTCTCGTAGCACGACTCAATATATTTCAGCAACACGCGCCGCAGTGCGCAAGGCGAAGGCGGGACGAAATCTATAATGGCAATCAGGGGCGGCCTACGGGCCGCTCCATTAATAGAGGCCACGCGCGCATCTACCTTCCGGCAGCGCAATCATTTCGGGTTGTGCAACGATGGTATTTGTAACACGCTCAATTCCGGCAGGCTCTGCTCACTCAGCACATATGCCCTGCCCCACGGTCTCAAGTCTGGCATTTTCCACGTCTCGTTTTCCGCTATCATTCGAAAGAGAGCCGGACCATCCGGATGTGTTGCCATCGCCGCAATGACCTTCGGATCATGAAACTCAGCATCTCTCCACGTATAGGCCAGCTTCATAACTTCCCGATCTTCTCGCAACAAAAAGGGCGCGGTATTTCCTCCAAGCGTTCCTGCCTCCGACGCCAAGCGCGCCATCAAAATCGGAATGTGCGCAGCTGGGAACATCTCCTTTACATATTGATCGCACTGTCGTCTCACGTGCTCGTCGAGGACCAACGCAACACCTTTGGCAACGCGCTCCCACACTGGTTGATCGCTATATTTCTCACCGGACCAATAGTTTACGATCCATTGTAGATCGTTGACAGTGATGCGACCGTCCTTTGCAAGCGGCGCATAGGTGATCCAATTTGCATCAACGTCCGAGATGGGCTCGTTGTAGTAGAGGTCTAGTTCAAGAAGATTCTTGGCTTGAAAATATGGCGGCCATTCAGGATCGTCAATTCTCGCTTCAGCGTCGGCACGTGATCGAAAGAAAAACATTCCGCGCATGCGCGAGATTTGTTGAGGGAAGTAAGTCAACCGCACTCTCTCGATCAAATCCTCATTGAACAGCCTTCGGTTATTAAGCGTTTCAACTATGCCGGCCTGCATGAACGAAATAAAGCCAGGACTTGGCGGGATGTACGCGTAGTCGGCTGAGACAAGCATGCCGCGCATCACTGCCCAGGCAACTACAGGATGCTCAAGGTCGAGGAAACAAAATACGCGAGTTGATTGCCTGAAATCAGCAAATGTAAAGCGGGACATGCGCGGCACCGGGTCGATGTGGATAGCTCGCGTTAAGAGCAGCTAAAACTACTGCTGACAACCTTGCCTACCTAGGGGAGCGCCTTTATGACCATGCCGATGGCCGACGGGATGGCTGTTCCAACCGGAATATCGGGAGCGTCCGCAGATTTCTTGGTAGGACGTATTTCGCCGTCGCGTACCGCTTTGTCGTAGCGAGCGCGATCGTTGGTGCAAGCCTTTTCGTCAACACAATTCCAGTAAGGACATGGGTCGTAGCCAGGGCGCGTGACATTTGTTTTGACGATCGCAAAGCAAAACTTTGAGATATGTTCGGCTGAACCGGAAAATTGGTCGCGGTAATGAATTGCTCCGGAGACGTACCATTGCTTTTTGGAATCGAAAAAAGCAACAGTCGGCATCCCCGCTTCCACGTGAATTTGCCCCTTAGGTGCGATAGTCGGCTCAAAGAACGCATCCGTCTCGCTGGGACGCTGGAATATCTCCTCGGGATCAAGCGAAAAATCCGCAGACGATCTGATGACATATCGCAATTGGGTGGGCGGGGTTCCGCCGCTATTTTCAAGAGTGGCTTTCAATGCCCAATAGCCTGGGAATCGGTCGATATCAGCACTAAGACCGACCCCAGAAATATAGGGTCTCAAACCAGCCCTATTCGTTTCATCAGTTTTTTCGAAGGTCCACCATTGCAGACTTAGTACCGCGACGGTGATAAGGCCTACGAATACGAGTCCCCCCGTCCAATCACGTAGAGATTTAGTGTATTGTTCCAAAAGCCCCTCATGTGGAACGTCTCCGGCTTTACCCGTTTGACTCTCGTTCGGGCTGGCAGAAGTTTGCGGAGTGATTGGCGCGGAAACCAATGGGCTTGTCGGGTTGCCTTTCTCATCGCCGTTATTGTTATTATTCAGGGCGTTCGTTGGTTTAATGTTTTTCGCGCGCCCTTTGTTTTTGTGGTCTCCACGCTTGCTCATCTAGCATCCTGATTGGGTGATGAAAATGTCCGCAGTGGAGCGGCACTGATTGCCATCGATCGGCTCCGGCCTGCTTAGTCCGTAATTATGGTAGAGATTTATTCCCCCGTGCGTTTTTCCGTTATCCTTCTCACCGCATGGCGCGAGATAGACTATTGAGAAACCGGCTGAGCATCTCGTCTCTCTAAACGGTGCTTAATGCCAAGCTTTGTTTCTAGCGCATCACGGAGCTTTAGTAGAACAGCCCACAACTCTTGACCGTCTTGGTCACACCGCTGCTGCATTGCTGCGACTAGCCCATTCAATTCGGTAGCGCGGGGGGCCAACCAATTCGCTTGTTCTTGTGTGAGGCCTGTCACGCCGACGTTGCCCGCCATTACGGCGCCAAAGCGATCGAGAACCTTTTGACGCATTTTCCCATACGCCTCGAAAATCGCAGCGGTACTGTTGTGAAGCTGATCGAGGGAAGCAATTTCATTGAACAATTTATCGTCAATAGACAATATGAGCGCCATTTCCTCTGGCGTGAAATTCACGGGATCGGTTGCCGGGACCATAGGTTGAACGATCTGCCAAGGAGCACCTCGAAAACCTTGCTTAGCTGCCTCATCGAAGCAACTCCTCATTGCCTTACTGAGGTTTTCCATGTTCGACGCCATTCTTATCATTTTGAATAAGAGGGCGTAGCCACGAACCTTTCTGACATCAAGCCTATCTTCTTCTCGTTGCTTCTTAGCCGAATCCAGATTTCGCTTCTGCACCACGAATGCAACGACCGTGCTAACTGCGCCACCGAGCAGCGACCCGCCAATGACACTGAATACTGCCCAAGCTGTCGATACCGTACTTATTTGTCCGGTTACTTCCCCAGGCATGTGTGCCCCCTACGGAATGCCTCCGGCCTTCCTACTACCACCAATCGACTGCGGCTTATTCAGAAAGAAGTCCCGGTTGCCAAGAGCAGACTCCGCGTACTGGTCGATCGCGACGATGATTGCCTGAACATGTTGGTAACACCACCCTTCGCGTGTCGCCCTGTGCCGCACTTCGGCAAGCGCTTTGATCCACGGCGGGTTGTCGGCGTTGTCGTCGTACCACTGCTTCACCAACTCCGACCGCCCAGCACGTTGCCCTTGGGCGCGGGCAACTCCTTCTTGAGCCGATCGCGCTGGGCGCAGAGATCATCGATTTTGGTGTGCATGCGGCCGAGAAGCAGTTCGGCGGAAGCTGTCGAAAGACCCGCTCGCTGAAGCTGGAGAATCTCTCTGCGCTGGCGCCCAACTTGGACGCGCATGTGTTCGATTTCCCGTCTGAGGTAGTCGAGGTCTGGCATTTTCGGCCCTTTGGATAGATCGGACCAATAAGAACAAAAATAGAACATGATGGCAAGTGGCCGGGAAGAAGCCGCCCGAGAAATTTATAACTGAAAACGACGCATATTGGAGCTATCGGACTTTATACCTATCCGCGAAAATTAAGAAAGTGGTTGCGGCACAGTCGCTTCTCTGATTATAGGAATAATGCCCTTAGTTGACAGATAGGACTAATGGTCCTACTTTCAATGACTTAGCGACATTTGTTCACTTTTCGTGCGCGATTGACTTACCTTGGGGTTCCAACCCATGTTCTGCCCTGGGCGCGGCCTTTCCGAGTCGCCCGGAGATTGAACAAAAATGAATATGCACGTCCAACCGGACATTTCCGGTATCGAGAACCTGTGCAAGCCGGGCTCTTCCCGGAATAAATCTGCGCGTGTTGTTGCAGCCAAAAAGTTCTCGGAAATGGCGGCCGAATATCGAGCGGCTCAAATCGTCAGCAACGACGAAAGCGTAGACGATGAGACGTCTTATAAATTCTTCTGTAAGTCGCGCGATGCCGTGGAAAAAATGACGAAGCCTAATGTTCCGATGAATAGATCGGATGAAGTCGCGCTGGCTAAAATCATTATTGAGGAAGTCGGCTATGGAGCTTTCAACGATACGATTGTCGAGGCACTTGTTATGAAGCTCGTGAACAACATGATCACGAGAAACGACATCGCTCCACTGTGATCCGCTATGCGTGGCCTACGAACACCCGCTCGTGCGATTTAGCGCGAGCGGTTTCTAGGCCGCCAACTGAGGCCCCTTACTGCTTTGCCTTAAATTCGCAAACCTTGCGATCGATTTGCCATAGCTCGACATCGTGACCGTCAACGAACTGCCTAGCGTGTTCTTTGGCGGTCTCATCATCTGCGCTGATGAAGTCGATACGTCGTCGGATATGTCCGTTCGGACCCATAATGTAAGCGCGGTACTCGCTCACTTCGGTGACTGTAAACCTGGTGAGGAAAGCCACTCATTCATGTGGCTGGCCGTTTCAATCTGCCTGATCTTTTTGAGCAGCGCGGCCTTTTCCTCACACATTGGCAGGACGGAGATTTGCGCTTCGATCTGGGCTTTCTCGGCCGCAAGATAGTCTTCGAGTGTGTGGGGGGTGGATCGTTTTCGACGTTGCATCGTGCCGACTCGCGCTTACGGGTCCTCGCCGTAGGGTTTGCACATCGGAGAATAATGCGGCGGTTCCCGCTCGTCGGTTCCCTACCGGACATAGTTCCGGGAACATTCACGCAAACAGGCCACTCCCAAATCCAACTTAGGCCACCAGGGATAAACTAGGCCAGCACCCCGCGCCGAATGAGAACGGATCACGAAACGAGAACGGAAAGGAATTTCCAAAAAGGGGCAAGTCCGGATCAGGGACCGGTCGGAACGTCTTCTTCAGTCGATCACGCTGAGGCTAACAGAGCCATCCCCGACATTCACACCCAGTTCGCGCTAAATCGCACGAGCTGGGTTTTCATTGCTCTTTTAATCGAACGCCGATTCCCTTCCCGCCTTTGGCCGGAATGAATTCGATTCCAGCCTCTTCGAGCGCCCGTTTGATTGCGTTGATATTGGCTGGCGTTGTCTCGCGTCGGCCACTCTCAAAATTCTTGATCGTGGCCAAGCCTAATGTCGCCGCTTTGGCTAAGTCGGCTTGCGTCCAATCTAACAGGCCGCGTGCTCCGCGCGATTGCTGGGCAAGAATAGCCATTTGAGAACCTCAAGTCCTTTTTCCCGATTGTCACCAAAAAGATCACTTGACTCTTTATAGTTTAGCTTTGTTTGATAGGCAAATGGACTCACATGATAGCTGCGAATGATAATCAAAAGGCTGAACGCGTTCACATTGAAGACGTAGTCGCGATTCTCGGAATTCCTCTGCGTTCCGTTCAAACGATGGCTTCGCGGGGAAAGATTCCGTCAGCGGCAAAGCTAGGTCGTCGCTGGACGTTTAACGAGTGCGCAGTGCGCTCTCTTCTGAAAGAGGAAGAAACTAAGTGGCAAAGCAGCGAAAGGCACCTACCGGTACATATTGGCGCAGTGGCGTCCTCTGGGGCCGCGTTCGGCTTACGGGCAAGCCAGCCTTCCAGCGATCACTTGACACAGACGATCCGAAAATTGCAGCGCGCCGTATCGAAGCGATCAAAGCTGAACTGAATGGTCGTGTAAAACACGGCGAAGCCCGTTACGCGTTCAGCGAGGCAACGGCTGCATGGGGCGTCAATTTGACAGACCGTGTTTCCGCTAACACAGCGAGCCGATATCTATGCTCGCTTGGCCAGCTAGCTCCGTATCTGAACGATAAATTCATTGACCAAATCAACGGCACGCTTATTGCCGAAATCATCAGGGGTCGCAGGGCGGACGGAGTGACGATCTCCACTGTGAAACGGGACCTTGTGGCTCTGTCGAGCGTCATGGGGTTCTGTATCGATGAAGGCTGGCTTGAGGCTAACCCGGTTCTGCCGCGCCTTGGCAGGCTCAAGGAACGCCGTGACCCTATCGTGCTGCCCGAACCCGACCATATCAAGATCATCGTTCAGCGGGCACCGGGCCGCCTTGCGGACCTGATCCAGGCGGCGTTGCTGACGGGTTGCCGAATGGATGAACTTGTTTCGGCAAAACGTTCGCAGTTCGTCGACAACAAACGGCAGCTAACGGTCGTCGGCAAACGGAATAAGATGCGGACGATAGATTTGAGCGATGCTGCCATGGAAGTCTTGCGCCGGACCGCGTCGGACAAGGCGGATTGGCTGTTCTCTCACGATGGGCAAAAATACAAGCAGGTATCGAGCCGGTGGCGAAATCTCTGTGACGGTAGCGCTGGTAAGGCGGGACCGAACAACGACGGCATTGTCCCCTTCCCGTTCCATAACTTGCGTCACCGGTATGCGGTCGACTATCTCAAAACGCCGCTGCCCGAAGGCGGCACGCCAAGCATTTACCTATTGAGCCAACATCTGGGCCATACCTCCGTAAAGACGACCGAGATATATCTGGCCTACCTGTCACCGACCGAAAAACAGGCTGTGATGTTCGGCAAGACCGGCTAAAAGGCGGCCGGTGGCCAGCCTTGCCGAACTGGCTACAATAATGGCTACCGGGCCGATTTATGAGAGCTGGAAGCAAGATAAATAACTAAATTATATCAACGGTTTGGAAGGGTGGCCGAGTGGTTTAAGGCACCGGTCTTGAAAACCGGCGTGCCCGCAAGGGTACCGTGGGTTCGAATCCCACCCCTTCCGCCAGTCAAGACCAAAAAGCCAATGATTTCAGGATTGGGCGGTTTTGGCTCACCAAAAGCTACTAACCAATACCGTAGCTTGCGCATAGGGGAGCCAAGGCCTAACTGCCTAGACAGAACAAAACGTGAACGATATAGTGCGTGTCGAATCTGCGGGGTAACGTGCATGCTGGGGACGTATCCACCCGAAGCTGTGCAAGGACAACTCCATTGGCAGGTGCGAAATTTTTTGATGAACGATCGGATCAATCGGAAACTAAAGCGAGGATTATCCAGAAATACTTTTACGCGTGGGCCAACGTGATCATACCGAGCGCAAAACTGCACGGAGGCAAGATTGCGTACATCGATCTTTATGCTGGACCCGGACGTTACAAGGATGGCGCTGCGTCAACGCCGCTGCTCGTGTTGGAGCACGCTATCGAAGATAAGAACATGCGCGACATGTTGGTGACTATCTTCAACGACGCGGATGGAAACCATACAGCGACATTGCAAGCAGAAATCGACGCGCTGCCCGGCATAGAGAAGCTGAAATACAAGCCGACCGTGAACTGTGGCGAGATTGGTGCCGACACCGAAAAGGAACTTTCCGAAAACCGATTGATACCTTCGTTCACGTTCGTTGATCCGTTTGGCTATAAGGGGCTGTCGCTCAAAATCGTAAATGGCGTCATTAAAGATTGGGGATGCGATTGCGTCTTTTTCTTCAACTATGGACGCATCAATGCCGGTCTTTCGAACCACTTGGTCAAGAAACACATGGACGCTCTGTTCGGCGTTGAACGTGCAGATGAACTGCGCAAGAAGATCGAAGGAAAATCGCCTGATGAGCGTGAGACGCTTATCCTTGAAGAGCTATCACAGGCGATCAAAGGCATGGGTGGAAAATTTGTGCTGCCCTTTCGTTTCAAGCGTGGTGCGCGAACCTCGCATAGTTTGATCTTCGTATCGAAGCACTTTAAAGGCTACGAGATCATGAAAGGGATCATGGCGGGCGAAAGCTCGACTGATGATCAGGGCGTTGCTTCATTCACATACTCCCCGGCAGACGCTTCCACTCCCCTCTTGTTCTCGCTCGCTCAGCCGTTTGACAAGCTACTAATCGACTTACCAAAGGTATATGCCGGCGAAACTTTGACAATGCGGAAAATCTATGAGGACCACTCTGTCGATACTCCATACACGGACAAAAATTACAAGGAAGCCCTCAGGCAGTTAGAAGCGGCAGGAAAAATTACGGCTGATCCGCCAGCAGCGGAGCGACCCAAGCGAAAAGGCATCGTTACTTTCGCTGAACACGTCAAAGTAACGTTTAAATAGGAGTTTCACGATGGCCACCAATTCACCAATCGAATGGACTGAGGCGACGTGGAATCCAGTTGCTGGTTGCACGATCCTGTCACCGGGTTGCACGAACTGCTACGCAATGCGCCTTGCTCGCCGATTGGAAGCGATGGGGCAACCAAAATACGCGGGCACCACTCGCGTGACCGGTGGCCGCGCTAAGTGGAATGGCAAAATCGTTCTAGACGATGCCGCCTTAAACATACCGCTGAAGTGGAAGACCCCAAAAATCATCTTCGTCAATTCGATGTCGGACTTGTTCCACGAGAACGTGCCACTGGAGTTCATCGGCAAAGTTTT
This sequence comes from Bradyrhizobium sp. LTSPM299, assembly GCF_000938235.1. Classification (NCBI taxonomy): domain Bacteria; kingdom Pseudomonadati; phylum Pseudomonadota; class Alphaproteobacteria; order Hyphomicrobiales; family Nitrobacteraceae; genus Bradyrhizobium; species Bradyrhizobium sp. LTSPM299. The sequence goes on from NZ_JYMU01000023.1 coordinate 259,562, forward strand.
TGATGTGATGCAACGTGCTCGACACCACACCTTTCAAATTTTGACCAAACGTGCAGAACGGCTCGCTAGTGTTGCGAACCAGATTCCGTGGCCGAATAACGTTTGGATGGGAGTAAGCGTCGAAAACAATGAATATACCGATCGAATTGACCATCTGCGTTCGACACCGGCATTCATTAAGTTCTTGAGCCTCGAACCGTTGCTTGGTCCACTTGAAAACTTAAATCTTGAAGGCATCGACTGGGCTATCGCTGGCGGCGAAAGCGGTCCAGCCGCGCGTCCGATGGACCCGGATTGGGTACGATCTATTCGGGATCAATGCGTAGACGCGGGCGTTGCCTTCCACTTTAAGCAGTGGGGTGGAGTGCAAAAGAAGCAAACCGGTCGGGTGTTGGACGGGCGAACGTGGGATGAACTTCCAACTGCGAAGGCCTCCGCGATTTTGGCTTAAGCTGAGTTTTCACACCAAATGGTCAGTAGTGCTGGTGAGCAGTGAAAAATGTCGAACGGTTTCAACGCAGATTACGGATGATGTTTCCGCGCTGGCTCTCAATTGAATATAAGGACTGACAATTAAGACAGCCGCCGCGGCTAGACTCTGCGGTTTTGGGATGGGGGACACCTTGGCGCTTTCTGATTTAACGGTTGATGCAATCCGGCAAGCGATCACGGAATTCGACAACATTGGGCGCGATGCCTTCTTGCAGAGGTACGGCTACGGCAAGTCCCGCGGCTATTTCCTCCGCCACAACGGAAGCAACTACGACAGCAAGGCAATTGCCGGCGCCGCGCATGGCCATGTCGCTGGTCTTCAGACCCTTTCGGCCAACGAATTTAGCGGAGGCGACAAGACCGTAGCTAGACGTCTGCGCGACCTAGGTTTTGAAGTGCTCGAACCTTCGGACACCCCTACCCTGGGCATCCCGTTCGAAGTTGGAAGTGTCTACCATCGCCAGAATGACATTCATCAAGTTTTTGGCGGCCAAGAGCGCGGTGGCATAGCTACCCCTGGCGATTGTCCGTTCGTTTTTCTATTCACCGGAGAATCGGGCGAGCAATTTGGCTATTCAGATGGCTGGCGACCTGACGGGGTCTTTGTTTACACCGGAGAAGGTCAAAAAGGCGATATGACTTTTATTCGCGGCAATCGCGCAATCCGTGACCACATGGCCGATGGCCGTGACCTGCTGCTCTTTGAGGCCATGAAGACTAAGGGAAACTATCGCTTCATGGGCTGTTTTGCGTTTGCGGGTTGGGAAACAGTCAAGGCTCCAGACCGCGACAGACAACAACGAAACACAATCGTCTTTGAGCTTGTTCCGGTCCCGGACAGTGGGCCGGCCCCGCATGTGGAACCAATTGAAGTAAATCTTCGAGACAAATCGCTGAACGAGCTCCGTTTGTTAGCGCTCGCTGCGGCCGCAACGCCGAAGGTCCCATCAAAAGAGTCACAACGAACCTATTACGCCCGTAGCGCCAAAGTGAAGGCTTACGTTCTGAAGCGGGCAAACGGGCATTGCGAAGCGTGCAAGAAACCTGCGCCATTCCTGAGGAGTGACGGCACTGCGTATTTAGAGCCGCACCACATCAAGAGAGTCGCAGATGGAGGCCCAGATCATCCCCAGTCCGTTGGTGCGGTCTGTCCGACCTGCCATAGGCTTATTCATCACGGCGATGGGGGCGCCACACTCAACCGCGAGCTCGAAAAATATGTCCTAGAGATTGAGCAGGTCCAAGAGTTGGGAAGCGCGGTCAAATAACTGCGGCCGCCCAGCGCTAACGGTTAGCTGCTCTGGTGAGTGACCGCAACTTATGAACCATTTCAAATCGAACGGCGGAGCATGGGTCCGCCGTTCGTCCGCTCTGGCGCGCATCCCCGGGCCGTCTAGATAGTGGCGCTTTCTGGTGGAGGCTCTCCATGGTTGATACACGCGTCCAGTGGCTCAAAGAGCTTGAGCGTTTAAGTAGCACCATCCACGGTTACGGCCTGAGTGGAACGCAGAAGGACGTGGCTTACGTCACGCGCGAGGGCGGGCAGTCAGTTTTCTCCGATAGCGATGCGTTCAACGTCGCGAATTCGCCGCCGCACAATGCGATCGTCGTAGATGCTATCGACGTTCTGCAAGGTAAGATGGCCGAGTCTGCCATCCGCGTTTTGTTGGGCGAACTCACCTTCCGCAAGACATACGGCGCGTTCAGCGAGGTGATGGCCTACAAATGGTTCGGAGATGCGGGGGTTGATTTCGTAGCCCAGGTCCCGTTGACAAAAACGGACGTGGTCAATTTTAACGGCTCGACCCTCGACGGGCAGGTGTCACTGGCGGGCGAAACGAAGGCCTACTTCGACGTCAAAGGTTTTGGATTCGTTGCACACAAACTCAAGCTCTTGCGGGAGCGGTTGGAAACTCAGCTTCCGGGCAAAAGCGTCCTGATCGAGGGCGATTGGAACGTGTCGATCGATATGCTTCAGGACTTGCACGACCATACCGGATTCTCCGCGCTTTTGAGCGAGTTGCAAGGCCCCGGTCGGGCCACGCGCGGTTCTCTTGAATTCCGTGCGCAGCAACAGCGGAGAATCACGATTTCGGCACACGCCAGCGACCCTCTGTCGCTCGCCCGGGAAAACCGGGATTATCCGTTACGTTTCGCAGGGCAGTATGCGCGCAACGCGCCGTTCTTGCTGGTCTTCGTCATTCACTCATGGTTCAGCCAGGGCGAACTCCATCAGAACTTCGGTGGATTTGTGGATGCCTTTACCAAAGAGTTGTCCAGGCTTGCCTTCGAATCGTTTGCGAACGATCAGACGCAATTGTTAGGTATGTCGCACGCTGATTTGACGCGGCTGCTCTCCGGTCTCGTCTTCCTCAATGGATGGCCGGCCGCCGGGACCGATGCGCCCCGCCCCAATCCATTCTGCCGAATCTATCTCAATGGACATGCCAAACATAAACTGAGGGTCTCCCACTTTGCAAAGTTCAAAGAGGCGTTTGGCGATGGTCTCGTCGTGGAAGAAATTCCACCTCCGCGCCGGTCAAGTTCACTCATGGCCGGGGTTGCATTGCTTGTCATTGTCGCAATCGGTTTTATAGGTTTGTATCTCGCGTTCAACCGTTGAAACGTGTTGTCTCCGTCCGCTTTGGGTCGAAATTCGATGCCGATGCGTTCCCGTCAGTTGTCCGGCCTGAGTTCAAGAGCAGACATCCAGGCCTAACCTGGTACATCACTCCTGCGGAGCAAGTGGCGCCAAATACGTCAACCGGTAAACGTTTTGGTGAGTGGGCATTAGTTCGTGAGTCATTGCAACTGAACCAGCGGACGAGGCGTCCGCCCTGGCGCCACTCCGAACAACTTTGTGCGTCCGACAAGGTGTCCGGGGCTTGCACGAACCGGGAGTACGCGACCAACCACCGGGGTATTCGTTTAACGTTTGTCGGGGGATGCAGCCGCAAGCAATGAGCGCAGATGATCGCTGTGAAGTTCTAGCTTCGCGTCATCGCCGTGCTTCTCCAACAACTCTCGCATGTAATCGAGATGTGAAAGCCCGGCTTCGCGGCGTTGTTCATCGGTGAATGCTGTTGCCATGTTTGTTGTTCCTCTGTTGCGATGTTCTGACGATTGATGGGCGGCCCGTCAGATCAGCCGATGGGTTTAAAAGCTTCACGCAATTCCGCGAATTCTTTAGGGTGTCCGTTGCGGACCTTTGCGCAGAAATAAGCGGCATCGCCCGGAGCGGTGTGCTCAATGCCTGCCACAACGCGGCACACTGCGCGCGTGATATCGTTGATGTCACTCGAATTCGGAAATAGCCGCATAAACGCATTGTTGAACGCTTCATCACGCAAGCCGGTCGTGTGCCATAACCATGCCATTACATCGGTCAGGGCGAAGCCGTCCAAGCACAGACAATCATCAGCGCTGACGTGGATTGGATCCGTTGTCACGTTGAGTGATTGCACGATGATTGCATGCGGGTTGATAGCGTTCGCGCGTGGTGCCTTCTGAATTTTGACGATTTTTCCGTTTAGGACGAGAATGTATAGGCTGGGTTGTTCAACGTAAAACAGCATAACAGTAATCCTGATAAATTCGCGCGGCGTCGGTGTCGGTCATGGTCGCGGTGATCGTCGGCATCGGGTCATAAAGCGCCTCCGCTACATCCTTGCGTAACGTCGGCAGTTTCTTGCCTTGCAAATCGGCCGCGTACATCCGCACATCCAGATCATCATCGAGCGTAACGTCGGCTTTACATTGCGCGATGAATGCGTCCATACGTTCGGAATACCGGTCGTAAATCTTGCGATGTTCGTCATTCAATCTTTCTACACGGGCCACCAGTGAATTGGCGGGCTTGACGATCGCCCTCAATGCGGCAAGTTGTTTCTTGATTGACGCGATTGTCACTTGTTTGGCTGTTGCTTTGCGAACGCTGTTAGTTCTTGCAAGTGACGCATAATGTCATCCATACTTGCGACGTTTTTCAACTTCTCCAGCGCCGCCGCTGCTGACTTAATCTCATCTGCGGTCATCTCCCCATCAATAAAAGCATTCTTGATCGTCTCGGGTTCAGCATTGTCTAGCTCCACAGTGCGTGCCGGTGGAAGGCAATAGCGCAAGATCAATTCCACCGCTTTCCAATGCGAAGGGTTGTCTTTGTCCCTGAAAGTATCGCGAACTCGCTCAATTGCTTCCGGCCCCATTTGCTTAATGCTCGCGAGCATTTCAGATGACAGCTTGTTGCGCGATCCGCGAGGCCTTCCGGTGTTGCCCGGCCCGGATACAAACCGTCCGAGTTCATCCTTAGCTGTGCCCGTTGAATTACCGGGAATAACGGCAAGGTTGCTCTGCGCGCTCATGGCTCTAAACCCAAATCACCTTGATTTCACGATAGTGACACCACTGTGCAATCGCTGCTGTGGGTGTCCACCATTCGTTGCCGCGACGTGTCGCAACGGGGAGGTTCTCCACCGATCTCCAACGGCTCAAGACCGATTTCGAACGTTTGAAAGAATTTTGCAGCGTCGCGGCATCGATCTCCGGTGTCGCTCGCAACACGACGACGCTTGGAAAATCCGGACGGCGCCCCCGCCTCATAGAAAAGCCCTCAGTGTTGATGGCCGGGCGATGTTGTCCGCCCGGCCATTTCGTCACTATTTGCGATCAAACGTTTTGTAGATGTCGCGCGGCGGCATATCGGTTGCGAGCGACAGAACATCACAAATTCGACGCAACATATCTTCGACGTTCGTGACTGCTTCGCTGCGTGCGTTCAATTTGTCGATTTCGCGCTTGGCGGCCTCGCGTGCTGCACTGTGATCCACTCCGGTTGCGAGCGGGCGCTCAAAGCTGGGCTGGATTTCGTGTGCAGCGGTTGATCCAGATTTTGCTAGCCAACGTTGGGCCATATAACGTTCGATCGCAGCATCGCGCGCGCGATCGGATACAGACGACAACGCGCCAATCTCAATCAAAGCAGCCGTCGTTTCATATGACGTTGCGTCTGACGATGCGATGGTTTCCTGCCCGGCTCGATCGGCGGCGTTCCATTTAACCAGAGCGTCGGCGCGTAGGTGCGCGTTTGCGATGGTTGCCGGATCGACAGCCGTCAGCGTGGCGCGCGAGGTGGCCACGTCCCGGGTTTCCTTGAGCCCAATATTCTGAATCTGTCCGCAGGTCTTGCCGAAGCGCGCGGCAGCCGCACCGCGTACCCGGTTGGTCAGTTCGTCACCTTTAAAACGTTCGTGCAAGCCAGCAACGTCAGCAACAAACGTTTTCGCAGCCTCGCCTGCATACGCAGTCATTTGCGCGAGCGGTGAAGCCTCATCGAGTTTCGCAAACAAGACGGAACTGGCGGTTCCGTTGCTCGCGTTAACGGTAAGCACAACACCACGTTCGTTATCGTCTACGCGGAACTGAGATGGCTTTTTGTCGCCCGACGTGTCGATAACCAATGGAAATTCTTGCTTAAGGGTCTTTTCGCTCATGGCAGTTCCTTTCAACGACATGGCGGGGTGCGCAACACTCCGAACGCCAAATTATTCACGACGCGTCGTGCTGCTATGAGTCATCCATGGCGCGTTGTCGAGAGGCGTCACCGGCACGGCGGAACGCCGCCGCACGTTGCGAAACGTGAGTTACAATTAATTTTGCGATGGTCATGTTTGTGATGCGTGGCGCTATTGCGACGTTACAAATTGATACGGGCAATAATCGCGAATTGATGCCCGCGAAAATTTCGATCGGTAGCAATTGACGAACCGTGCAACTTAACTGTTGATAAGTTGCATGGCTGCAACTCGCCCACGCGTTCCACCGATGCGTCCGATCTGGGGAGGGCTGGCTCGCGCGATCCGGGCAGCGGCGGCGACCATCCCTATCATCAACCGCAAGAGCATCGGTTCGGCTCGATATCAACACGGGTAATTGGTCAGCGGCTTTGGTGAACCGCGCGAAATCTAAAATGATTTCATAGAAACCGACGGATGGGTGATCCGCCGAAGAAACGACGCATCCGGTACATCCACAAGGATGGTTTATAGTGGATGCAGAAAACGCTCTGGTTTTCAGGCGTCTCATTCAGTGCATCCACTACATCCAGTAGAAATGATCGGAGGCGTACAAGAACGCTCCATAAATTGCGTAATTGTGGACAGCGTTGTGGGGCTCTGCGCGCATCTAGTCCGGGAGTGGATGCAGCGGATGCAAAATGCATTATTTGACATAAAGCCACGGTCCGCCGCGCTGCAACTGTCGGCGCTGGTATCCGAGCGCTTTCAAGATCGTGGCAACGCGTTTGTTCGTGGCGGCATTCAGCCGCTCATACGGCATGTTCAATGCTCGGAACACGTTGTCCATGCTCACCGGCATTCCGCCGACTGCCACGCAATGCCGGGCGACAATATCGTGCCAAGGGTCGATTTCGCGACGTTCCTCTTGTTCGGCGCGCGCCATTGTTTCTTCGATAGCTGTCAACCACCATTGTTCGCCGCGATTAAACCGCGCAAGTGCCTCAGCCCACAGTTGGTCGCGATCATCATGCAGTGCTTTGATATCAATCGTGCCGCATTTGACCGGCCAAAATCGACGATTGCCGGTTTGATCCTTCAAGTATCCTTCATCGTTCGTGGTCGCGACAAACAGGCATTGTCGTGGATGATCGCTCGCTATTTTCTCGTAAGGTGCGCGATACCGATCAATCCGTCTGGACATAAATTTTTTGGTTGTCTCAACATCTGATCGCTTCAACGCCGAGAGTTCGGAGACTTCAATGATCCACTTCCCAGCTAATTGAATTGCTGCATCCTTCGATTGAAGGTCGGGGAGTTCATCGGTAAACCAATCACTACCGGCTAGAATGCGAAAGCTAGTCGACTTCTGAATTCCTTGCGAACCCTCAAGAACTAGCACGTGATCGGATTGGCAACCGGGCCACATGATGCGGGCGACTGCACCTATCATAAAGCGAGTGCCAACTTGTGCGATGTACGGCGATTGCTGCGCTCCGAAATGCCGCGCCAGCATTTGGGGCAATCGTTGAATACCATCCCATTGTAATCGGTTCAAATAATCGCGCACTAGATGGAATTGATTGCGGTTGGCAATGATGCTTACGGCGTCAAAGGCTGTGTCTTTGCCCGGCGTTTTAAACAGTGCGTTCGCGAATAGTTGCGTATGTACGGTGTCAATCTCAGCCCAAGGTCGGGGAAACGTGCCGCTGCGATCCCACGGTAGCGGCGCCATCGCGAATATTGTTTGGGAAAACTCATCAAATGCGAGACTAACCGTGCCGTGAAGTAATTTTACAATTTCGATTAGAGTGCTTTTTCCACCATCCTCCGGCGCCGTTGCGATGATGTTCTGGTAACCGTCCAGTGGTGTGATTACTTCCCCGTTGATCGTCTGCGGGATTGTCGGTTGACCAAAGATTAATTCAGCCCGGACTTGTGGTGATGCTCTGCTGACCAGATAGGACCATCCAAGTTCTGTTCCATTTGCTATCGATCGCCAAAGCTTCTCATTGTCCGCGCTGCTGTTCTTTCCGTATTGAGCGCACCATCCATCCCATGTCAGCCGTATCATCGCATCATCGACGCCAAGCCCGGATGCCGACTGCCGGAAGGCGCATGAAATGTTGCGCCATTCGTCATAGTTCATTTCGTTCGGAATCGTCGAATAGAGCGCCTTAGTTGCATCGGCGAAACTAGGCGCATTGTCCGTTCCGAGCGGCTTGCGACTTTCGTGCGGTACGAGTTCGCTCTGAATTCGGATATCGCTGGTCATCCATGTTGGTGGTTCGGCCAACTGAAGGGACAAATTCGCACCGTACCATACGACATAGCCGCCCTCACCCCGGCGATCTAACCCCATCCCTATTTGGTCACTGTCAGTTTTCCAACGGCGTTGATCGCCGCGTGGAACGAAAAAATAGTAGTGTCCCCCGCCCGATGGCGTTTGCGTGGCAACGGTATTGGGAATGATCCAATTGTTCGCGTTGATTGTTGCAAAACCGTCTTTGTCGTTTTTGCGGTCAACATCCAGAACGTATAGACCGGATATGCTGCCGGTTCGGATGCCTATCAACGCGTCTGGCCAGCGCGTCCACAACGCTCCGATCGCGGCGCCGTCCGTGGTAGCGAATTTAAGACCGCCCTCGCCCTGGGGCGGCTCTGGCGATCCTATGGCGGCTGCAACATCGACGTTCGCGAATGGCCGCTTCGTCGCTGGATTGAGGGGAAAGACGTGGATCCCGAGAGAGGCCAGCCATCGTGCGTAATCAAGCCGCGACGGTGCGTTGCGCGCCTCGATCGGCTGCGCTATATCGGTCATTGCTGTATTCCTTATTGCCCGGCTCGCTCTGATCAGCGCGTCGGGCATTTTCTTAGGTGCGGCGGAAGCACTGACTGCTTACTGTCTTGAAATGATTCACGGATTGTTGGTGCTCACCAAAACGACTGGCCATTTAGGCGTTGGTTGAGCTGCCTGCCGCTTCATACCGCCGTGCAAGGTACCGTTCGACATCGCTGGCGAGATAGCCGACGCGGCGCGGGCCAAGTGGGATTTTGCGCGGAAAGTCGCTGACAGTCTTTGCGTAGCGGCGCAAAGTGGGCTCTGAAATCGTGAGCCGTTGGCACACCTGATTAACGGTCAGAATTGTAGTGTCAGGGGACATGGCGGATGCCTTCGGGCTTCGGGGTTGTGCAGGCATCCACCCGCGAACGCCGCTTTCTTCCTGCGGCTGAGGCCATCCGACCCGTACGCCGCTGTCATCCGATCAGGCGGCTAATTTGCAACTCTCATGTTCGCACATGTGCGTCAAGAGTCCCCAATAGAAAAAGACCCGCGAACGGGCCTCATCCCTAACTTATGCACCGATCCTGTTTCGAGACATGCAAAAAACCTAGAGCAGGAAAAGAACGTAGCCAGAAGCTGCTGAAGCAATGAGCCACGCAGCGAATGAGAAGGCCCCGAACACAAGACCTAATATATATCGCCATGGGCCGGGCGCATATTCCGGACTACCCGAAAGCGATGGCTCTTGATTTATGAAGAAGCTGGCCAAGCTGCTGTAGGAAAACGCGAACAGGAAGACGCCGCCGAGGTACACCGCCGTGATCAACTTTAGCAGGTCCATAATATCGTGAGATTTCGCGCCGAAATAATAGATCGCGACAAGCCCGCCAAATAGACCCGAACTATTGGCCGTCCCCACCTGCTTCACAGCATCAAAAAGGCGTTCAACATAAAACGAATAAGGTGGCGCGCGGTCAGAATCGCGCGCCGGTTGCTGGAAGTTCATGTTCTTATCACCCGACGATCCCGAAGGCTCTCGCGTTCGCGGATGCAAGTTAAGGCTGAGTCGGCGGTAAGAGACAATGAAAAGATGTTTGATGTAGTAGACGCGCGGGCTAGGCAACCAGTTTTTCCCAATTCGCTCGATAAGATTGCGGATCACTCAAGAGATAATCGCACCATTGTTGCATCAACGCCTTCCGGCGTTCGAAAGCATTGCCGCGTCTATATGCTTTCTTTGTTTTGTTCTTTATCGCGTGTGCGAGTGCCATATCTACAATCGTGTCGGGATGGAGTGTCGTATCTTCGGCCCAATCTTGAAACGTTGATCGAAAACCGTGAACGGTGCAACCATCACGCATTCCGCGTAGCATTTCTAACATTGCCATGTCGGATAGTGGCTTATTTGGCTTCATGCCCGGAAACACATATGGGTTTCCATCGATCCTGTGCAAATTGGTTAGAAGATCGACTGCGGCATTCGACAGGGGAACGCGATGGTCAACGCCAGCTTTCATCCGTTCAGCCGGAATAGTCCATATCCGCTCATCTAAATCGAATTCCGGCCAGATTGCGTTGATCGTTTCGTTCGTTCGCACGGCGCAAAGGATAGTCAGAAAAAGGGCCTTAGCCGAATAGTCCGCTTTTTGCTGTAGCTCTCGCACGAATAGGGGAGCGTCATTCCAATCCATGGCGGGGAAATGTTTCTTGGACTGTTTGCCGTTTACCCAATGCTGCATGTTATCTTCCCATCGCGCCGGATTGTGGTGATTGTTCCAAAGATCGCGTGTTTCGGGGTTGGACAAGCCTTTGGCTTTCGCCGCGCCGATCACAGTTTCAATGCGGCTTCTTACTCGCGACGCAGTTTCGCGCGCATTGGTCCATAGGGTGCCCGCTTTGCCCTTTCGCTCATGTTGTTGTTGCAGGATGCCCAAAACGTCATTCGTGGTGATCTCGTGCGGTAGCAACTTGCCGATTTTCGGATAGACGTATGTTGCGAGCGTGTTCTGCCATTGGGTGAGGTGCTTGCGATTTTTCCAACCATCTTTGTGTTGCGCGATGTATTCGCGCGCGACGTCCTCGAATGTATCAGCGGTCGCTCGGCTGATCGTCGTGGCAATCGTTTTGTTAGCGGCGGTGTTGCGTTCGGCTAACGGGTCGCGACCGGCTTTGACTTGTTTGCGATAGTCTGCCGCCTGCCATTCGAGCGCCTTCAATTTGGCGGCGTCGATCGGTTCGTATTGTTCGAGGGTCATCAATCGACGCTGGCCCGACCTCGTGGAATAGCGGAGCGCCCAAAAGGCCGATCCACTCTTTGCGACCGCAAGGCAAAGGCCGCGTTCGTGCGACCACATTCCCGGCTTCGCCGCTTGAACAAGCGCTTGGATGGTGCGGAGTGTCAGCCCCTTTTTTGGGGGACTGGATTGGCGTTTCTCAGGGGTTGTTCCGTGCATGAATGGCGACCTTGCTGGTTAATCGCCACGCTAGACACTCACCATTCGGAGTTCACCACTGCGTTTTGACCCTGATCGCTAGTGGCGATCATGATCGTCTAAACTTGTGGACAATCAAAACGGTAGTGGCGCTTCTGTCTGTTCGTGTCGTCGCGTGACGACGCAAAGCTACGGGCACCCCTTCCGCCAGTACACTGTTCTCCGTTGTTCGCCACCGTTCGGAACTCACAATAATATCAATAGCTTGCTTGGAGACGGAGTGCTTCAGTACTCGCTGATGTTCTCGTTGATCCGAGTGCAAACCGTAGCTTTTGACCGTGGGATCGGAGGACGGTTTTCATCGGAGAAACGGATGGCTGGAAAGCTCAAACCCCTCGACATTCAACGAACAGAGCAGCCCGGCAAGTATGCCGACGGCGACGGTCTCTATTTGATCGTCGGTGGCCCGACCTCGAAGAACTGGAGCTACCGCTACTGGTTCAAGGGCAAGGAGCGTTGGCATGGACTCGGCTCCTTCAAGGACGTGTCCATGAAAGACGCCCGCTTCGCCCGAGACGCCGCCCGCCTGCAGGTACGCGCCGGCGTCGACCTCGTTCAGGAGAAGCGAGACGCTCGCGAAGTGCAGAAAGCCGCTGAGGCGATTGAGAAGGCCAAGAGCTTCGAGGAGTGTGCGCAGGCCTACATCGACGAGCATTGGAACAGCTGGAGCGCGAAGCATCGCGCACAGTGGCCATCGTCGCTGAAGGCATATGCCTATCCCGTGATCGGCCAACTTACTATCGCCGAGATCAAACCCAGCCACATCCACGATCTGCTCAAGCCGATCTGGGTTGGGAAGCGGGAAACCGCGAACCGGGTCCGCGGTCGAATTGAAACCATCATTGCGAAGAATGTCGACGTCGACGATACGGATTTTCGTAATCCCGCGGAACTCACCAGGCAGTTGCGTGAGAAGCTTCCCAAGCGGCCCAAGCGCGTCGTGCAGCATCATCCGGCGTTGCCTTATGCCGATGCGTCGCGGTTCATGACCGATTTATCGGGCGCGGCCGGCACCGCCGCCGCGATGCTGCGCTTTCTGATCTTTACCTCATGCCGCACGAACGAGGTTGTAGAGGCGCGATGGTCCGAGATCGATAGGCCGTTACCCATGCTTGCGAAGGATTCTCTTCACCAAGACGCGCATTCGCGCACGCGCGCTTTCCCGGTGTGACCAATCGGGAGCGCGGATGTCAGTGAGGACGATGGACTGTCATAAGTGCCGCCCATTCACGACCGGTCAGCCTAGACAGTGACGCAGGATCTCGGCGCGCTCCAGACCGCCGTCCCCGCCCTGGAAATCTTAATCCGACAATAGTTTAGACAGCGGTATCGAAAGAGCCTCTGCAATTCGGGCCATCACCAATAAACTAGGATTGCGCTTACCTCGTTCAATTCCGCCCACGTAGGTCAGATCAATCTCAGATTCAAATGCGAGCTCTTCCTGAGTCATCCCCCGCTGCTTGCGAAGTCTGCGAACATTTTTGCCAACAATTGCACACCAATCCTGCATTGCGGGATCGGGCATCGCGGGGTATATAGTCTCTAGGGAATATAGTCCATATTTTGCGTTTCGCACCAAGTTCTCAGGGTGACTAGCGGCAATGACTGCAGCTATCGCGGGTCTTCTCAGCTTGGACGGCTGTTTGCCATGATTCAGCGCGAATATCGTGTGGACGCGCCCCGCCTTTCAAATGAGGATCCCCGTGAAGAAGCCGCCGCTTGATCCAGCTGTCGAAGACGTTGCTCCGGCCGACGCGATGCTCACCGTCTATGATGAGCAGCACGTGATTACTTATCTGCGTTTACTCGATGCCGATGCGGACGGCGCTGACTGGCGCGAGATTGCACGGGTTGTCCTACACATCGACCCTTCTCGTGAGCCCGCTCGTGCGGAGCTAGCGTTCAAGAGCCATTTCGCACGGGCCAAATGGATGACCGAGCAGGGATACCGCCATCTGTTGCGCGGCGGTGCCTCCAAATAGCCAAACGGGCAGCCTCCACCCAGAGGCGGAGAAGCTTCGACCTTGCCCCTTGTCGCGACGGGAGGGGACTTGTTCCCATTGCGCCTTACTGCCTTGGCCAGCCCTTGCCGGGCCGGCGACGGCCGGTCAGGGCCGCCAGCCGCGAAGCGGTGGCGTCGTAGCGCCAGCCTTGATGGGATGACGCCGGTCCGGCCAACTCGCGCCAGGCAAGTAAAGCCCCCTCGCCGGCCGATCTCACAACCCAAGCCCGCGTTTGCGTCCAAAACTCCAATCGACGCCGCTACCATTGCTCCGCATTGCGCCGGTGACGTGCTGACCGATACTCTGATCGAGGTGGGTTGCCAAGGTACAAGGCCAGAGCCGAGGCCTTCGTCGCCAATCAAGGTTTCCATCATCGCGAAGCGCCCACTGGCAAGGTCGGCGGAGCCGACGAGCTTGCCGCTGACATATTCACCAGCCTGGGGCGGTCGGAATGTCAGCGTGCGCGCGGCGGCCATCTCGGAGCCGAACCGCCACGCCGCCCTCTCCTTTGACGTGGACGACGTTTTGTCCGGCCATCGCAATTCTCATGCGACGAGCGAGCCGCACGTTGGAAAAACCTCAAAGCCTCATTGCGAGATGCAGAGGATCGTCCCCTCCTCTGCACTATATTGATTTCATTGAGCTCAGGGGGCACTCGCCGGAAAGCTACGGTTTGAACCCACGGTCACGGTTGCTTTTTGCCGAGTTGAACATAGGACGGATCCAGACGAGTTCTGTCCACCGCGCATAGCTAACGCAAGGTGTTAGGTAATTGAGCAACGGCCGCGTCACCCAGACGGCGCTCTCGCCTAAGTCCCCTACCCGCCACGCGCCGGACGACACGGCTCATTAAGCTTTCCGAGTCCGCTACTGTATGATCCGTCCCTTGCGAACCGACACAGGGCGCGCTTAGGCCATCTTTCGTAATCCCCCGCGCGAACAGCCGACAACTAATTCTGTCGATCGACGTAGCGTGGTCGGTCAAAGACTCCAACTTGTGCATCCGAGCTGCTGCCGAGAACGCGAAGGAAGCGCGCGAGACCGCAGAGAGGAAACATGCGAGGCGTGGAATCCCGCATACCGATACCTTGCGATCAGACACACGCTAAACTAGACTGATCAGTCGAGTTGCGATAAAGTTTGCCTTCCAGACGGGGAGCCTTCTCATGTCGGACGCAGCGTTTCATTCCCTCGCCGCCGCTGTGTCACCAGCGGCTTTGCGCGATGTCGTCCTCGTGGATTTTGCAAAAGACCGTTCATCGAGCCGTAGAGCCGTAGCCACGGATCGGACGCTTCTACAAATCCCGCGCAAGTTCGCGTCCAGCGCTGTCCCGCATTGAACGGCGCCCGCCATGACTGAATTGTCTACCCCATCCGAAGACGATCCGGTTCGGGGGCAACCGGACGCGGCTGTTACGACGGCGGCGCGGGTCAGCGCCCGTCCCTATGTTCCGCTGGAGGATCGCCTGAAATCGGCCGACGAGGTCAAACTGGAGTGGGATAATTTGCTGGTGTACCGCAACCTCGCGATCGGCGCGGCAGGCAGCCGTTCTAGTTCTCGGCAATGTGGTCAATTCCTACTATCAAGGTTTGCTCAAAGCCTCGTTCAACTATTATCTGTTCGGCGAACTCTTGGTGCGGGTCGGACTGATCGTCCTCACATTGCTGTGGATCCAGAGTGGGACGGTGGAACATGGCTATATCGTGCGCTGGATCCGGACGCCGCTGCTGCGCTCCCACCGCCCGGTGCAGATAATGCTGTCCTTCTTCGTCCTAGCGGCATTCTTTGCCGTGCTCATGATCCTCGCCGGTAGCGTGCATCTGCTGTTTCTGCTCTACAGCGCATTCCTGCTGGTCGATATCGCAACCATCAAGCTTCGGCGCGGCGATCGAGAGCGGGCAGCGTTTTCTGCGTTCGGCGGTTGCGTCGCAAGCCGATGGCGCAACTACCGAGCAGATAGAACGCGACCGCGCCTTGGCCGATCTCTTTGATCGGGCCTTGCAGGTGTTGCGCAGCTATTACTTCAACCGCCATCACATCACTCGTGTCGTCGCCACCCTGGCCGTCATGGGCAGCCTGGGCGTCGCTGCCTACGCTCTGCCACGCGGCGCCTGCAGCCTCGTGCCGGTCGATACATCGACCGAAACGTTGAGCCTAATGGGCCATTCGGTTCCGTTCGATATCGCACGGTTCGTGGGCTACGTACTATTTCTTCTCGTGCTGTTCTCGTCCGAGCTGGTGGTAGCGCATTGGCGCTCTATCATGCGCGACGAACTCTACAACGTGCGCGATGCCATTGAGATGAGTTGATGGCAAAATGCCACCTGCATGATGGCTCCCGGCACCCTCGGAGCGGCTATATCTCGGTCCGGGCTATCAAATGCTCCGCGGACATACACTCCGCTGACGGAACGTCCATCCTCTGCACTCAATTGATTTGATTGGAAATCCGCGCGGACGGTCAAAAAGCTACGGTCGATATCCACGGTCCGCTGCATTTCAGAGACAAAGGCCATCGTACTCCCTCACGGGAGCGATCACGTGAGGGCAACACTGTGCACGCGGACGCTCGAAGTGCCGTCATCACGCGAAACTATGCTCGCGCCTTCGATGCGTATGGCGACGCACACATGGAGGAGCGCTGCTATGCGCTGAACTGCTTCCACCGTTCGTTCAAATCAACGCGATTGAGAACCTTCGGAACACTGTCTTCGATTGCAATGTTGGCTTGCAGTGCTATGCTACCTAAAGATGAAATTTATTGCGGCGAATTTGATCGCCGAAAGCCTTAGCAAGAAAGTTTGGTGTGTCCCAATCGAAGGCGCGGGACCAACTGTCTTAGTGCAGCCGCTTAAAAGAGTGGTCCGCTCTCGCGTGGATATTCATCCTTGGGAGGCGTGTGATTGCCTATGCAGACCATTACCGCTACCTCGTTCGTCGATCTCTCCACGGAGCTGACCAATCTGCGCGCTGCGCTTCCGGCGCCGCTGCAGACAATCAAGGGGATTCACCCCCCGATCCCGCTCATTCCGATCCATCTCCCTGTCATCACAACATTGATGCGCGGCACGACCGTGATCGGTCATGTGATTACGCCCTCCGGTGCTCCCGTGCCGACCGCCGCGAACGTAGCGCTCGCCAGCGGAACGCTGTGGATCGAGGCGACCCTGCTCGGCGCGCCGTTTGCGTCTACTGCGGGTTTCGCTGGCATACCGTTCGCCAGCGCGTCGATGACCGTCTCGGGCCCGGTCACATTCGGCGGCGGCGAAATCGTGCTCGATACGACCGCCACACTGACCTTCTCGGTCGCCTCGGCGACCACGCCGGCAACCGGCCCGGCGGGCGATCCGATCGGTCCGGATTTCCTCGCGGCCAAGCTGACGCCGTTCGCGCACGCTACGATCACGCTTGCGCCGGCCGGCGCGACGATTGTGCTATCCGGAACCGGCGCAGCGAGCCTTTACGGCCAATCCATCTCGCTGACGCCGGCCGCGAGCCCGACGCTGGCCGAACTCAACTTCACTACCCCGCATGCCGCCATCTCCTGCAATTGCGCGCAATCGACGTTCACGGTGGCACAGTCGACGTCGCCCGAAGTCGTGATCGCGGGCAAGGCACCGATTGTCGGCGCCGGCGTCGTTTTTCCGATCCTCACCGCCGCGACACCGAACGCCCTTCCTGCTCCTGGCGACGCCTGGGGTATCGTCGTCGTCACTGGCAGCGGCCTCTCGGCGACGATCGCCCCACTGACCGCAGCGCTCATGCTCGGTGGCGCATCGTTCGCGCTCACCCCGGCGCGGCTGGTCGGGCTGGTCGCGAACGGTGCCGGCCGCGCGCAGGAATCGTATCTGTTGTGGGCTGTGCCTGCCCAACCGTCGCCGGTGCCACCGACCCAGCCGCCGCTCGCCCGGCCGCCCTCGCAGGTCACGCTCGACCTCGGCCCGGGCGCGCTGGTCTCCTTCAGCGCAGCCCCCGATCAGGAGACATCGATCGCTGCCGGGACCCTCAATGCGCTGCTCGATCGTCCGGTGGACTCCGGTGGCCAGAGGATCGTGCTGCAAGGACCGGCGTTGTTCGTCCGGGTGCACACCGCGACCTCGATCACGGTTGATGTCGGATCGGTGCTCACGCCAACCGCCAAGACGTCGCTGGCGCTGATAGCGGAAAACGCGCTCATTCCCGTCGGTACGCCGAACGGATTCTTGCTCAGCGGTACGCTTTCGCAGGGACAGATCTCAGGCGGTCTCTCCATCGGCTTTCCCGCCGGGGTGATCATTCCAACATTCCCCGATCCTTATGCGGCTTCTTATGCTGCCAGCGCGGGCCGCGAACTGCTTGCCGGCGTGGCCGCGTTGGTGACGTGGACAGCCACGACCCCGCCGGTCCTTACCATCAATCCGATCAAGACTTCGTCTCTCGCGCCGACCCCTGCAACGATCGGCAGTGCGACCACATCGCTGCTGCCCGTTGCGACCGCCGGCACCGGCTTCCGGCTGCTCGACGTTTCGAGCAACGCAGATCAATGGGGTATCGCCATCGGCGTGCTCGGCGGCTCGCAATTCAGCTTTGCGGGCCTGCAATTGCAAGCACCCGCAGCCGCCACCGCCGTTTTCACGGTGCCCGGAATCTCCTGGGAGCCGGTCGTCGACACGACCGGCGTGCCAGCGTGGCTTGCTGCGTTCTCACCCGATGACGGGATTCCGACCACGTTCCTCGTCGCCGTGACCGCGCCCACGCCAATCGTTCCCGTACTCGCGCTGGAGCAATACCAGGCCGGTGCCGGAAAGCTGCCGACGCAGGCCGCCTTTACGCTTCCGTTTGGCATCACGGCGAACCTTTCCGAGCCGACGCCCGCTTCCCCCGGACCGAGCTACGCCGTCCCGTCGGTGGAATTCCCCGACGAAGGTTTGACCGGCGCGCGCGTGCTGTCGATCACCGGACCGCAAGGCACGCTGCCGGGCACCGCCATCACGGGCTTCTCCGCCACTCCACCCGCTTACGGCGCGCAGGTTCTCGGCACCGCGCTGCCGAGCGTGGCGAAGTTCTGGGATGAAGATTTCGGCCCGGGCGGTCGTGGGTTCATGCCGGTCGCACGCATCGATCTCTCGGGCTACGGAACGACGCTGTTTTCCGATTGGCTCGATCCCGTACCGACCGATCCCGGCATCATCCGCGCGCTGTTCAACGTACTCCTGGGCAGAACCGCACACGAGATCATCACGGCGCAGACCTGGATACTGCCTTGGTGCATTCGTCTCCAGCGTACGATCACGTTTGACCGCTCCGATGCCGGCAAGGTCGTTAAGCACGACACCGGATGGCAGGCGGTCGGCCCCGGAATCTTCGAGTTGTTGGCCCCCAACGGCCTGCTCGCCGGCGCGGTAGAGTCCCTGAAAAATGTGCGCAACATCCAGTTCTCGAAGTCGGTCGTTACCGTTGGATCGATCCAGTACACGCCCTGCACGTTCGAGGCCGATGTCGAGTTCTTCCCGGCGATCCACATTACGGCCGACGGACAGACCAACATCCACATCTCGAGCGGAACCGCGATTCAGGGCTACGCTCAGGACACGATCACCAGCAGCGACCCGGCGAAACTCAGCCCTGCGCCACCCACGGCGGCCGACATTTTTGCGCTGATGCAGCAGCAGGGGCGTGTCAGTGGTACGACCCATTGCATTGCCAGTCTCGGGGGAACCGGCCCGCAACAATTCACGATGAACGTCTCCTCCTTCGGCGCGGCACTCGCCGCCGGCACGACGGCCAAGCTGCAGACCGCGCTGTTCGGTACTCCGCGTCTGCCAAAGGACGGCCAGTGGAGTGTCGCGAAACGTTCGAGCGCTGCCAACACGCCACAACCGGTTGATTCGCAGACGCCGGTGCCGCTCACGCGCGGCACCTCGGCAGGCACGAGCGTACCGACGAACGCCGGAACGTTCGCCGCTGACAGTTTCCGGCTCCTCGATCCCGAGGACGCGCAGCGGGTCGATACGCCGAACACCTTCTACTCGATCATGCAGGGGACCGGGACCTCGAAGACACTCTACGAGCACCCGCTGATCAACGACGCGGGAGACGGCATCGGTTTCAACAAGCTACCCGGTTTCGCCGATGTCGGCGCGCTGCTCGGGGTTGCCAGCATATTTCCCGACATCGGCAGCGCGCTGCAGATTCCATCAACTGACGGTCTGCCGCTGAAGGGCGATGGCTTCACCAGAACCTACACCTGGGGGCCGGGCGCCAGCCCGCCCACGGCGGCACCGCCCGATCGCGCTGTTCTGGATATCGCCATCGTTCACCTGGTTCTCTCCTACAGCAAGTTCAAGGGCACGTTGACCCTCGACGCGAGCACCACTCCAACGAATTGGTCGCTTACGCTGGAGAACCTGGCTTTCATCGGCAACGTCGACGGCTTCGGCACGCTTCTGACGATCACTGGCGGCTTCCAGGCCGGCTCTACGATATCGCCCGGCTTCACCAACTTGAATGTCGTCTACGGTCCCTCGCTGGATCCGATACAGGCGATCCTCACCGGGCTCAGCGGTATCGCCAAGAGCCTGGGGGGCGATGCCGAGCTTGATGTGGGATTCTCCGGAAACACGCTCACGGTGCAGCAGGGATTCACGCTGCCGACAATTCCACTCGGCTTCGGCGAGATCACCGATCTCGGCCTCGATCTCGGATTCAGCGCGACCATCCCGAGCGACCTCTCGTTCAGTGTGGGGATCGGCAGCAAGCAGGACCCGTTCCAATGGGTGGTCTCGCCGCTGGCCGGAACGGGCGCCATCGTGCTGGGCGTGCAGGGCGGCGGCCTCGATGTCTATCTGGAGGCCGGCCTCGGGCTTGGACTGTCGATCAGCGTCGCGGTGGCGTCGGGAAGCGCATCGATCGTCGTCAGCCTGAGTCTCGACATCGGAACCACGCAGATCCAGATCGCGGCTGCACTGACCGGCAACGCGCAGGTGGATGTGCTTGGTGGCCTCGCCAGTGCGTCGCTGACGCTCACCGCGGCGATCGTGATCACCCTGCCGGCTCCGCTCCCGCCCAGCGAAGCCGATCTGTCGGCACAGGTCTCGGTCGGAATCCACATCAGCATCTGCTGGGTCATCAACGTCTCGTTCGACGGGTCGTGGGGATTCAGCGAGACGATTTCAATCTAGTGGAGGTGCCTGATGGCCGACGCACTTCGCCTCGCACTCACCACCTTCCCACAGCACTGGGATGGCAAGGGCACGCTCACGCTCAACGTCGTGGTGATTCCGGCCGTCGACCCTCTGCCCGGCTCGCTGATCGGACCGTCATCGCCGTCCTTTGCGAACGGCGCTCCGACCTTCACAGTGATCGTCAACAAGGGGCTCGGCGCCTTGCCCGTCTCGACCGGCGCGAATGCGATCGCGCTCAGCCCGACGATCCTGTCCGCGCCGGCATCCCCGGCGGCGACCTTCGCGCTGTTGCAGAGTTCCGTGACAGCGAGCGGCGCCACGCTGGGGACTCAACCCATCCTCGCAATTCCGCGCATTCGCAAGTCGCTGCCGCCCTCCTATCTGGCAGTCGGAGGCGGCCCGCCGGACGGTAATCTCACCACCACCGATGACGAGTTTGGCTGCGCGGTCCGCGGAAACCCGGCAAAGCCGATCCCGGCGGCACCATTAAAAACGGTGAGCTGGGGTCAGGTCATCTCCTACGCGCTCCGCCAGCCGATTCTGGCGGAAAAGCTCGGCCTGATTTACCAGCTTTCGATTACGCTGCCGGCGAACGACGCCGACGCGTTTGTGGCTGGTGGATACGTCTTCGTCGCGCTCGCCGCGAGCGATCCATGGGCGGTTGCCGGGGCCGCGGTTGCCGGATCGATCCGCACTCATGCCGCACGAATCCCACCACTCTCCGCGGCCGCCCGCGCGCTGTTTGCCCCTGTCGAGTTCCCGGTCGATGGCGCGGGTGGCGCTCCCTCCGATTCTGCGTTCCAGGTGGCCGACGTGTATGCGGACGGCTTCGCGAAGCTCGTCCACTGCGCGCAGCCGGCGAACTCTGCGGCGGCAGTGGGTGATGGCCTGCTCGCACCGGGCAACGACCTCGGCATCGAGCTCGGCTGGGACGACGAGCAGGTGGTCCGGTGGCACAATGATCAGCTCGCGCTGCTCAGCGCACGCACCGGCGGGACGCTTGGCAGCGCGACCCAGACACCGCTCGGCGTTCAAGGCTATCGCGTCGACGTTGCTGACGTAACGCCCGCAGTGCAAGGCGGGCCATTCAAGACGCCGCTGTGGCAATCGCTCTGCAAGGTTACGACGAAGCTCCCCTCCTCGCTTGGAACCTTCACGGGCGAGCTGTGCGTCGAGCCGGCTCCGACCCAACCCTTTTCCACCACGCCCGCTGACGCGTGGCTGCCGCGCTATTTCGCGAACTGGCGCGGCGGCTCGTTGTGCGAGCCGGACCCCATTCCGCAAGCGCTCACCACCCGCACGGCGCCCGGGATACCGACGCGGACGGCGGTCGACCTGACGACGCTGTTGTCCTATGGGCACATCTACTCGTTCCGCGTTCGGCTCGGCGATCTGAGCAGCGGCGGGCCGGGCGTCAGCGACGCGGCGATCAATCCGGGCCCGGCATCGATTGCAACGCTGCCTTTCCAGCGTCTGGTCCCTCCCAAGGCACCACTCGTTCAACAGCTCGACAGCAACGGCAAGCCGATTGTCCCCGCACCGGGCGCCGCGAGCGCTCCGGCGTCGCTCTTGGTCAAGCGGCCGAACATCATCTATCCGGAAGCGCTCTACACCCACCTTGGCGATCAGCCGGCGTCGCGCGACACCATCCGCGCGACCCTCGTGACAACGGCGAAAACTACCAAAGGCATCGCCGGACTCCCCGATCCCGATGTGACCGCGGTATCCATCGAGGTGGCGATACGCCATCCGCTTCACGACACGGGCACCGAGGACGGCCCCTATGTGACGCTGTACACGACGTCGCGGGCGCTCAATCCCACGACTGGCTCGCCGCCGCTTGCTAGCGACCCCGGAACAAAGATTTCCGTCATTTTCATCGATGAGCCGTCGATCGTGAACTGGTCGCCGATCGGCCAGCCGGTCACTGGAGCGCTGCTTATCCCGCGCGGCCGCGACGTGCGGATTACGTTGCGCGGCATGCTGCGCACCGACGAACCTGGCTATTTCGGTCCGCAGGCCGCGCAGGCGATGGCGACGACGATCCAGGTACGCGTCGGGCCGACCGCCGAGCCGGTCCTGTTGGGCCAGGCGGATGCGGACGAACCGATCACCGCCTATTTGTTTCGGCGGCCCGCCGACGTGGCCGCGCCTTCGCTCGTCTCGCAGCTTGCCGAACAGCTTGGCGTGATGGCCAACGGCAACTCACTTTCCGCGCCACCCGGTACGCGCATCGTATTTGGTGGATCGCGCGCGCTGCGCGCGATCATCTCGGCCGACGGTGAGACACTGACATTCGGCTCGACAAGCGAACTGTTGCGCTTCTGGATTGTGGCCATCATCCTCGATCTGGAGCGCGACTGGACTTGGGACGGCCTCACCGACGCGGGCCTGACGATCCTGCGCGGCGGACCGGCTGACGGCGAAGCTGCCGCGGTCGCAGTCGGCACGGTGGCTATTCCGCGCGTGCTTGGAACTGCGGCGACGGCGCAGCCGAGCGCGCTGGCGCGCTCGCGTACCAGGTTGATTTTCTTCGACGCTATTGACCCCCATGAGCCGGTCTCGGGAGGTTTCCCGCAATCGCTGCAGCATCGCTGGTTCGTCAAGCCGAACCGGATCGCTGCCGGACCGCCACTTCCACCTTCGCCGCCTACACCGGTCTTTACGACGCCGCCTCCACCGCTGCCCACCACCGAGTTTGCCGATGCGCCACTCGACCTGCGTCTGCCGATCGCAATCCCGCCCAAGCAGGTTCCGGCGATCGCGTCGGTCGGGCTCGCGCTCTCGCCCTACGTGGCCGGGGCACTTTACGCATCGACGGTGGCGCGGCAGCGATCTCTCTGGATTGAGCTGACCGAGCCGATCGCCAATGCCGATGGCGATGCGCTGTTTGCGCGGGTGCTCAACCACGGCGCCGATCCACTGCTTTACGACGCCAAACCGCAGGTCGTTGCCGACAGCAATCCGCCGTTGCCGCTCGATCCCGAACTGGTGCGCGTCATCATCCCCGACGACACCGACGACCGCGCGGGGCTCAACGCCATGACAGAGCTCGTCGCAGCGCCAGGCTCCAACGTTCATTTCCTGCTTCCGCTTCCGAATGGCATGGACCCAGACGATCCCGAGCTCTTCGGCTTCTGGACCTACGAATTGCGGATCGGCCACGCTGGAAAGCCAGGCGATCTGCGTTGGTGGTCGACGGCGAATGCACGGTTCGGCTCGCCAATGAGAGTGGTCGGCGTGCAACATCCGTCGCCAGCCCTCGTCTGTCATGCGGGGCGCGTCAACCTTCCTGCAGGCTCCGCTGCCGCAGTCCTGTCCGCCATGACGGCAGCCGCTTGTCCATTTCAACTCCAGCAGATCATGCCGCCACTGGTACCGCCGGTCACGGCGAGCAAGGGAACACCGAGCCTGGTCGTCGCGACCGCGCCCTACGCAACGCCGATGCTCAACGGAAGTTTCCTTGTCACGCCCAGGCAACCGCCGCACACCTCGATGTGGTTCCTGCTCTATGCGCAGGCCGTTCAGGCGGACGGCGCCTCGATGCGGAACGTCCTGATCGCGTCGGAACCAGGCGTGTTTGTCAACAGGGCGCTCGACACAATCGACCCCGCACTCAGGCCCTACTTCACGACGTTGGTAGCAAGCTCGCTGAAATCGAAAACGCCGAACCGGACCGCGGTGGTCGCCTTCCATCAGGCCCAGATTGAAGCCATCCTGGCGTCGGTTCATCTGCCAACCAGTTCGTCGCTGAGCATAATCGCGGTGGAAATGCTTCCCGGAGGCACCAGCAGCGTGACCCAGGACTTTGCCGGAGTGGCAACGGATACCATCGCCGCAAGGGGCAATGCGAGCTTCCCGTTTGGTCGCATCCTGCGCGCCTCGCCACTCGCTCCGATCGCGCCGTTCTGTTGAGCCTGGCGTCTGGGCGAGGATTTCCAACACTGCGAAGGGCCGCGGCATGTCCGCTTTTCGACAATGCTCGCTCAGCCGTTCTGTGAAAATCAACAACGGAGCGCGGGTCGACAGGCGGCATGCTGTGGCTGCCGGAAGCCAGCTACAATTCGCCGTCGCCTCTGGCCTCTTTGATGCCGGGAGATGTCCGCACATTGCCTACGTCAAATTCTTAACAGTAGGCCCCGTGACGGACATCCCCTCCTCTATGCGACGTTGATTTCGTTGCGCTCGGTGGCGATCATCCGAAAAGCTACGGTTGGAATCCACGGTACTCGGGCAAATCAGGATCGTGTGGGGTTCGGCTGGCTGAGCAGATCGACGACATTTGACGTGTCCCAAAAGTAGCGCCGTCAGTGGTACCCGGCCGCATACATCGACCGACAGGCGTCGAGATAGGTGGTGAGGTGCCCGTGCGCCCTGATCAGGCCCGCAACGTCAATGTCCGTGCCAGCGAACTCGATCCCTTTCCGGTTGGAAGGGTAGCGATACCGGTCCCCCTCCGGATCGACTTCGTGAATATGAGCCACTAGTTCTCGGCACTTGATACCCCAATCGTCATTCGGCGGGGAGCCATACCGGTCCATGACCTTGTAAAGCTCGTCCCAGAGGTCGAGAAGCCGGTGCCCGACCAACTGTGGGGCGTTGTCGTCCACCTGGGCGAAGTCGGCTATGGTCGCCTTCAGCGCCAGCTCAATCGAGTGCCTCGCCAGGAAAAACAGAGGCTCAATGAGGTGCATACCCCTTGCCCCGTCCTCGTACGCCCTCCTCGCTAGCCGTTCGAAGGCCCGTTCATACGAGAACGCGAAATAAGCCCAGGTCCCGTCCCATCGCTCCCCAAATTCCCGCGGATGGATAAACTTCGAGACGGCCGAGTCCAGGTTTTCTATCTCGTTATAGAAGTCCTCAAACGGGTCACTCATGCGTCAATCCCCGGACGGTCGTGAAATCCCGTCGCGACAAATCCGCGATGCACCAACTTCTCGGTAAGGATGCGTATGATCGGATCAATCTCTTGCTCGACGCCAGGCTCCTTTGACTTCAGAAGCGCGATGCCGTCACGGCGCGAGTAGTATGCGATGAGGTCCGCGAGCTGGATTGCGCGGCAGGCCACTATGTTCGCCGGACCCAACACGATAGCCATCAAACTTGGAAATTACCTGTAGGGCACGGCCGAAGGGCCGCTGGGTATAGGAGCGCTGCTGATAATTGTGTTCTGCATCTTAGTGATCGTCTTGATGACTCGCCGGGCATGAACCCGCGCAGCGTGAATTCTCGCACCGCGCAGCAAGCTCGAGCGGCTCGCCGACGTCGGCCCGTCCGGGGCGCGTGGGATGGGGGTCATTTGTCCCGCCTTCGCGCTAACATCCCAGCACCCATGAATGCAGTTATGCGGGCAGCCATTCCAAGGGCGTCGTGACGGATGGCCGATGGCGGCATACCGAAGGCAGTATGTGCCAGATAGGCCGCGGCAAAGGCGGTAACGCCAGCAACGACCAACATGGAACTTCTCGAAGCAGGATTATTCATGCGCCGAATATGCGCCCCACGCCGCACATTTTCCAGTCGCGGACCTTGCAAGGGCGCCAGAATGCCCCCCGCCACTCTGGCGAGGCTGCTCGCGCGCGGTTCGCCCAGCGGGCGGATGTGCCCGGTCGATTGGCGCGAGCAAATGGGGCGGCCAAGCTGGCCCAATGAAACCATTTTCCCAGACCGCGAAGTCGTCCCGCAACAGATCGGGGTTTAGCATTGATGGTGTCGAACAACGGGGTTCGGCCATTGTAATCTAGCTCACACGCACCACGAGCAGTCTGAGCTAGACAAGTGGTCAGATCCTCATCATGAGGCGACGCCGATGCTCTCAGAGAAATTCATTGTTCTGCTGGAAGCCGTTATCAGATCCCCAAGGACATGTTTATCCGGACGGAAGCCCGCGGGTGGTGAGCAGCTCTCCGCATGTCCCTGTGAAGCTGCCTGCAAAGTAGCGCACGAAGCAGGCCCGGCAACAAACCGGGCATCACCTCCTGTCATTAGACAAAGGGGATTCGGCTATGTCTGAAGATCTTCATTTTGAGGATTTAGCAGATGTCTTGAAAGACGCTCACCTTCGACGATCCGCTGATTTGGGCAGGTGGTTGAGGGAGTTTTTCCATTGGCGGCGCGAGGAGCGAATGGCCCGCGATGAACAGCGAGCGCGCGCCTTGCCGCAATCACAGCGAGGGCTGGCGACGTAGGTTTCGCCCGCCTCTGTGATGCCGGCGCGCATGTGATGCTCAAGGCTAAGGGCGCATAGAACCTTTACTTGTTGGCCTTGGCGAGCTCCTCCAGCTCCTGCGCGATCTGGCGCAACTCTTCCATTTGAAAAGGTCTCTAGGGCCTTTCCGACCCGCTCTCGCAATTGCTCGATCTCCTTTTCGTCATCCTGCGTCATCGCCGGCCCCCGCGCCTGAATGCAGGACAAATACGCGCCAGAATCGGAAGGGTTCGGCCCAAAACAGTATTTCAAGGCCCGCCCCCAAATTGACATAGCTCAAACTTGGAACGCGCCGGCCTGGGCCTCGCCAAGCCGCTCCACCCAGGAGATTTAGGCCTGAATTGACTCGCAATCCTGCCTACGTGAGCGCCTAGTGCTTGATATGGCTCAGCCGACGCCTCCGGAAGCACCGTTCGCCTCACTCATCGTGTGTCCGGTGTGCAGCATCGAAATGCGGTTATTGGGGATTGAGTCTGAGACCGCTACCCGCGACCTGTATACCTTCGAATGCAGGAAATGCGGGCGGCTTGAAGCGCGCGGAATCAGCACGATCTAGGTAAGGTGCATCGCAGTTTCGTGAACTGGATTGCTCATGAACGAGCATCGAGGAACGTCACGTCATCGCGTCCTCAAGGCCGGAACCATTGAGTTCGGCGGCGGCGCGATCGATTGCATGGTCAGGAACATTTCAGAGACCGGCGCAGCGCTTGAGGTTGTGACGCCGCTTTCCATCCCGGACAAGTTCACGCTCTATGTGCCCAGCGATCAGCTCAAGCGGCAATGCCGCATCGTTTGGCGAAAGGAAAAACGGATCGGCGTCACGTTTGAATAAGACCGCTCAGTCGCCGCCCTCTGTAATTCTACTGTCATGAACATAGCCGTCGGCGGCGCATCGTTTTGGGACTAGCGGGACAAGCCGGCGGGCGTGTGCAGCCAGGCCGCTACCGGTTGTCCGGTGCGAGCGTTTGCGGCGCTGTGTCAGCCGAGACGGTCGCCCCGTGCAGGTGCCTGCACGCGACCCTCGGGGCAAAGAAAACCCGCCGGCGTGAACCGGCGGGGCCTTCATCAATCCGTGGTTAGCCCGCGCTTAGAGCTCGGCGGACTTCGACGGCAAGCTCCGCCGATGGGCGTCCGCGGCGTGCTGATCTACTGCGCCGACTACAAATGTAGCCATTCGATTGCGCTGATGGCCGACCGCTGGGATGACGACGTGAGGCTATCCCACCTCGAACCTCGCTTCGTCTGTGGCGCCTGCGGCAATCGTGGCGCAGACATGCGGCCAAACTTCAACTGGAACGCCAAGGGACCGATCGGCGGCATGGGATATCGGGTGCTCTCAAGTGCCTGAGTCCGAGGGGTGTGTTTCCTGCCACGCCGTGGAGTGCTCAGCAATCCACTTAACCGCGTCGTGTTCGGTAACAAACCCCTTAACGACTTCCGTTTCCCCGTCGGGCCACAGGATATCGATTCCCCAACCGGTACCGGGATTTTTTCGGGCTATGAACGTTGGCTGCTGTTCCAGCATTAGTTGAGTATGAGCCTGCGGCGGCCAGGTTCAAGCCAGCAATGCTGCCATAGCCACAGGCTGCCGCAGAGAAATGGTTCGAGGAGGCACAGGTATCCTGCATTGACGGCCGTGATCGCCGGTGTCCATCATCCCCCTTTGGTCGGTGGTCCCTGGGAGGGTAGCCATGGTCGAACTAATGGAGAAGATAACGGTTTCGGACAAGCCGTCCGAAACTATGAAGAACATCGTCGCCGGACTTGTCGCAGTGGCTTTGATTGTACTCGGTTCGCTTAGCTTCGCCCAAAAGCACCACCAGTGCAGGCAGGGGTGGGTGTTCAAACATTGGCACGCGCACGCGCTCAAAAAAAACCATGAGTCCTGCGGATCGGTCACCCCTTCAATTTAGCCCACTGGCCGCGCCGTATCGAGCGCTCTAGCCCTCAATGCGATGGCAGCGTTGTGGAGTCGGAACAACCTGTTAGAGTGGCAAAATAAATCGTTGATCAGTGGTTGCTTACATCTCGATAGAACCCAAGGGCTTTGCCATGCCCACGCTGGAAGAATTCCGCGAAGAAGTTGAGGCTCAAATATCTCGGGCGTCCAAGCAGGGGCGCTCACATGTGGAAATCAACGCCGGGGAAATCCACCGGATCGTCAGCCCCGATGAGAACCGGCACCCGTTGGTGTGCAACGCGATGCGCCAGCTTATGGGGCCTTCTGACGGGGTAATTCACGCCCCGCCAGCCGGAGACGGTCCTTCGTTCACCGTTCGATACGCGCTACCTCGGTGACCCAGGTTCACCGGCGAGACGAGGATCGCAGCCGGCGTGCCCACCCCACATGCTCCTGAACCATATGCCCACCGGGACGAAAGCTGCGGGTGAGCGAGGGCATCGTCCATATGGAACGCCCAGCAAGGTCCGCCTGTGCGTGTGGTAGGGTGCGGGCATAGCGCCAGCTGGCGCCACGCATTAGCCCCCCGCCCCCGAAGCAATAGAGCTATTTGAGCTGATGAAATGAAAATCTGGATCTATACGGATACGAGCAAGATTGTCGGCGACCCAGAGCACCTGAAGGTCTTCGCGGCCAACAACACGGCGCGTGATTGGTTTGAGCAGAACGACCCCGAGGGTCGAGCATTCGCTTACGAGATCATTTTAGGGCGACGCTACTTGGCTAAGACGCTCCTGGTGCTTTCCGTCCTGCTTCTCGGAGTCGCCGACCTCTACACAACGAACACGATTCTGAACCTCGGCCTCGGCGAGCTGAACCCGTTCATGCACGTCGCTCAGACATGGCTCGGTCCTTTGTGGCTGATCCCCAAGCTCGGCTTGACCTATTTCATGATGTGGCTGCTTTGGCGCAGCAACAATCCTTACAATATCGCTATCGTGGCGGCGTTCTGCTGTACGCCTGTTCTAAATAATCTTCTGATCATCGCCGGCACGAACTAAATCGCGCAGCCCGCGGCCGTCCTGAGCATGTCCAGTGACCATGCAATCTCCAAAACAGTCCTTGCCGTATTCTAGCGGCCAAACTCTCGCGCTAGTTTGGCGTCAGCAATCTTTCCCTTGCCGTCGCAGGCCGTACATTTGGCAGGATAGACTTTGTGGCCCGGCCGCACCGTCTGCATCACCCGTTGGAGGCCCGTTCCATTGCAGGCCGGGCAGTTATGTTCTTTGATCTTCGGCGTCATGTTGAGCCTTTCAGAGGGACCGCCACTCACCTGCGCGCCAACGGCGCGAGAAACCACATTGGCGCAGCGCGCCCCGTAAGGGCGTGCGCCCTCCAAAAAGAAGCCCCGCCGTGAGGGTTCTACGTCGAGGCCAAAGTAAGCGCTTTCACTTCCGCCCTGATCACGCGAACAGCTGCAGCGCGGAGCTGGCGGCGTAGGCGCCGGAGCCGTCCCGTCTCATGGCGCTCCCTCCGAGCGCGATCCACTCTATCGGGAAAGCGTGGCAAAAAGAGACGTCATCCCGAGGTACCCCATTCTGGTATATGTGTCGCCCTTCCGTAGTTGTCCGGTCGTGAACACGGCTCGAGTTGCGGCGACCATGCCGGCATGGCTGGGAAGGGTTGGCGGCGAGTTTGACGATGTAATCGAGTTGCCGGATGGGCGCACGCTCGTCACGCTGCACGATGCTGCGACCTACATCACAGAGCTACCGAAGAAGGAAGCCGCGGCGCCTGAGTGGCAGACCCGGTCTACGTGTTCCGGGCCAAGCGTGCGGACCGGATCAAGCTAATCTTCTGGGATGGTACGGGTCTGTGCCTGTTAAGACATCAGGCGATGGCACCTGCCCGACGCCCAAGCCGCCAGAAACCCTCTGAATGTTCTCAGGAACATGAGCGTCCTCGCTGCACTAAGCTGCGGAAGTTGGTTGGTCGCCCGAACTAACAGAGCGTCTCGCTGGCCGTGGCCTAGACCGTAGCTTTTTGAGGGTAGATCTGGAAAACGCGAATAGATTCAGAAGGATTGACAGGACACCTCTTCCGCCATTTCCCATTGAAAGTGTTAAATAAAAGCGAGTTTTCGATTTTTCTACCCACAACCGGTCCCACTCGCGGATTCGGTCGGACTTCGATTTTCGTGAGACGTCCAGACGGCTGCAAGTCATGCGCCGCATGCATTTCTCGCCCAGAATTTTCCACACCCGCGACGGCGGGTAGCCCGGCGCCGTTCTGATCCCCCACAGGGCCAGATGCCGACATGCCGAGTGTGACAGCCATACGACCTAAACTCGCGTTTCACTTTCCGGGACGCCCTGTGCTTCGCGACGCCACACGCCCGGGCTCACGCCAACCAGGGTCGAAAATACTCGCGTAAAGTGGCTTTGACTGGCAAACCCGGCCGAAATTGCGATGTCAGCAAGTGGCAGGTCACGGACGGGACCGTGCCCGCTCCGGACGGCGGTCCCTATCAGGAGTATGTGCTGACCGAAAAGGGCCGCGGCTTGTTTCCCCTTCTGGTCGCGGTTCGGCAATGGGGCGAGGACTTCTTCTTCGAGCCTGATGAAGCGCATGTGCTGCTCGTCGACAAGAAAGCCGGCCTGCCGGTGCGACGGTTGGAGCTTCGTGCGCAGGACGGACGCATCGTCGGTGCAGAGGATACTTTCGTGCGTTTGCCGCCGACATCGCCTGAGACGGAATAGCGTTGAGGCTGACCACGGCGCGCGTTTCCGGTCGGCAACCAAATATTAACCCTCACTGCCGCACCCTCCGGCCGTGGAGGGTTCGACCAATGCAGACATTCCGGATTTCGCTGAGTGATGGAACGCGGAAATTCCACACGGTGATTCAGGCTCCCGATTCCGCGTCCGCGCACATCAAGGCCACCTACTTCTTCGATACGTCGAAGTGGCGGATTTTGAGTGTGGCGCTCACCGGAGCGGTGGCGGCGTAGCCGAAGCTCGACGCACGACCTGCTGGCAGTCCAGAGCGACCGGCCATACGTTTCTCATCATACCCGTGTTCGCAATCGTCGCCTGCAAGGCGCGCGAATCATTGCGGCTGGAACGGCAGACGGACACCAACGGCATTGTCGAGCGCGGCTGGAACAGGAACCTGCTGCTCAACTTGTGAGCATGCTGCGGTTCCCTTGCACGCAGCCTACGCTGACGTATAGCGGCTCCTACCCGGTTTGAGCTACAATGGCCGCAGGTGCGGAGGTGTGGCGATGGCGAAAGCGGGAATCACCGGCCACGACGAATGGGTGGTCACTGAGGCGTTGGCGACGGCGCTGGTTGCCCTCGAGCAGCTCCCGTCCAAACATCAACCGCGCGCGCATATGGAGGATGTCCTGAAGCTGCTGACCGCCAAATGCAAATCCGGCGCGGTCACACTGCATCTTGCGCAAGCCAAATGCAGATTGTTTCCCGACACCGATCCGCTGGCGATCTACGAGCAATACGGCCTCAAGGACGGACAAGGCTAGCGGGCTGCGTTCATCAGGTGCCTGAACCCGCGGTCTCGCTGAAGAACTTCTCGAATTTGCCATCCACGCCCTGGAAGTCGTCGGCATCCGCAGGCGGCTCCTTCCGGTCGGAGATGTTCGGCCAGATTCCGGCGAATTTGGCGTTGAGCGCGAGCCAGGTCTCGAGCCCCTGCTCGGTGTCCGGCTTGATTGCGTCAGCCGGACATTCGGGCTCGCACACGCCGCAGTCGATGCATTCCTCGGGATGGATCACGAGCATGTTCTCCCCCTCGTAGAAGCAATCGACCGGACACACCTCGACGCAGTCGGTGTATTTGCACTTCACGCAGGCTTCGGTGACGACGTAGGTCATCTCAGGCGCCTGCCCTCGCCTTCCCAGCCGCGATCTGCTGCAACGCCCAACGCGCGTTCTTGCGCACTTCGGGGTCGCTGTCGCCTACGACCAGGGCGAGGTACGGCTCGCCGGCGGGATCGGCGATCTCGCCAAGGGCTGCCGCCGCCTCCTTGCGCAGATTGGCCTGCTCATGGGTGATGCAGCCGCCGATCGGCCGCACGGCGCGGTCGACTTTCATCTTGCCGAGGCTGCGGATCGATTTCAGCCGCACCTGCCAAAACCCGTCGGCAAGGGCCTCGATCAGCTGGTCTGTGGCAACCGAACCATTGGCATTGAGCCCCAATGTCTCGGCGGCCATCTCGCGCACCATCCAGTCGTCGTCCTTGAGGGCACGAGTGATCGACTCGGCCGCGGATTTCATCTGCGAGAAGGCCAGCGCGCTGACGGCCGCGCGCCGGACATGCGAGTCGGAGTCGTTGATCGACGCGGTCAGCGCCGGAATCGACTCTTCCAGCTTGAGGAAGCCGATCACGCCGATCGCCTGGACGCGCACGGCGGCGTCGCTGTCTTGTAGTGCTTCGAGCGCGGGTTTCAGCGTGTCCTTGCGTCGCAGTTCCTTTAGGCTGCGCAGCGCGCCCATCCGGACGAAGGCATGGCTGTGCCTGACCAGCGGCAGGATTGCATCCGCACAGGCCGCGTCCTTCAACTCGGCCAGGCTGTCGGCGGCGGCAGACGCCACGATTCTTTCCGGGTCGACCAGCAACTGCACCAGCGCGATCGCACTCTCCGGCCCGTCGAATTCGCCGAGCGCCATCGCCACCTGTTGGCGCACGCCGGCATCGGGATCGGAGACCATGCCGGCAAGATGCGCGACAGCCGCCGGATCCCCGGAATGGCCGAGCGCGATGATTGCGACGCGGCGCTCGGCCGGGTCCGCGGCCTGCAGCCGCTCGTCGGCGTCGTCGAGGTCGTCATAGGATTCGAACGGGCTCGACATGATCACCTCAACAGATAGGGAATGTTGACGGTCACGGCGCCGGTCGGGCAATCCGCTTCGCAGGGCATGCAGTACCAGCACTCGTCATAGGCCATGTAGGCCTTGCCGGTCATGTCGCTGATGCGGAGCACGTCGAGCGGGCAGACGTCGACGCACACAGTGCAGCCCTTGTCGGCAATGCACTTGGCGTCGTCCACGACGACGGGCACCGAGGTCTGGTAGGTCGCGAGGGGCATCGTTCAATCTCCTGTCAGTTATGGCTGGCATCACGCGGTGGCGCGGATGCGCTGCTTGTCGTAGAGGTCCTTCTCGTCGTCTGCGATCGGAACGACATAGGGCTGCACCTCACGCTTCTCGCTGGTCATCCGGCCGTCCTTCTTGCTCAGCAGCGTGTGGCAGAACCAGTTCTCGTTGTCTTTCTCCGGGAAATCCGTGCGCAGGTGATAGAGGCCCCAGCGGCTCTCCTCGCGGTAAAGCGAGGAATGGGCTGCCATGTCGGCACAATCGAGGATCGACTGGGTCTCCAGCGCGCGCAGAAGTTCGTGGGAGTTGCGCGCGATCATGCGCTGCTCCATGTCCTCGCGCACTTCGGCGAGGCGCCGCTGGCCGAGCTCGAACTTGCGGGTGACCTTCGGCGGCTGCAGATAATCATTCACCAGGCGGCGCGCCTTGTACTCGATCTGGTTCGGCGGGATGCCGTCGTCGCGCTTGGTCGGTGCCATCACGCGATCGCGCTCCTTCGCGACTTCGGCAGCATCGAAATCCGCAAAATCGTGATTGTCGGCGAACTCCATCGCATCGGTGCCGGCAACCGCGCCGTTGGTGAAGGCGCCCAGCATGTAATTGTGCGGCACGCTCGCCATGTCGCCGGCGGCATAAAGGCCCGGCACGGTGGTGCGGGCGAAATCATCGACGAAGACGCCGGAGGCACTGTGGCCCGAACAGAAGCCGATTTCGGAGATGTGCATCTCGATCGATTCGGTGCGGTAGTCGTTGCCACGTCCCTTCTGGAACAGGCCCCGCGTCGGCCGCTCGACCTTGTGCAACGTCGACTCAATCTCCTCGATCGTCTTCTCGTGGAGATGCTTGAGCTGCAGGAACACCGGTCCCTTGCCGGACAACAGCTCGTTGTAGAATTCGAGCATCATCTGGCCCGACCAGTAATCGCACTCGATAAAGCGCGAGCCTTCATTGTTGGCGGTATAGGCGCCGAAAGGGCCGGCCACATAGGCGCAGGCCGGGCCGTTGTAGTCCTTGATCAGCGGATTGATCTGGAAGCATTCGAGGTTCGCGAGTGCTGCACCCGCATGATAGGCCATCGCGTAGCCGTCACCGGAATTCGCTGCGTTCTCGTAGGTGCCGAACATGTAGCCCGACGTCGGCAGGCCGAGACGGCCCGCCGCGCCCATGCAGAGGATCACGGCCTTGGCCTTGATCACCAGCAATTCGGCGGTCCGCGTGTTGACGCTGATCGCGCCGGCGACGCGGCCGTCGCTTCCCGTCAAAAGGCGCGTCGCCATGTAGCGGTTGGAGATCAGGATGCGGGCGCGGCGGAGCTGGCGGTAGAGTGCCTTCTTCACCGTGTCGCCGTTCGGCATCGGCAGCACATAGGTGCCGATGTGATGCACCTTCTTGACCGCGTAATCGCCGTTCTCGTTCTTGAGGAAACGGATGCCGAAGCTGTCGAGCTCCTCGATGATCCCGTAGCAGTTCTGCGCGTATTTATAGACCGCCTTCTGGTCGACGATGCCGTCGTTGGCGATGGTGATTTCCTTGGTGTACTGCTCGGGCGTCGCGTAGCCGGGAATGACGGCGTTGTTCAAGCCGTCCATGCCCATCGAGATCGCGCCGGAGCGCTTGACGTTGGCCTTCTCCAGCAGAACGACGTTGGCCTTGGGATTCCTGAGCTTCGCCTTCAACGCCGCCATCGGGCCAGCGGTACCGCCGCCGATCACCAGCACGTCGCAGGACACCTCCGACATTCCATCGACTATCTCGTCCATTGCCATCATCAGCTCCTGGTTCGCAACGTGGCGGCAGCTTTGTTCAGCGCCATCACGCGCGATAGCAATTAGTTGTCATGGACGAGAGAATGATGAGGTTTGGCCCAATTGATCAAATCGGAGTCAGCCGGTTGAGCAACAAAGCAGCAAACGCAGTTCGCGTGTTCGATGCGCCCAAGGCGAATCTATCCTTCGCGTCATCAATCCCATGGCTTGTCGTTCTCCAAGGCTGGAGGATTGCAACCGAGTCATTGCTATTTGCGCCTTGCGTGCAATTAGTTGCTATCGCAGCGACCGTTCCTCTCCTATTTTACGCGCGAGGAGATGGTCGTGATGACGATGACGGTTGCACCGACTGTGACGGGGTATGACGTCAGTCCTGGTCAGGACTCGTTGTCGATGGCCACATCCCTCGGCGACAACATTACGCTGTCGGCCGAAAAGTTACGGACGGCCTGCAAGTGCGCGCATTGTCTCCGTGCCCGTTATGACGATCGCTTCCCCGCGGGTTTTCCGGGCCTCGCCATCGTCGAGGTGGCCGATCTCGGCTACGGATTGAACATCGCTTTCTCCGATGGCCATAACCGTGGAATCTATCCGAAGAGCTACCTTCTGGATCTCGCCAGCCATTGATTTTGCTGGCCTTTCAGTCACGTTTCGAACTTGCTTCGCGGCGGTTCGCCGTCCTTCGTCTGGCATGAAGCTTGCTGCTTTTTGGATCAGTTCCAGATGATCCGGAGGCAGGTCATGTTGCTCCATGCGGCCAATGCTATCAGCGGCAGCGTGACTCCCGGCGCCGCCAAGACGCCCGGCGGCACCTCGCTGCTGCTCACCGAGAATCAGCAGGCGATCGGCGGCCCGCCGCCACTGATGGACAAGCTGACGCCGCGCGAACGCGACCTCGTGCTCAAGTCGGGCCGCCGCAAGGTGCTCAACCGCGGACAGACCTTGTTCAGCCAGGGCGCCAAGCATGACGGCATCTATCTGATTGAGAGCGGCCGCGTCCGCGTATTCTATATCTCGCCGCTCGGTCGCGAGATCACGCTGGCCTATTGGCACGTCGGCAATTTCGTCGGCGGACCGGAAGTGTTCGAGGGCGGCACGCATCAATGGTCCGGCGTTGCCGCCAGCAATTGCGCTGTCGTGCAGCTTCCGGGACGCGAGCTGCGGACGCTCGCCACCGAAATCCCCAATCTGGCAATCGGCCTGATCGAGGGACTGACCTTCAAGGGCAAATGCTATTCCGCGCTTGCCCAGATGCTTGGAACACGTTCGATCACCCAGCGCCTGGCGCACCTCCTGCTGCACCTGATGGATCTCTATGGCGTCGAGGATCCCGACGGCACGCTGATCGCGGCGGCCTTCACGCATGCGGATATCGCACACATGGTCGGCGCCACCAGGCAATGGGTGACGATCAGCCTGAAGCGGATGCAGGACAAGCAGGTCGTGCTGACCAAGCGTTCCCAAATCGTGGTCTGCCGGCCCGACCTGCTGGAGGAGATGCGTGGCCAGGCGGCAGATTAATTCCTGTGCTCATCGAATTGGCGCCCCGCAGCAAATCTGCCCAACCGGTGTGCATCGGCCCTTTCCCGGCAACTAATCGACCGTGAGGACAAGTCCGCGTTTGCGGGGATCACCGGGTCAACCAATCATGGCAGCATCGGCATATCCAACCGAACGAGGATGAGAATGCTCCGCCATCTACCAGCACGCGCGTTCGCGCTGTCGGCGACGGCCCTGGCCCTGATGCTTGCCGGCCCCGTGGCCGCGGAGACCGTCACCGTCGGGATCGGCACCCAGGACACCACGACCAACACGGTGACCACGGGCGTCGTGATCCGACAGTTGCATCTGCTCGAGAAGTACCTGCCGACGTCAGGCAAATACGCCAACATCAAGTTCGAGCTCGAATGGCAGAACTTCACCTCCGGTCCACCCGTCACCAACGGCATGATGGCCGACAAGCTGCAATTCGGCGCGATGGGTGACTATCCGCTCGTCGTCAACGGTTTCACCTTCGAGAACAATCCCGAGAGCAAGAGTCGCCTGATCGCGGTCGCCGCCTACAGCATGTCGGGGTCGGGCAACGGCATCGTCGTCCACAAGGACTCGCCCTATTACGAACTCGCCGATCTGAAGGGCAAGCTGGTCAGCGTTCCCTTCGGCTCGGCCGCGCATGGCATGGTGCTGAAGGCGATGCAGGACCGCGGCTATCCCTCCGACTTCTTCCAGCTCGTCAGCCAGAGTCCCGAGGTCGGCTCGACCAATCTGCAGGAGAAGAAGATCGACGCGCATGCCGACTTCGTCCCGTTCGCAGAGCTGCTGCCGTTCCGCGGCTTCGCGCGAAAAATCTTTGACGGCGTCGAGACCAACCTGCCGACCTGGCACGGCGTCGTCGTGCGCTCCGACTTCGCCGAGAAATATCCGGAAGTCGTAATCGCCTACATCAAGGCGATCATCGCGGCCGATCAGTGGCTGCGCGCAGACCCGAAACAGGCCGCCGAGAAGATCCAGGAGTGGACCGGCATCAGCAAGGAAGTGGTCTACATCTTCCTCGGTCCAAGCGGCAACATGACGACCGATCCAACCATCAAGCCGGCCCTGATCGATGCCGCGGCGACCGACGTGAAGGTGCTGCAGAATCTCGGGCGCATGAAGGAGTTCGATCCGAAAAAATGGGTCGACGATTCCTACATCCGCAAAGCCTATGCCGAGATGAAGCTCGACTATGACGTACAGCTTGCCAGCACGGAGAACTACGAGATTTCAGGTGAAGATACGTTCTGCAAGAAGCCGATCACCGAGTGGCGCAAATCCGGCGAGGTCTGGGTCGACGGCGAAGGCATCCTGCCGTTCTCCAGCGCCATTTGCACGCTTGGCGCCTATGCCGACTTCAAGGCCAAGGGCAAGAAGATCAATGTCGCCTATGTCTTCGACACCACGCGCGGGATCAAGCTGTTCGCCGACCAGGCCTTCTTCGCGGTCGGCGGCGGCGACATTGCACCTTTCCTGCTGAAGAAGGACGCCGAAGCCTATGCCGCCAAGAGCGGCGGCAAGGTCTCTGGCTTCAAGGTCTTGGGCTTCGAGGACGCGGTGAAGTCGGCGGTCGGAGGAGGCAAGACGTGAGCAGCAGCCCCGCACTTGTCCGTCACGAGGAGGCTGCCGTGGTGACCGCGACCGAGCCGCGGGCCCCGGCGTCCGTTGCCACCCCGGCCGGCATCGGCGTTCTTGCCGGCCGGTGGTACCGGCTCAACCAGGACCGGATCCGCGCGATGCTGATCGGCATCGCGTCGCTCGTCGTGTTCCTCCTGGTCTGGCATCTTCTGACCAAATACCGCGTCGTGTTCTTCGTCCGCTTCACCAACGTGCCCTCGCCGCTCGCGGTCTATGACAGTTTTGCCAGAGCGATCCACGACCCCAAATTCCTGATGCACATCGTGCTGAGTTGCGGCCGCATCCTGCTCGGCTTCTCGCTGGCGGCGCTCGTCGGGGTCCCGCTTGGCCTGGTGATGGGCCGCTTCAAGCTGGTTCATGAGGTGATCTTCCCAGTCTCGGAAGTGTTGCGTCCGATTCCGGCAATCGCCTGGGTGCCGATGGCGATCATGCTGTGGCCGACCAACGAGCAGAGCATCGTCTTCATCACGTTCCTCGGCTCGTTCTTTCCGATCCTGGTCAACACGCTGCACGGCATGACGCTGGTCGATCCGGTGCTGGTGCGGGCCGCGCGCTGTCTCGGCGCCAGGGAAACCTCGATCTTCCGGGAGGTCTATTTCCCCGCCTCGCTGCCGCACATCTTCACCGGGCTGACGATCGGCATGGGCGTCGCGTGGGTCTCGCTGATCGCCGCCGAGATGATCTCCGGCCAATACGGCATCGGCTACTTCACTTGGGAGGCGTATTCGCTGGTCCAGTATCCCGATATCGCACTCGGCATGATCGCGATCGGCGTGCTTGGGCTCGCATCGAGCCTGCTGATCCGGGCCGTTGGACGGCTCGCTATGCCTTGGGGGCGCGCATGAGCGTGGTTGAGACCAGACCCGTCCGTGGTCGCATCGAGGTCAAGAACTTTGCGCTGAGCTACGAGACCATCGACGGCTCGGTCGCGGCGGTCACCAACACGGACATCCATGTCAATCCCGGCGAGTTCGTCTCGATCGTGGGGCCGTCTGGCTGCGGGAAGTCGACGTTCCTGAACGCGGTCGCAGGTTTCCTGAAGCCGACCGAAGGCACCATCACGGTCGATGGCGAGCCGGTCAAGGGACCGAGCGCGGAACGCGGCATGGTGTTCCAGCAATATTCGCTGTTCCCGTGGAAGACGGTGCGGGAGAACGTCGAGTTCGGCCTCAAGATGCGCGGCATGGCACGGTCGCAGCGCGAGCGCGCGGCGCGCACGCTGCTCGGGCTTGCCGGCCTTGAAGCGTTCGAGAAGCACTATCCGGAACGGCTGTCCGGCGGCATGAAGCAGCGCGTCGGCATCGTCCGCGCGCTCGCAACCGGCCCCAAGGTGCTGCTGCTCGACGAGCCGTTCGGTGCGCTCGACGCGCAGACGCGCGTCATCATGCAGCAGATCCTCACCAACATGTGGCAGCGGCTGAAGATCTCGGTCCTGTTCGTCACTCACGATATCGACGAGGCGATCTTCCTGTCCGACCGCGTCTACTGCATGACGGCGCGTCCAGGCTCGATCAAGGCCGAGATTCCGATTCCGCTGGAACGGCCGCGACAGCAGTCAATGATGATGTCTTCGGAATTCCTCGCCCTGCGACGCGGGCTGATGTCACTGATCCGCGAGGAGAGCCTGAAGGCGATGGGCGGCGAGATCAGCGATCTCGGCATGCAGGGCCTCAACATCGAGCTGCATGGCCAATCGCTGGCGGACGTGATCTAGCGATCGGCGAAGGCGTCAGCGGTTAGTCGTGGCTGATGCGCCAGATCGTCCCGTTGCCGTCTTCGGAGACAAGCAGCGCGCCATCGCGTGTCACGGTGACGCCGACCGGGCGCCCCCAGACCTCATTGTCGGCGACGACAAAGCCGGTGACGAAATCCTCATATTCACCGGTCGGCACTCCGTCCTTCAGGCGGATGCGGACGACCTTGTAACCCGTCCGCTTGGATCGATTCCACGAACCGTGCTCGGCTGCGAAGGCATCGCCGCGATAGTCAGGCGGAAAATTGTTGCCGGTGTAGAAGGTCAGACCGAGCGAAGCCGAGTGTGGCTGCAGCAGGACGTCGGGGATCGTCACCTTGTCCTTCAAGTCCGGCCGTTCGCCGGCATGCGCGGGATCTTCGTTGGCGCCGATGTAGTACCACGGCCATCCGTAGAACGCGCCCTCGCGCACGCGCGTCACATAATCAGGCACGAGGTTGTCGCCGCGGCCGTCGCGCTCATTGGTCGAACACCACGGCGTGCCGCTTCCGGGCTGGATCGCCAGCCCCACGCAATTGCGGATTCCGGTCGCGAACAGCTTTTGATTCTTGCCGTCGGGATCGAAGCCGAGCACGGCGGCGCGATCGGTTTCAGAACCCCAGGCGGCGCCGAGCGCGCGATCGCGGCTCCAGGCCTCGATGCCTTCCGATGGCCGGCCAAGCCCCTCGCCCGCGTTGCCGGCAGAGCCGACCGACACCAGCATCCGCTTGCCGTCGGATGTGAACACGATGTCGCGCGTGGAATGGCCGTAGCCGTGTGGAAGATTGGCAACGATCGTCTCCGGCTTCCCCGAAGCCTTGAGGTCGCCGCTTCGGTACGCAAATCGAACGACGCCGTCCGTATTGGCGACATAGAGCCATTGCGGATTAACTCCGCTTGGGAAGAACGCGATGCCGAACGGCTTGTTCAGGCCGCTGGCGTAGATCTCGTTGGTTGCGGGTTTCGTGGCACCGTCGGCGCTGCGCAGGATGCGGATGCGGCCGGGGCCGGTTTCGACGACGAAGATATCGCCATTGGGCGCGGTCCGCATGATCCGCGGGCCGCTCAGCCCCTCAGCAAACAGCTCGATCTTGAACCCTGCCGGTACCTGCGGAACGGCGGACGCAGGCCTCGGCACGATGCGGGACGCGTTGCTGCTGGACGCCGTCGCGCCGGGCTTGGGCAAATCCAGCGGCGTGATCAATCTGACGGTGCCGGGCTTGTCGCGCTGCCAGTCACCAAAGGCGTCTGCGCCCTTCAATACCGGCTCGGCACTCGATCGCCCGATGGTCAGCGCGGCGATGGCGAGGGCGAAAATGCTCGTGCCGGCAAAGTTCAGTCCTGGCATGCGGTTCCTCGCGCGATTGCGTCGTCGTTGCGGCAGGTGGTAGCGCAGATTGGCCGCAAGCTCCGATCACGATCTCGTCTTTGGCTTCAATGTGAGTTCGTGCACGCGCGGACGATGGCAATCGCCCTTTGGTTAACCGCTAGGTCCCACGCTCAGCTACGGCTCAATGAAGTTACTAGAGCGTTTTCGAGCGAAGTGGATACCGGTTCGCGTGAAGAAAACGCGTCAAAACAAGAATCTAGAGCTCTGTTCCGATTCCATCGGAACGGAAAAAGCTCTAGACCGCCCTCGAGGTCAGCACAGGCCGCCGCTCAGGTGTCGCCAGATCGCGATAGGTCGCGCCTTCCGGCATACTGGTCTTGAGAGGAACGGTCAGGCGGCAGATCAGACCTTCAGTTCGCCAATCGAAATCCGCCTGTCCGCCAAGCTGAGTCTCGATGCTCGCGATGACGCTTCGTGTGCCGAAGCCCTTTTGCGTCGGCTTGGTCACCTTGGGTCCACGAGATTCCACCCAGACCAGGATCAGGGTCTCGTCCTGCACTTCCCAGGTGATCGCGAGCCGGCCCGGCAATGCCGACAGGCTGCCATATTTGGCGGAGTTGGTGACGAGTTCATGCAGCGCCAAGGCCAGCGTTTGCGCGGTCGCGGGCTGCAACTGCACCTCGCCGCCCTCGATCTGGATTTGCCCGGCCTCGGAGTAAGGTGCGATTTCCTCGTTCACCAGCCGCCGGATCTCGGCGCCCTGCCAGCTCGACAGCGACAGCACCGTGTGGACTCGCGCCAGCGCGGTGATGCGCCCCTCGACCGCCCGCACATACGCGTTCATGTTCTGCGCGCGGGTCAGCCGCACGATCGATTGCGCCAGCGCGAGTGCGTTCTTGGCGCGATGATCGACTTCCCGGGTCAGGAGGGTCTGGCGCTCTTCGGCGCGCTTACGCTCGGTGATGTCGACGGTGACGCCGCTCACCCGGACCACCTTGCCGTTCCTGTCGCTGGTGGCCGCGGCCGTCCCGACGCACCAACGGACCTCGCCGTCCGGCCGCATCACCCGGAATTCGGCTTCATATGACGTCTTGCCGTTGCCGAAGCCGGCCCAGGCCTGCCGCAATTCGTCAACGTCCTCGGGGTGAAACAGCCCCTCGATATTGTCTGAGGTCAGCGTGAAGGATTTGGGGTCGACCCCGAATATCTTGTACTGGCCCTCGTCCCACATCCAGTCGCCGTTGACCCAATCCCAGTCCCACGATCCCATCTTGCCGGCCGCGATCGCCATGCTGCGACGGGCCTCGCTCTCGACCAGGCGCGTGGTCGATTGCTCGAGCTCGGCGGTACGCGCACGCACGCGATCCTCCAGCTCTGCGTTGAGACGCTCCAGTTGTCGGGTCTTGCGGTAGAGTTCGGCGAACACGCGGATCTTTGCGCGCAGCACTTCGGGCACAACCGGCACCGGCACATAATCGACGGCGCCCATCTCGTAGCCGCGAAGCCGGTCGATGTCGCTGACCTGGATCGCCGAGATGAAGATCATCGCGGTCTTCTGAAAGCGCGGATGCTCGCGGATCATCGCGGCGAGCTCAAAGCCGTCGAGCTCGGGCATGCAGACGTCGACCAGGATAACCGCGACTTCGTTCTTGAGAAGGAATTCCAGCGCTTCGCGGCCCGACGTTGCTGCGACGAGGGTTTCGCCGAGCTCTTTCAGGATGACCTCATAGGCCAGCAGCTTGGCCGGTTGATCATCGACCAATAGAATGTTTATCTTTTCGTGATCCATCATTTTCGATCGCCGATCAGCGGTGTAGCCACATGCGGATGGCGAGCAGCAGTTGCTCGGTGTTGACGGGTTTCGCCAAATAGTCGGACGCGCCTGCCTCCAGGCATTTCTCGCGGTCGCCCTTCATCGCCTTGGCCGTCAGCGCAATGATCGGCAGCCGCGCGAATGTCGGGTTCTGCCTGATCGCGCCCATGGTCTGGTAACCGTCCATCTGCGGCATCATGATGTCCATCAGGACGATCGCGATCTTCGGATTGGACTCGACCAGCGCGATCGCCTCGTGACCGGTTGTCGCAGTCAGCACCTTCATGCCGCGCCGTTCCAGCACGCTGGAGAGCGCGAAGATGTTGCGGGCGTCGTCGTCGACCAAGAGCGCTGTCTTGCCAATGAGGTCATCGTCGGAACTATTGAGCTTCTCCAGCATCCTCTGTTTTTCGACGGGCAATTCCGTGATCACACGGTGTAGGAACAGTGACGTTTCATCGAGCAGCCGTTCCGGCGATTCCACACCCTTGACGACGATGCTTCGCGCCATGGTGTGAAGTTCCGCATCCTCCTCGGCCGAAAGTTCCCGCCCCGTGAACACGACTACGGGAACATTCGAGAGCGTATCGTCCTTGCGGATATGGTCGAGCACCTCAAAACCGCTCATATCGGGCAGACGCAGGTCGAGCACGACGCAATCACAGGGATGATCGCGCAGAGTCGACAATGCCCCTGCCCCGGTGTCGCTGGTGACGATCTCGATGTCCTCGTGCCCGAGCAATTCCCGGATGCTGAGCTGCTCCGCCGCATTGTCTTCGACGATCAACAGGCGCTTGCGGCGCGGCCTGGCGTATTCCTTGATCTGCGAGAGCGCCGCGCTGACGCCTTCGGTCGTGGTTGGCTTGTTGACGAACGAGAAGGCGCCGCGAGCCAGCGCATGCTGCCGGTCTTCGTCGAGGGTGATGATCTGGACCGGAATGTGGCGGGTCAGCGGATTGTGCTTGAGCTGACTCAGCACCGTCCAGCCGAGCATGTCAGGCAGGAAC
The DNA here is from genome assembly GCF_000938235.1 of Bradyrhizobium sp. LTSPM299. Lineage (NCBI taxonomy): Bacteria > Pseudomonadati > Pseudomonadota > Alphaproteobacteria > Hyphomicrobiales > Nitrobacteraceae > Bradyrhizobium > Bradyrhizobium sp. LTSPM299. The sequence goes on from NZ_JYMU01000023.1 coordinate 304,050, forward strand.
ACGTCGAGCGAGACCGCACTCGGCTGGAATTGCTTGGCGAGGTCGAGCGCCTCGGCGCCACGGTTTGCGACCAGAACTTTGAAGCCCTTGTCGCGCGCCAGATCGATCAGCACCCGCGCGTAGTGCGGGTCGTCCTCGACGATCAGCAGGATCGTGTCGCCGGGTTCGAGATTGAGCCGGTCGTCCGGAAGCTGCTCGATCACGCGCTCCTGCGGGGACGCCTGCAGCGTCGGGGCGGACGTGTTTTGCATCGGTACTGCCTGAGCCTGGGGACGAAGCGCCACCGTCGGTCCGGAATATTTCAGTGGCAGATAGAGCGTGAAGGTAGATCCCTTGCCCGGCGCACTGCGCAGATGGATCTCGCCGCCAAGCAGGCTCGCGAGTTCACGGCTGATGGCAAGGCCGAGGCCGGTGCCGCCGTATTTGCGGCTGGTGCCGGCGTCTGCCTGCTGAAACGCCTCGAAGATCAGTTTCTGCTTGTCCTGGGGAATGCCAATACCGGTATCGGACACTTCGAAGGCAACGACCGCCGGTGCCGTGTTGAGGATCGGATGCTCGGCGCTCCAGCCGCCGACGGCGGCCGTGACAGTCATCTTCACGCCGCCTTCGGCTGTGAACTTAAACGCGTTCGACAGCAGATTCTTGAGGACCTGCTGCAACCGCTTGGAGTCCGTGACCATGCTTCGCGCGAGATTATTGTCGACCTCGATGCCGAACGCGAGATGGCGGTTGTCCGCTTCGTGCCGGAACGGACGCCCGACGGTTTCGAGCAGGCTGGATGTAAGGATCTCTTCGGCGTCGACCGTCACCGTGCCGGACTCGATCTTGGAGAGATCGAGGATGTCGCTGATCAAATTGAGTAGGTCGGTGCCGGCGCCGTGAATGGTGCGGGCAAATTCGACCTGCTTGCCGGTCAGATTGCCGTCCGGGTTTTCCGTGAGCTGCTGGCCGAGGATCAGGATCGAATTCAGCGGCGTTCGCAGTTCGTGCGACATGTTGGCGAGGAATTCGGACTTGTACTTCGAGGTCAACGACAGCTCGGTCGCCTTTTCTTCCAGCGCGCGCCGCGCCTGTTCGATTTCCTGGTTCTTGCGTTCGACGTCGACGTTGCGCTCGGCAAGCTGCTGGGCCTTCTGCTCGAGCTGATCGTTGGTCTGCTGCAGCTCCTTCTGCTGGGTCTGAAGTTCGCCCGCAAGCTGCTGCGACTGTTTGAGCAGAGCCTCGGTCTGCATCGTCGCCTCGATGCTGTTGAGCACAATGCCGATGCTGTCGGTCAATTGTTCGAGGAAGGTGATCTGTGACGTCGTGAAGGACGAGATCGTCGACAGCTCGATGACGGCCTTGACCTGGGTCTCGAATAGCACCGGAAACACGACCAGGTTCTTTGGCATGACCCGTATCAGCGCCGAATTGATCGGCACCGCATCGCCGGGAATGTCCGAGACGAAGCGTTGGCGCTTGTCGAGCGCGCATTGCCCGATCAGCCCCTCGCCGAACTGCACGATCTGCGGATGCGGATTGGAGCTGTCATTGGCATAGGCCGACAGCAGGCGCAGCTGCGGGACCTCCGGATTTTCGACCTGGTAGATCACGCCCATATGGGCGTTGATCAGCGGCGCAAGCTCGGACAACAGCAACCGGCCGACGGTCGCGAGGTCGCGCTGGCCTTGCAGCATGTTGGTGAAGCGCGCCAGATTGGTCTTCAGCCAGTCCTGCTCGGTGTTGCGCTCCGTGGTGAGACGGAGGTTGCCGATCATGGTGTTGATGTTGTCCTTCAGCTCGGCCACCTCGCCGCGGACGTCGACCTGGATCGATCGCGTCAGGTCGCCCTTGGTCACGGCGGTCGCCACTTCCGCGATCGCACGCACTTGAGATGTCAGGTTGGCGGCGAGCAGGTTGACGTTGCCGGTCAGGTCTTTCCAGGTCCCGGCCGCGCCGGGCACGTTGGCCTGACCGCCCAGCCGTCCCTCGACGCCAACTTCGCGCGCCACGCTGGTCACCTGGTCTGCGAAGGTCGCAAGCGTCTCCGTCATGTTGTTGATGGTGTCGGCGAGCGCGGCGACCTCGCCCTTCGATTTCACCGTCAGGTTCTGCTTCAGGTCGCCGTCGGCAACCGCGGTCACCACCTTGACGATGCCGCGCACCTGCTCGGTCAGGTTCGCCGCCATCACGTTCACGGTATCGGTCAGGTCCTTCCAAGTGCCGGCGACGCCGGGCACTTCGGCCTGTCCCCCGAGCTTGCCCTCGGTGCCGACCTCGCGCGCCACGCGCGTCACCTCGCCGGCGAAGGCGTTGAGCTGGTCCACCATGGTGTTGATGGTGTTCTTCAGTTCGAGGATCTCGCCCTTCACGTCGACGGTGATCTTGCGCGACAGGTCGCCGCGCGCCACGGCCGTGGTGACTTCGGCGATGTTGCGGACCTGCGTGGTGAGGTTCGCAGCGAGCAGGTTCACGTTATCGGTGAGATCCTTCCAGGTGCCGCCGACGCCGGGCACCACGGCCTGGCCGCCCAGCCGGCCCTCGGTACCAACCTCGCGCGCCACGCGGGTCACTTCGGCCGCGAACGAGCGAAGCTGCTCGACCATCGTATTCAGGGTGTCCTTGAGCAGCAGGATCTCGCCACGCACGTCCACCGTGATCTTCTTCGACAGGTCGCCGCCGGCGATCGCGGTCGCCACCTCGGCGATGTTGCGGACCTGCGCCGTCAGGTTCGACGCCATGAAGTTGACGTTGTCGGTCAGATCTTTCCAGGTGCCGGCGACGCCGGGCACCTCGGCCTGGCCGCCGAGCTTGCCTTCGGTGCCGACCTCGCGTGCGACACGCGTCACTTCGCCGGCGAAGCCGTTGAGCTGGTCCACCATGGTGTTGATGGTGTTCTTCAGCTCGAGGATTTCACCCTTCACATCGACGGTGATCTTGCGCGACAGGTCGCCGCGCGCGACGGCGGTCGTGACTTCGGCGATGTTGCGGACCTGGGCGGTCAAGTTGCCCGCCATTGAGTTCACGGAATCCGTTAAGTCCTTCCACGTTCCGGCGACGCCGGGCACGTTGGCTTGTCCGCCGAGACGGCCTTCGGTGCCAACCTCGCGCGCCACGCGCGTCACCTCGCCCGCGAAGCGATTGAGCTGGTCGACCATCGTGTTCAGCGTTTCCTTCAGCTGAAGGATTTCGCCGCGGACGTCGACGGTGATCTTGCGCGACAGGTCGCCGCCGGCGATCGCGGTCGCCACCTCGGCGATGTTGCGAACCTGCGCCGTCAGGTTACCTGCCATCGAGTTGACGCTGTCGGTCAAGTCTTTCCAGGTGCCGGCGACGCCGGTGACCTGGGCCTGGCCACCGAGCTTGCCGTCAGTGCCGACCTCGCGCGCCACGCGCGTCACTTCGCCGGCAAACGCGTTGAGCTGATCGACCATCGTATTGAGCGTTTCCTTCAGCTGAAGGATTTCGCCCGACACGTTCACCGTGATCTTCTTCGACAGGTCGCCCTTGGCGACCGCGGTCGCGACCTCGGCGATGTTGCGCACCTGCCCCGTGAGGTTCGAGGCCATCGAGTTGACGCTGTCGGTCAAATCCTTCCAGGTACCGGCGACGCCCCGCACCAGCGCCTGGCCGCCGAGCTTGCCTTCGGTGCCAACCTCGCGCGCCACGCGTGTCACCTCGCCCGCGAACGCATTAAGCTGGTCCACCATCGTGTTGATGGTGTCCTTCAGCTCGAGGATTTCGCCGCGGACGTCGACCGTGATCTTCTTCGACAAGTCGCCGCCGGCGACCGCCGTCGTCACCTCGGCGATGTTGCGGACCTGCGCGGTCAGGTTCGAGGCCATCGAGTTGACGCTCTCGGTCAGGTCCTTCCACGTGCCGGCGACCCCGAGCACGTTGGCCTGGCCGCCGAGCTTGCCTTCGGTACCGACTTCGCGCGCCACGCGCGTCACTTCGGAGGCGAAGGCGTTGAGCTGGTCGACCATCGTGTTGAGCGTTTCCTTCAGCTGAAGGATTTCGCCCGACACGTTCACCGTGATTTTCTTGGACAGATCGCCGCCAGCGATCGCGGTTGCGACGTCGGCGATGTTGCGGACTTGCGCCGTCAGGTTCGACGCCATGAAGTTGACGTTGTCGGTCAGGTCCTTCCAGGTGCCGGCGACACCGGGCACCTGCGCCTGGCCACCGAGCTTGCCTTCGGTGCCGACCTCGCGCGCTACGCGCGTCACTTCCGAAGCGAACGAATTGAGCTGGTCCACCATGGTGTTGATGGTGTCTTTCAGCTCGAGGATTTCGCCGCGCACGTCGACAGTGATCTTGCGCGACAGGTCGCCACGCGCCACGGCGGTGGTCACGTTGGCGATGTTGCGGACCTGCGCGGTCAAATTGCCGCACATCGCGTTCACGGAGTCGGTCAGGTCCTTCCAGGTACCGGCGACGCCGGGAACGATCGCCTGGCCACCGAGCTTACCGTCGGTACCGACTTCGCGGGCCACGCGCGTCACTTCCGAGGCGAAGGAGCGCAGCTGATCGACCATCGTGTTGATGGCCTCCTTCAGCTGCAGGATTTCGCCGCGGACGTCGACTGTGATCTTCTTGGACAGGTCGCCATTGGCGACCGCGATCGTCACTTCCGCGATGTTGCGGACTTGGCCGGTCAGATTGTTGGCCATCGAGTTGACGCTTTCGGTCAGGTCCTTCCAGACGCCGGTCACCTCCGGCACCTGAGCCTGGCCGCCGAGCTTGCCCTCGGTGCCGACCTCGCGTGCCACGCGCGTCACTTCCGAGGTGAACACCGAGAGCTGCTTGATCATCGTGTTGACGATGTTGGCCGACTGCAGGAATTCGCCGCGCAGCGGCCTGCCCTCGACATCGAGCTGCACGGTCTGCAGCAAATCGCCTTGCGCCACCGCGGCGACCGCGCGAGTGACTTCGCGGGTCGGCCACAGCAGATCGTCAATCAGCGTGTTGACCGAGCTTTCCATGTCGGCCCAGGAGCCGCTGGCGAGCCCGAAATTGACGCGCTGGCGGGTCTGTCCCTCGCGGCCGACGACCTGGCCGACGCGCGCGAGCTGCTGGGCCATCCGCTCGTTGGCGGCGGCGATCTCGTTAAACGCGTCAGCGATTTTGCCCTCGACGCCGAGGTAGTCGCCCCGCATGCGAACCGAGAAATCGCCCGCGCGCATCGCCTGCAGCGACTGCAGCAGATCCTGCGAAGAATCGACGGTCCCGTTGTTTCCGTTTGGTGGTTTGGCGCGGCGACCTTCGGCACGAGAGCGTGGTGCGGAACCGAGATCGGTCATGGAAATTCCCCTGCACACCGGAGGCGAATCTGCAGACTCGCGCGAACCGGCGAAACTATAAGAGTGACTGCCCCTGATCTAATCAAGCGAGAAATCAGCGACGACCATCTCTGCAATGAGACCGAGCAAGTTAATCGCGCTCGCAAAATAAGGTTCCCGCGGCACGGAACTTTTCTCGCTTGCGGCGGCAACTAGCTCTGAGCCGGCCAGGTCCGCCGGATCAAGAGCACCCGCTCGATCCGGCCGCACTCCCCGCAGCGGTACTGAAGGATCTCCTTACCCTGACTGTCGGGAGAGCAGGTCTCGAGCCGCATGGTGATGTTACAGCTGACGCAGGACATCAGCGTCAGGAGCGGACTGCGATCGTCATTCATCGATGCCCGCGTTGAAGCGGTCGGATCGGCGATCATGGCGTTGGACAATGCAACGGAAATTGGGCGGCTCACCCCGAGGCAATGCCGATCCCGCGCCGCGGTTCCCGATCAGAAACCGCGCTGACGCCGGCTGAGGCGATATGGCGCAACTCTTAAATTGCAGTCCGTGCGATCAGGGCCGGATGGTGACGCGGCCCGACCCGGACTTGCCCTTGTCCGGCTTCGTCAAGGGACGCTCTGCATGGCTTCGGGTCAGGCGCTCGCGGACGGTCGGCAGCCGATCGCCGCCGCCGGCGGCCTTCCAGCGGCCGATCAGTTCCGCCACCACGGCCCGCATTGCTAACAGCCGATAGGACGCCTCGCTGCAGTCGAGATCGCGATTGACCTGATCCCGGATTGCAGCCTCGACCAAGGTCATTTCGGCCCGCAAAGCGCTGATCTTGCGTCGAATTTCGTTGATCTTGTTGTCCATGGCTTGTTAGAACAAAAATAGAACATATTGTCAAGTCAGCATACGACGATGAGGTCAAACATGAGCATGGCAGCGGTGAAATTCGGCGGGGTCGCGGAGCGTCTCGGCGGGCAAATGACCCGGGCGCAGGCCGCCCGATTGAGGAGCCTTGCCGAGGAAGCCTATCAGCCCAGGCAGTACGCAGGTGACCTGACGTTCGAGGAGGCCGAGCGGCGGATCGGCGCCCTGAAAGCGGAGATCGCACTGGCGGACTCGTTCTGAAGCGCCTACGCCACGGCGGCCGGAAGCGGCCTGTTCCTTTCGGTTACCGTCTGCCCCGGGGGAACCTCACGTGCTGGAACTGGAGAAGCGGTCGCCGCTCGCGTTTTCGATCGCCCTGAAGGGTGGGCGGACGCTTGAGACTGTCGGCGACGCTGCAGACTACCTGTCCAAGCTGAATGCGGACCAGCGCGAGCGCTCGCACTGGAAGACCGCAATCATGATGTTCAACAACGCGATGCGCGAAGCACGCTACCTCAAGATCGCAACCATGAATCTGCGGTCGGCGTTGCTCTACGATCGGCTGCTCGACGACGCCGGCGCCTGACTGTGGTGTCGGCGCTACAGCCGAATCGATCGCCGTTTCGTAAGGGCGTTTTCGTTATGGCCGCAAACAAGGTAACGGCGGTACACATCGCGGCTAGAGGCTGATTGCGCTTCAGCCGCCATCTTGGGGCCGCCTCGGAGGGCCAAGGCGGCCCATTTCTTTGTCGAAGCAGTTCAGAGCAGCTTGGCGCGGACGAACAGCATGCGTAGCGCGCTGGTCGCCTGCACCGTCAGCATGGCGTTGCCAGCCGCCTTTTCGAGCGCGCTGACGGCATCTCCGTGCAAGGTCCGGAATTCCATCCACTCGACCGCGCTGAGATTGGTGATGAAGCGATAGGCCTGGCCAACGGTCGCAAGCGTCACCGTCTCGCCGTTCAGCCGCAATTTAAACGTCGCCTTCAGCGGCGTGTCGGAAGTGGATACGTCACCCATGGCGCGGTTGTGCAGCGCGCGGCGTTAATGTCAATCTAATTTCTTGACCACGCGCCGGCGCGTCAGTCCCAATCGGCGTGATGTCTGTTAGCGTCAGGCAGGGGTGATTCGTGCCTGATATTGCCAACACAGCCTATCTGGATGCGCTCAATCCCGAGCAACGCCGCGCGGTCGAGCACGGCGTCGGGATCGACGGAACCATCGGTGCGCCGCTGCTGGTGATCGCAGGTGCCGGCTCGGGCAAGACCAACACGCTGGCCCACCGTGTCGCGCATCTGATCGTCGCCGGTGCTGATCCACGCCGCATCGTGTTGATGACCTTTTCCCGCCGCGCCGCCGCCGAAATGGCAGGCCGCGTCGAACGCATCGCGCGCCGCGTGCTGGGCGACAAGGCTTCTGTGATGACGGACGCGCTGAACTGGTCCGGCACGTTTCACGGCATCGGCGCGCGGCTGTTGCGCGAATTCTCCGAGCGCATCGGGCTCGATCCGGCCTTCACGATCCACGATCGCGAGGATTCCGCCGATCTGATGAACCTGGTCCGCCACGACCTCGGATTCTCCAGGACCGAAAGCCGGTTTCCGACCAAGGGCACCTGCCTCGCGATCTATTCGCGTTGCGTGAACGCGGAGATGGGAATCGAAGCGGTGCTGGGTCAGTTTTTCCCCTGGTGCGCGGGCTGGGCCAACGAACTGAAACAATTGTTTGCGGCCTATGTCGAGACCAAGCAGCAGCAGAACGTGCTCGATTACGACGACCTGCTGCTCTACTGGGCGCAGATGGTCACCGATGCCAGCCTCGCAGACGAGATCGGCGGCCGCTTCGATCATGTGATGGTCGACGAATATCAGGACACCAACCGCCTGCAGTCCTCGATCCTGCTTGCACTCAAGCCCGCCGGCCGCGGGCTCACCGTGGTCGGCGACGACGCGCAGTCGATCTATTCCTTCCGCGCTGCGAGCGTGCGCAACATCCTCGATTTTCCAAACCAGTTCAGCCCGGCGGCGGAGATCATCACGCTCGACCGCAACTATCGTTCGACCGAGCCGATCCTGTCGGCCGCCAACGGCGTGATCTCGCTTGCCAAGGAGCGCTTCACCAAGAACCTGTGGACCGATCGGACCTCGACCCGCAAGCCGCTTCTCGTCGCAATCCGTGACGAGGCCGATCAGGCCCGCTACGTCGTCGAGCAGGTGTTGGCCAACCGCGAGGAAGGCGCGTTGCTGAAGCACCAGGCCGTGCTGTTTCGTACCTCCTCGCACTCAGGACCGCTCGAGGTCGAGTTGACCTGCCGCAACATTCCGTTCGTGAAATTCGGCGGCCTGAAATTCCTCGATGCTTCCCACGTCAAGGACGTGCTGTCGCTCTTACGCTTCGTCGCCAATCCGCGCGACCGGGTCGCCGGTTTTCGCATCCTGCATCTGTTGCCGGGGGTCGGGCCGGCCTCGGCGCAGCGCGTGCTCGACCGCATGGCGGAGGCCGCCGATCCGATCGCCGCGCTGACATCCCTCTCCGGACCGCCGCGGGCCGGCGAGGACTGGCGGCTGTTCGTGCAGGCGATCAAAAACCTCCGCTACTCGGAATGGCCCGTCGACATCGAACGCGCGCGGCTGTGGTACGAGCCGCATCTCGACCGCATCCACGAGGACAGCGAAGTCCGCCGCGCCGACCTGATCCAACTCGAGCAGATTGCTGCGGGCTATCCCTCGCGCGAGCGCTTCCTCACCGAGCTCACGCTCGATCCGCCGGACGCGACCAGTGACCAGGCCGGCGTGCCGCTGCTGGACGAAGACTATCTCATCCTGTCGACGATCCATTCCGCCAAGGGCCAGGAATGGAAGTCGGTCTACGTGCTCAATGTCGTCGACGGCTGCATGCCGTCCGATCTCGGCGCCGGGACGTCGGCGGAACTCGAAGAGGAGCGCCGCCTGCTCTATGTCGCCATGACCCGCGCCAAGGACGATCTGCACCTGCTGGTGCCGCAGCGCTTCTTTGTCCACGGCCAGGCCGCCAAGGGCGATCGCCACATGTACGCCTCGCGCACCCGCTTCATCCCGGACCGTCTGCTGCCGACGTTCGAGCGCACCACCTGGCCGCGCGCGGCCGCCGAGCCCCCCTCGTCAGCCAACCGCGCACCGCCGATCGACATCCGCGCCAGGATGCGCGGTATGTGGCGCTGACACCTTCTCGAAAATTTTCAGGGTGCCGGAACGAACCTGCCGTCGCCGCGTTGAGGCGATGTTCGTAATCGGCAAACGACCATCCCAGACGGCTTCGGCGCGTAGTCCCCGCACAACGGCTTCGCCTTTGTCGCTGGAGGACGCGCCGGAGCCGTCTTTTTGCGTTGCGTCAAATCACGCAGAAAACAACGTGACCGGTTCGGCAAAGCCCTTCAACGCATAATCGGAGCCGGTTGCAGAGATCATGTCCCGGGTTCGATCCCGCACAGCCGCCGTGACGAGGATCTCGCCCGATTTCGCAGCCGCCTGGACCCGGGCGGCACGATTGACGACGGTACCAACCGCTGTCAGATCCCGATGGGTCTGACCGAACTCACCGAAATTGGTATCGCCGCTGTCGATCCCGATGCCAATGCCGATCTCGACATCGCCCGCACCGATGGCCTGCACCAGTTCGTCGCGTCTGCGGCGGAAGCTCTCCTGGATTTCGCGAGCGGCCAGCAAGGCCTGCGCGGCATGATCCTGCTGCCGAACCGGAAAATTGAAAATCGCCAATACGGCATCGCCGATTGTCTTGTTGAGGATGCCGTCATAGCGCCAGATCGCGGCAGCGCAGTCATCGTAGAACGCGTCCAACAGCATCGTCAGTCCGTTCTGTGCAATGATTTGCGTCAGTGTGGTGTAGCCACGCAGGTCAGCGAACATGATGGTGGCGTCGATGGTCACGGCGCGCGCCTTCATGACCTTCGAGAACGCCATCTCGCAGATCGTGCATGTGTTCGGGTTCATCCGGCTCGGCTTGATGCCGAACAGCCGGAATGGCACTGACAATGGCCCGCGCAGCGGGATCGGCACGTGCAGATTTTGCCAGCAGCCGAGACAGATCGTTGCAGATTCCGGAGTCATTGACGCACCCTGCTGTTCCAGCAGCGAAACCGGGGCAGCCTAGCACTGTTCCCGGCGCCCGGCAGAGATTTGCGCGCTCACGCGGCATCCACGAAACTGACGCCGACCCGGGTCTTCTTGGTCCAGATCACCCGGCACTCGTAGACTTCAGAGGCATCATTCGCCATCACCAGGCGGAAGCGGTGCGGCACGAAAGCGGGGTTCTCGACTTCGATCGCTGCCCCTTCAGCTGATATGTTCACGATCACGCAATGCATGACCGAACCGCCCGACGAGACATAGCCGGGTTCATTGACCTCGGTTCGCGGATGCTTGCGCTTCTCGTCCATCCGGCTCGGCCTCGAACATCTTGACGCAGGCTTGGCGTCTCGCCCCGGATTAGTCAACGGTTCGGACCTATCGCATCGGGCTTTCGCACCGCGATTTGTGCGCAAAAGCGAACCTTCGCGTGCATCGACTGGGCGCAGGTGAGCCCCGCGCAAGCCTGGGCTTGTGGTTCTCGACGCCGGAAGGATAGCCTCGGTCGATCGGCGGTGCGGCGGCGCGACGCCCGCTCTGGACAAAAATGAACAGGCGCCCAGGGGAGACGCCATGTTCGAGATTCTCGATCGCCGGACCAGTCTGACCGGCAACCAGATCAAGATCCTCGTTGCCGCCATCATGGGCGACGCGCTGGAATTCTTCGACTACTTCCTGATCGGCTTCGTGCTCGCGTTCCTGATCGGGCCCTGGAAACTCACATTCGGTCAGTCTGCCACGGTGCTGATGAGTTCCGGCGTCGGCGCCATCCTCGGCGCCTTTCTCTGGGGCTGGCTCGCCGACCGGATCGGCCGCCGGATCGTGTTCATGGGCACAGTGCTGAACTTCTCGATCGCGACCGGCCTGCTCTATTTCACCCCCGACAATGGCTGGGTCTATCTGACCGTCCTGCGCTTCTTCGTCGGCACCGGGGTCGGAGGGCTCTATTGCGTGGACCTGCCGCTGGTCCAGGAGTTCATGCCCTCGCACAAGCGCGGCTGGGTCGGCGGGCTTGTCACCTGCGTGATCCCGCTTGGCGTCGGACTCGGCGCCGTACTCGGCGGGACGATCGGGAGCGACCAATGGCGGCTGCTGTTCGCAATCGGCGTGTTGCCGTCGCTGCTGGTGCTGCTGGTTCGCCTGTGGGTCCCGGAGTCGCCGCGCTGGCTGTGCCGCCAGGGACGCTATGAGGAGGCCCGCAAGTCGCTCGCCTGGGCGCTGCAGATGCAGCCCTCCGAACTGCCGCTGCCGAGCGCGGCCGATGCCGGTCCGATCGTCAAGTCGAACTGGCTCGATCTGTTCAAACATCCCCGCAGCCTGATCGTCTCCTGGCTGGGCAATGCCGGCGCGCAGACCGGTGTCTACGGCATCACGCTGTGGGCTCCCTCGCTGTTCGTGCTGCTCTTGAAGGTTTCGCCCCAGGAAGCCTCCAGAATGATGGTCCTGCTCAGCGTCTCCGGCTTTGTCGGGCGCATCTCCTTCTCTTATTTCTCGGAACTGTTGGGGCGGCGCACCGCCGGCGGCCTGCTCGGCTTCGGCGCCGGCGCACTGACCATCATCGCCGGCTATCACTACGACTCGACGCTGTTCGGCATGTCCGCGTTCTGGCTGTTGCTGGCCGCGGCGTTCTTCTTCGCCGATGGCGGGTTTGCCATCGTCGGCCCCTATGCGGCCGAGGTCTGGCCCTCGCATCTGCGCACCTCGGGCATGGGCTCGGCCTATGGCTTCGGCGGCATCGGCAAGATCATCGGGCCGCTCGGCCTCGCTTTGATCGTCGGCTCCAACAATTACCTCAAGCCGGACGTGCCACTGACGCAGATTCCGACCGCTTTCGTCTATCTCGGCTGCTGGTTCCTGATGGCGGGCGCCGTCTATTACTTCTTCGGCCTTGAGACCCGGGGCAAGTCGATCGAGCAGATCGACAAGGAGCTGACCGGGTCCGTTGAGGTGGCGGCTCCCGCGACGGTCCGGCAAGCCTAAGCAATTGCAAGGCCGGCTCAGCCATTTCGAAACCGTCGGTGCCCGGATGCTAGGCGCCGACGCGGACCTCAGCTTCGTCATGGCCGGGTACGGGCTTGCGCCGCCGGGTTCCCGACAAGGCCCCGACTCGGCCATCACTCGGGCGCGATCCGGTCCGCTTTTCTTCAACATTGAATGACGATCTAGCCGGGCCGCGCCGCTGCGGCAGAATAGCCGGGTGCCGCGCCTTCAACCTACCCCAGGGCCTGGTGGCCCGGCTATTCGTCCCCATTTCGTCGTCAGTGGATCCTCAATCGAGGCCGCGCTCGTGGCTGAGGCGGACCATTTCATTGATGAATATCTGTTTCTGTTTGTCGTCGAGGCTCGCATATAACGGCTCGGCTGCGTCGGATACGTTGCGCTGATCGACCGCGCGGTCGTTGAGGAATTGGGCCTCATTGCGCATCTGCTCGATGATGTCGTCGGGCGGATCGCGCTGCGCGCGCGCGATACGCAGGTTGAGGCGGTCAGCGCCGTTGTGGCCGAGATAGTGCATCGCGCTGTTGAATCCGGCCCACTGTTTCTCCTGATCCGGCGTCAGGTTCAGCTCCTTCTTGATCCGCTCGATATTGGCGTCGCTGTTGGCGACCATCTGCTCGGCCGTGAGCTGTGGCGCCCCCTCCTGGGTCAGCACGGCAGCCTGCTTGGCGCCCTTGTCCTTGCCAGCGTCCTTGGCAGATTTGGCCGACTTGGTGCCCTTGGCGCCTTGCTTGTCGCCGGGCGCCGCCGGCTGGGACTGCGGGTTCTTGCCGTTGGCAGCGTTGCTGTTGGGGGTGTTTGCGTTGTTGCCGGTGAACACGCTGGTCACGCCGGTCACCACCCCGACCACGCCGCCGATGGCGCCGCCCAGGACTCCGCCGACCGGTCCTGCCGCCTTGTTGCCTTCACGCGCCCCCTTCTCGACGCCCTGCGCGATTTGCGCATCGACGATGTGGGGGGCCGCGACCAGCATCACGGTGGCGGCTCCAAGCGCGACGCACAGTTTCCACCGCACACGCATCTTCGCTACCGGGCTACGCATTATCGGCTCTCCATGATCGATCGTGGGTTTGAGGATGGTTGAATCCATGCGGGGCAAAAGTGCGCGTCAGCGAATCCGGACTTTATCGTTTCCAGCTTCACCGAGTCTATCGGCTGATTGGCAAGACGACAAAACGCCCGTCGTTGAGACAGCTTGCCCCGTTCGCGGGGAACCTGCGACGCAACCGCGCACGATACGCGACGGAGATCATAATCTCGCCAGCGTGCGGCGCAGCATGAGCGTGAAAGATGCTGCAAACGGCGCAAGTGTGGCCGCGCCAACCGCGCTGCCCGAGATTTGACCACAACGTTAGTTCTACGCGCGGAAGCATCTGGTTTCTCGACAGGGGCCGGCAATTCTGTTCTGATCGGCATCGATGAAATCTCATGACGCCGCGCAAACGCGACGCACAAAAACATAACAACGAGATTTCCGAAGCCTTTTGTCCGTTGGCTCACCAGGGAGGGAACGCCATGTTACGGAGGAAGCTTTCACGCCGACAATTCGTTGCTGCGACAGCGCTGTCATCGGCCGCGCTGATATCAGCGCCATACGTCCGCGGTGCCTATGCTGCCGGAAAGCTCTCGATCGGCTTCTGGGATCACTGGGTGCCGGGTGCCAACGACGCGTCGAAAGCCCTCGTCAAGGAATGGGCCGAGAAGGAAAAGGTCGACGTCGAGATCGATTATGTCACCAGCCAGGGCAACAAGAATTTGGTGACGATCGCCGCCGAAGCGCAGGCCCGATCCGGCCACGACATTTTCGCTATGCCAACCTGGTGGTGCCACTCCAATTCCGAGCAGCTAGAGCCGGTCAACGACATCATGGGACCGATCGTTGCCGAGAACGGCGAGGTCAACGGCACGGTCAAATATCTCGGACAGCTCGATGGCAAGTGGCTCGGCGTCCCGGCCTGCTGCGGCAGCCAGATCAAGGGTCCCTGCTCGCGCATCGACCTGATGAAGAAGCATGCCAACATCGACGTGCAGGAAATGTACCCGGCCGGCAGTCCGCCGAAGGCCGACAACTGGACGCTCGACACATTCCTCAAGGCGGCGGAAGCCTGCCAGAAGGGCGGCTTCCCGTTCGGCATCGGCCTTGGCGAGACCAGCGACAGCGTCGACACGGCGGGTGCGATCTTCCAGTCGTTCGGTGCCCAGCTCGTCGATGCCAAGGGCAACCTGACCGTCAAGACCGACGCGGTGCGGCAGGCCCTCGACTATTACAAGAGGCTGATCGCCTTCCTTCCGCCTGACGTGTCGGCATGGGATGACGCCTCCAACAACAAATGGCTGGTCTCCGGCAGAGGCGCCCTCATCATGAATCCGCCGAGCGCCTGGGCAGTTGCCAAGCGCGACGCACCGCAAGTCGCCGAGCAATGCTGGACGCACGGCTTCCCCGCCGGGCCTAAGGGACGTTTCGCGCCTTATCTGCCCTATTTCTGGAGTATCTGGAACTTCTCGAAGAACAAGGAAGCGGCCAGGAGCCTCCTTATCCATCTGTCGAAGCCGGCTTCAATCGAGAAGCTGGTGGTCGCGAGCGGTGGCTACGACCTGCCGGCTTACGAGAAGCTCACGACCTTGAAGGTCTGGCAGGAGGAAGGGCCGCCGAAGGGCACGCTCTTCCACTACCCGAACCCCTACAATCACCAGATATTGTCGATCGCGGCCTCGCCGGCGCCGCCCAAGATCGCCCAGCAGATCTACTTCCAGGCCACGCTGACCAAAATGTGCCTGAGATACTATCAAGGCGAGAAATTGGAGACGACGCTCACCTGGGCCGAGGGCGAGTGCGAAGGCTTCATGCGAAGCTGAGGAACCTGCGCTCCCGCGCGGCGCCGCATTCAGGTGGCCGCGCGGGGTATTGCCTTCATCGCGGCGTCCATCCGGCGCACCGGCACGTTCGACCAACCCGCGCGAGGAACCTGCGTCATGGTTGATGTCACCTTCCAGCCCAACGGAGTTGCAGCAGCGCGGACTGCGCGTAAGCGTGGCGGCCTTCGCAACGCACTGAGGCGCAAGTCGACTTCGGCATTCCTGATGACACTGCCGCTGATCGTTCTCATCGCAGTCCTCGTGATCTACCCCGCCTTTTATTCATTGCACCTGGCGACGCTGAACAAGTCGATGTCGAGATTCGTCGGCTTCGGCAATTTCGAGTTCCTGTTCAAGCGCGAGACCTTCTGGCTGGTGGTCAAGCAGTCCTGTATCTTTGCGATATCGGCGGTGCTGTTCAAAGCGCTGATCGGCTTCATTGTCGCGCATTTCGTGCACAACGTGCCTGCCAACAAGCAGCGCAAATGGCGCGGCATGCTGCTGGTGCCATGGGTGATTCCGCCGGCGATGTCGACGCTCGCCTGGCTGTGGCTGTTCGATCCGTCCTACAGCGCCTTCAACTACACGCTCTCGTTCTTCGGCATCGGGCCGATCCCGTGGACAGGCGACGCCGTGTGGGCGCGCTTCTCGGTCATCCTGGTCAACGTCTGGTACGGCGCGCCGTTCTTCATGATCATGTATCTGGCGGCGCTGAAGTCGGTGCCCGAGCAACTCTATGAAGCGGCGGCGATCGACGGCGCCAATTGGTGGCAGCGGATCTGGTATGTGACGCTGCCGATGATGCGAAACATCATCGCGATCACGACACTGTTCTCGCTGATCGTCACCTTCGCCAATTTCGACATCGTGCGCATTCTCACCGCAGGTGGTCCGCTCGATCATACCCACATCTTCGCCACCTGGGCGTTCCGCGTCGGCATCGAGGGCAGCGACATTCCGCTGGGCGCCAGCGTTTCGCTCTTCATGGTACCGATCCTCGCCGTCGCGGCCGTCTTCATCCTCCGTGATATCAACAAACGCGGGAACGAAGCCTGATGAGCACGCTCGCAATCGACAAGTCCGGACCGACCCGCAATGTCAAATATGGCAGCATGAGCCGTGACCGCACCTGGGCGCTGCGCTGGTCGTATTTTTTCCTCACCCTGTTTGCGATCTTCTCGCTGGTGCCACCGCTCTACATGCTGATCACGTCATTGAAAGGCAGCGCGGAGATTTCGGCGGCGACAAATCCGTGGTGGATCTATCACCCGACACTCGAGAACTACGTTCAGCTATTGACCTCGAACCAGTTCCTGCGCTTCTTCTGGAATTCGGCGTGGGTCTCGATCATCGTCGTGACGATCACCATGCTGATCAGCGTACCCGCGGCGTTCGCGCTGGCGCGGATGAAGTTCTGGGGCTCTGCGACGCTGGCGACCGGTGTGTTCCTGACCTACCTCATTCCCGACACGCTGCTGTTCATCCCGCTGTTCAAGATGTTTGCGACGATCGGCGACTGGACCGGCATCCAGCTGATCAACCGTTGGTACGTCCTGCTCTTCATCTATCCGACACTGACGGTGCCGTTCTGCACCTGGATCATGATCGGATATTTCGCGTCGATCCCGAAGGAGCTGGATGAGGCCGCCATCATCGACGGTGCGAGCTGGTTCCAGACGCTAACGCGTATCTTCATTCCGGTGGCACTGCCCGGCCTGATCGCCGCGACGATCTTCGCCTTCACCGTCTCATGGGCCCAGTTCCTCTATCCCCTCGTGTTCACGACCTCGACCGATCAGCTCGTGCTGCCGGTCGGCATCATTACGACCCTGATCAAGGGCGACGTGTTCAACTGGGGCCAGATCATGACGGGTGCCCTGCTCGGCGCCGCGCCGCCGCTGATCATCTACGCCTTCCTGATGGACTATTACATTGCCGGCCTGACCGCCGGTGCGACAAAGGGTTGAACACGACAAAGGGTTGAACTCATGGCTGACGTTACGTTGCGCAAGGTGGTGAAGCGTTACGACGACGTCGAGGCGGTGCGCGGCATCGATCTCGACATCGCCGACCATGAGTTCGTAGTGCTGGTCGGGCCAAGCGGTTGCGGCAAGTCGACGACGCTGCGGATGATCGCCGGGCTCGAGGACATTTCGGATGGCGATATCATGATCGGCGGCGATGTCGTCAACGACGTGCCGCCAAAGGATCGTGACATTGCGATGGTGTTCCAGAATTATGCGCTCTACCCCCACATGACCGTCGCCGAGAACATGTCGTTCGGGCTGCGGCTGAAGCACTATCCGAAGGCCGAGATCAAGAGCCGGGTTGCCGAAGCGGCCCGCATGCTCGACATCACCGAGCTGGTCGATCGCAAGCCGAAACAGCTCTCGGGCGGCCAGCGCCAGCGCGTCGCGATGGGCCGTGCCATCGTGCGCAATCCGAAGGTGTTCCTGTTCGACGAGCCGCTGTCGAATCTCGACGCCAAGCTGCGGGTGCAGATGCGGATCGAGATCAAGAAGGTGCACCAGAAGGTCCGCACCACAACCGTCTACGTCACCCACGACCAGGTCGAGGCGATGACGCTGGCCGACCGCGTTGTGGTGATGAACCACGGCCGCATCGAGCAGATCGGCACGCCCAACGAACTCTATCACCACCCGGCGACCCGGTTCGTCGCGAGCTTCATCGGGTCGCCCGCGATGAATTTCCTGCCGTGCCGCCTCGAGGATACCGCAGGTCAGCTGTCTGTGAGGCTGACCGACCGCATCGCCTTCCCGCTGCCGCCGCAGCGCGCGGCGCGCTACCAGGCGGTGCCGCGCACCGACAAATTGCTGCTCGGCATCCGGCCCGAGCATGTCACGGAGTCCAAACCGCATGTCGAGCCGGGCGTCGAGCCGTTCGATGCCGTCCTCGACGTCACCGAGCCGATGGGCATGGAGACGCTGGTTTATTCCACCCTTGAAGGCACCCAGATCTGCGGCCGGGTCAACCCCAATGCCGGCGCGCGGGATGGCGGCCCGCTCCGAATGGCTGTGGACCTCAACAATATGCATTTGCTAAACGAGGTGACCGGCGCCGTCCTTTGACGGCCGACAAGAACTCAAGGGCAGGAAATGGCGACCAACAAGAAGAAGATTTTCATCACCCAGACCTTCTCCCCGGGCGCACGGGCTCTGCTCAACGAACGGGACGATGTTGAAATCGTCGAATTTCCGAACATGATTTCCGCCGAGGCCTTCCAGACCATGCTGGCGCAGCATGCGCCGGTTCATGGCGTCGCGCTCGGCGCGACCCGCTTCGGCGAGCCAGAGCTCGAAGCCTCCGGGGATATGCAGGTGGTGACGCGGATCGGTGTCGGTTATGACGCGGTCGACGTGCCGGCGCTGTCGCGCCGCAAGGTGCCGCTGATGGTCGCGGGCACCGCCAACTCGCCGTCGGTCGCCGAACAGGCGCTGTTCATGATGCTGACGCTGGCCAAGCGCGCGCGGGAAATGCACGCGATGGTGAAAGATGGCACCTGGGCGAAACGGCTCGGCGTACTGCCGTTCGACCTCTACGGCAAGACGGTGCTGATCGTGGGCTTCGGCCGGATCGGCACCCGCACCGCCAAGCGCTGCCTCGCGATGGAAATGCAGGTGCTGGTGTACGATCCCTACAAGCCGGCCAGCGAAATCACCGCGGCCGGCTGCGAAGCGGTGCCGGACCTCGATGGAGCCCTGTCGCGTTCGGATTTCGTCACCATTCATTGCCCGAAGACGCCCGAAACCGTCGGCCTGTTCAACGCTGACAGGCTCAAGCACATGAAGCCGGCGGCCTACCTGATCAACACCGCGCGTGGCGGCATCGTCGACGAGAAGGCACTGCATGACGCACTGGTATCGGGCAAGCTCGCCGGCGCCGGCCTTGATGTGTTCGAGGTCGAGCCGCCGCCGGTCGGCCAGCCCCTGCACAGCCTGCCGAACGTGATCATGGCGCCGCACGTTGCCGGCGTCACCGTTGAAGCGGTCGATCGGATGAGTGAGCAGACGGCCCGGAATATCCTGAGCGTGCTGGACGGCAGTCCGTTGCGCCAGAACGTGATCAACCAGGACGTTCTCGGCTGAACTTTCGGCCTTAGTCATTCACGCCGGGACTGAACCTCAAGATCGGTCCGGCGATGCGGGAGCATGCAAATGGGTTTCAAGGAATTCGGCAATTATGATGCGGTCGGTCTCGCCGAGCTCGTCCGCAAGAAAGACGTAACGGCGAAAGAGCTGCTCGACGAGGCCATCGCCCGCACGGCGAAGGTCGATCCGCCGATCAACGCTGTTGTCGTCAAGCACTATGATTATGCCGAGCGGCAGATCGCCAAGAGCTTGCCCGACGGCCCCTTCACCGGCGTGCCGTTCCTGCTCAAGGACCTCGATTTGCTCGCAGGCACGCGCACCACGTCAGGCGCGAGCCTGCTGAAGGACTTCGTCGCCGACCACAACGGCACGCTGGCCCAGCGCTTCCTCGATTCCGGCTTCACGATCTTCGGCAAGAGCGCGAGCCCGGAATTCGGATTGATGCCGACCACGGAATCCCGCCTGTTCGGCCCGACTCGCAATCCCTGGAACCTCGAGCATTCGTCGGGCGGCTCGTCCGGCGGTGCTGGCGCCGCGGTTGCCGCGCGCATTCTCCCCGTCGCGCATGCGAGCGACGGCGGCGGCTCGATCCGCATCCCGGCATCCGCGTCCGGCGTATTTGGCATGAAGCCGACGCGGGCGCGCAACCCGCTCGGTCCTGACCGCGGCGAAGGCTGGGGCGGCTTTTCGGTTGGCCATGTGCTCAGCATCAGTGTCCGCGACAGTGCCGTGATGATGGACGCGATCCACGGCGCGGAGCCGTCGAGCCCCTATGTCGCGCCGCCGCCGGAACGGCCGTTCTCGCAGGAGGTCGGCCGCGACCCCGGCCGGCTCCGCATCAGCTTCACCGACAAGTCACCCTATGGCGATGCCATCGATCCCGAGATCGCCCAGGCGGTCCGCGACATCGCCAAGCTTCTGGCGGGCCTCGGCCATCATGTCGAGGAGCGCGCGCCGCCGCTGGCGGCCGATCCTGGTCCGCTGATGACGACGATCGTCGGCGGCAACACGGCGTTGACGGTGCGATTGCTCGAGCAGCGTGTCGGCCGCAAATTGACCTCGGACGATGTCGAGCGCCTGACGCTGGCCAGTGCGGAGAATTCGCTGAAGCTGACGCCGGCGGATTATGTCGCTGCACAGCTCGCCGCGTTCCAGATTTCGCGCGGGCTCGCGACCTTCTTCGAGGCTTGCGACATCTTCCTCAGCCCGACGCTGTGCACGCCGCCGCTCCGTCTCGGCGAGCTGAACACGATGTCCGAGGATCTGAGCCACATCGCACCAGTCCTGCGCCGCTACATGCCGGGCACCTCGATGTTCAACATGTCCGGACAGCCGGCGATGTCGGTGCCGCTGGCCTGGAACAACGCCGGACTGCCGCTCGGCATGATGTTTGCGGCCAAGCTTGGCCAGGAGGGACTCCTGTTTCGCCTCGCCGGCCAACTCGAGCAGGCCCACCCCTGGAAGGACAAACGCCCCCCGGTCTGCGCATAGGCTGACAAACTCCAGCCGCATCAGGTAGATAGGGAGTCGTATCGACGCCACGGGCTGGCGTCCTGTCTGGAGATCGAAACCGTGAGTAAAAACGACCCGACCGACAATGCGCTCGCGGCCATCGCGAGCATTCTCGATCAGACGATCTCGCCGCCCGAGCCGGCTAAATCGGTAGACAGGGAATTCGCCCCGGTGGAGGAGCCACCGGTGGCAATGCCGCCGTCTTTGCCGCAGTCGATCGCAGCGGAGCAAGTCGAACCGGAGCATGTCGAACCGGAGCATCGAGAGCCGGAACCGAGCGAACCGCCGCCGATCCAGCCGATCGAGGCCAACGGCTATTCCAAGGCCGGTCCCGGCCCGATGGCCGCGCTGCGCTTTCGATGGACGGTGCGCGAGGACGACGGCCGTTACTACGTCGACGAGACCGTCGGCGAAGGATCGACCCCGCTCGTCAACGGCCCGATGGACAAGGACTCCGCGATCAAGTTCGTCGACGACCGCGAGGCTGCGGCACGGCAGCGCTTCGAGCATTTCAAGCACGAGATGATCAGCCGCACTGAAGTCGCCAGCCTCGCGCCCAGGGATAGCGACGAAAACTAGCCTTAAGCCTGCGGCGGCCGCGGTGGTCCCAGAAAGTCCTTCTTCGCGAGATTGACGCCGGCATGGCGCAGGATGTCGTAGGCGGTGGCGACATGGAAGAAGAACTGCGGCACGCTGAAGGTCAGGATCAGCGATTGGCCGGTAAAGGACCTGGTGGCGCCGCTGCGGAACGTGAACACGACCTCCTTGTCGGCAGCCGCATCGATGGCAGCCGGCAGCAGGCATTGCGCGAAATCGATCGTGGCCAAGATCCGGGATTTCAGCTCGGCGATATCTGGCTCGGCACCGGGCAATACCAACGGCTCACGGCCTGCCAGCAACGCGCAACTGAGGATGGCGTGGCGGAGCGCCTCTCCGACCTGCTGGCGAAGGCTGTACATGTTTGGTGAGAGCCGCATCGCCAGCAGCACCTCCGGATCGATCTTGCGAACCTTGGCATGAGCGTCGGCGTGATCAAGCAGCGCCGAAAGATTGCGGAGATACGGCACATAGACGCCGATGGATGCGTCGTGGAGTGAGATGGTCACTTCGGCTCCCGGTGGTCTGGCTCAATTGCGCCATCTGGTCTAAATGCTGGACAACGACATGTCATCGGAATTGACGGAGAAATTGATGTTTCGCGCTTTGGCCGCCCTTGCTTTGGCATTCCTCGTGTCCTTGGCGCACGCCCAGCAGGCCCAAGCCCCGTCGCGCCTCGACGAGATCGTCAAGCGCGGTACGCTGCGAGTCGGCATGACCGGCGACTATTTGCCCTTCACCTCTCTCGACAAGGAGGCGAAGACGTTCCGCGGTTTCGATGTCGACATGGCGCAAGCGCTCGGCAAGGCGCTCGGCGTCAAGGTCGAGTTCGTGCCGACGGCATGGCCGCAAATGATGAAGGACTTCGAGGCCGACAGCTTTGACATCGCGATGGGCGGCGTCTCCATCACCTTCGACCGGCAGAAGAAGGGCCTATTCTCGACGCCGATTATGCGCGAGGGCAAGACCCCGATCGCGCGCTGCGCCGACAACGGCAAGTACGACACCATCGCCGAGATCGACAAGCCCGGCACTCGTGTCATCGTCAATCCCGGCGGCACCAACGAGCGCTTCGCCCGCGCCAATGTGAAGAGTGCGGACATTCGCGTGTTCAACGACAACACCAAAATCTTCGACGAGATCGCCAAGGGCGACGCCGACCTGATGATGACCGACTCGTCCGAGACGCGCTACCAGCAGAAGCTGCATCCCGGCGTGCTCTGCGCGGTACATCCCGACACCCCGTTCGATTTCGCGGAAAAGGCCTACTGGATGCAGCGCGATGTGGCGCTGAAGGCCTTCGTCGACCAATGGCTGCACATCGCGATGGAAGACGGCAGCTACAAGAAGATCTACGCCGCATGGTTTGAATAGGCCGCGGCAAACGCGCCTGCTTCCGTGCGGAAAATTGACCGCCTGGCGGTCCGAAACTAGACTGCGGTCCAGTGATTGAACCAAAGCCGCTACTCCACGACTTATGATTTGAAAGTGACCTGGGTCACGCTCCGCAGAGCTACCGCCGGATAGTTTGGGGACGGTATTCCCTGCACTGGAGGTCGAGATGAAGAAGCTTCTGGCTATCGCTGCGCTTTTGTTGGCGAGCACGGCCGCTGCGCAGGCGCAATACAGCTTCGATTATGGCGGCCGCACCATCCGGATCGATCCGGATCGCGGAACGGTCTCGATCCCCGGCGTCTACGACAATAGCGGCCACCGAACCCGGCGCGCCAAGGGCGACGACGCCGACCGGAAACGCAAGCCGGCCGCGCCGCAGGAGGCCAAGACGGACACCAAGACCGATCCGCAGGCACCGCCGAGCGAAGCCCCTGCTGCGGCAGCATCGCCGGCACCCGCTCCAGCCGATCAGGCTACCGTTCCGGCGGCGCCTGCCCTGACTGCAACGGAGCCCGCCAACACGACCGTGGCGGTCGCGCCATCAGATACGGCAGCGACCACGCCGCCTCCGCCCGCCCCACCACCCGTGCAACAGCAGGCTGCGCCGCCGGCGCCGGCTGCCGTTGCCGCGATTCCGCCCCCGCTGGCTGCCGCACCCAAGCCGGCTCCGAACGCCGTGCAGGCGGCGAATTCGCCGCTGGGCGTCTGGTTGACGGAAGAGAAGGAAGGCAGGGTCCGCATCGAGCAATGCGGCGCCAATCTCTGCGGCTACGCCGTCGACAAAAAGTCGAGCGAGAACGGCGAGCAGGTCCTGATCAACATGAAGCCCGCCAAGGACAAATGGAGCGGCCGGATCCTCGATCCGAACACCGGGAGCACCTACGATTCCACTATCGCGCTGAAGGGCTCCGACACCCTGCGGGTGCAAGGCTGCGCGTTCGGCGGCATGTTCTGCGGCGGCCAGACCTGGACGCGGTCGAACTAAGCGCTCTCACCGGGAATCAAAAAGCCCCGCTGTGTGCGGGGCTTTTCGTTTGGGTATCAGCTACGGCCCTACCCGAGATTGCCGCCGTATTCCTCGTCGGTGACGTGCTCCATCCAGGTCGAATAGACACCGTCAAGCGCCTCCTGCATGGCGATGTGGGTCATGCTGTTGCCCGGGGACGCGCCGTGCCAGTGCTTCTCGTTCGGCGGGATCCAGACGGTGTCGCCGGGCCGGATTTCCCTGATCGGGCCGCCCTTGGCCTGCACGCGGCCGACGCCTGAGATCACGTAAAGCGTCTGGCCGAGCGGATGGGTGTGCCAGGCGGTACGCGCGCCGGGCTCGAACGAGACACGCGAGGCGTTCAGCCGCGCCGGCGCAGGCGCCATGTTGATGGGGTCCTGCAGCACCGATCCGGTAAAGTTCTCCTGCGGCGCGCGGCGGGTCGGCCGCGAGCCGGAAACGTGGATATCCATGGACTTACCTCGGTTTGTTGAAGTTATTTCTTGCTTGCGGCGTAGCGTGCCTTGGTCTCTGCGTTCATCGGGTAGAGGCCGGGCAATGGGGCGCCATTGTTCACCTCGTTGACGATCCACGCTTCCATCCGTTCCTGCTCCGGCCCTTCCGCCAGGATCAAGTCGACGAAGGCCTGCGGGATCAGCACGGCGCCGTCCTGGTCAGCGACCACCACGTCGTTCGGAAACACCGCAACGCCGCCGCAACCGATCGGCTCACCCCAGCCGACAAACGTCAGCCCCGCGACCGACGGTGGCGCGGCATAGCCGTCGCACCACACCGGCAAACCGGTCCCGAGCACGCCCTCGAGGTCGCGCACCACGCCGTCGGTGATCAGCGCCGCCACCCCGCGCTTGACCATGCGCGCGCAGAGGATGTCGCCGAAGATGCCGGCGTCGGTGATGCCCATCGAATCGACCACAGCGATGGAGCCTTCCGGCATCGCCTCGATCGCGGTGCGGGTCGAAATCGGCGACGACCAGGATTCCGGCGTCGCCAGATCTTCACGCGCCGGCACGAAGCGCAGCGTGAAGGCGGGCCCAACCAGCCGCTTCTGCCCGGGCTTCAGCGGCTTGGTGCCGCGCATCCAGACGTTACGCAGTCCCTTCTTGAGCAGGACCGTGGTGATGGTGGCGGTGGACACGTGCGACAGCGTCGCGATCGCTTCGGCGGACAGGGACATCTGGGAGGATAGCTCCAGTGGGAGGAATGAGACGGGGCGCATCTTGCGGGGCCAGCCCCTCGCGTCAAGGGCTGCGCGCGAATTCTGCGATCACCAGATCTTATCGCTTGCATGCCGATTAATTTATTGAAGTTGCTGCATCATTTTGCACGAAGCGAATTCCACTCGGTGCCGAAACACGCTAGCTTGATGCACCAAGAGTCCGCTCAATCCGATGCCCGAAACCTTAAACCCTCCCCGCCTTTTGCCGAGTGGCGACAGCGCCATCACGGTGGAATTCAGCCGCACCATCGACGAGGCCGCCAACCGGCGGGTGCTGGCGCTCGACCGCTTCATCGCCGCCGAACCGATCGCTGGCATCACCGAGACGGTGCCGACCTATCGGTCGCTGCTCGTCCACTACGATCCCGTGCAGATCGATTTCGGCACGCTTGGCGAGCAATTGCTTGCGCGCGCGGAACAGGCGCTGCCGACTGCGGCCGGCACGCGGCGCTGGCGCATTCCCGTCGCCTATGGCGGCGAGCACGGCGCCGATCTCGAGGACGTGGCGAAGACGCTCAACACGACGCCCGACGACATCGTCGCGCGCCATGTTGCGGGCGACTATCGCGTCGCCATGATCGGCTTCACGCCCGGCTGGTCCTATCTCAGCGGACTGGAGACATTCCTGCACATGCCACGCCGCCAGAATCCGCGTCTGCTGACGCCGGCCGGCACCGTCTCGATCGGCGGCATTCAGACCGGCGTGCAATGCCTCGCCGGCCCCAGCGGCTGGCACCTGCTCGGCCGTACCGCTGTGCGAACCTACCAGCTGCATCGCGACCCGATCTTCCTGCTGGAGCCGGGCGACGCCATCACCTTCACGGCGATCGATGCCAAGACCTTTGCCGACCAGGACCGCGCGGCCGAGGCCGGCGCGTTCATCGCCGAACTGGTGACGCCATGAGCAAGCTTATCGTCACCTCGATCGGCCCGGCGAGTTCGGTGCAGGACGGTGGGCGCCCGGGATCGCAGCGCTACGGCCTGACGTCGAGCGGCGCGATGGACCGGCTGGCGCTGGCCGCCGCCAACACGCTGGTCGCCAACGACCTGTTTGCGGCAGCCGTCGAGATCGGTCCGTTCGGCGCCAGCTTCACGGCGCATGGCGGCGCGGTGCGCGTGGCGCTCGCCGGTGCGCCCCGCAACGCCGACATCGGCGGGCGCGCGGTTGCCTTCGACAGCTCGGTAACGCTCGCCGACGGCGAAACGCTCACTCTCGGCTTTGCCCGCGGTGGCTCGTTCAGCTATCTGGCGATCGAGCATGGCATTGCAGGCGAGCCGATGTTCGGCAGCCTCGCGGTCAACGCCCGCGCCGGGCTCGGCAGCCCCTATCCGCGCCCGCTGCAGAGTGGCGACGAGTTGAAGACGCAAGCCGCGAGCGGCGCGGCCGAGCGCCGGATCGAGCTACCGGCGACTCCAGAAGCGCCGATCCGAATCCTGTTCGGGCCGCAGGACGACGAGTTTTCCGACGAGAACAAGAAGCTGTTCGTGGACAGCGAGTGGAAGATTTCCGCCACCAGCGACCGCATGGGCTACCGGCTCGAAGGTCCGCAGATCAAGCATCTGCACGGCCACAACATCGTTTCCGACGGCACCGTGAACGGCAGCATCCAGGTGCCCGGCAACGGCCAGCCGATCGCGCTGATGCCGGACCGCGGCACCAGCGGCGGCTACCCGAAGATCGCGACCGTGATATCGGCCGATTTCGGCCGCTTCGCCCAGATCTCCGCCGGCCGCCCGTTCCGCTTCAAGGCGGTGACCATGGCGGAAGCGCAGGCGGAGACCAAGACGTTCCGCGACCTGCTGCGGTCCCTGCCCGATCGCCTTCGCGGGATCGAGGAGTTCGGGCTCAACATCGAGGCGCTGCGAGATGCTAACGTCGCTGGCCAGGCGGTCAGCGCCACCGACGCCGCGACGTGGCAGGTTGCCGCAGCCGGCTAGATCAAGATCAACAACAACGGACCTGTTGTCATGACCACAACCATCGACCTCAATTGCGATCTCGGCGAGAGCTTCGGCCCCTGGGAAATGGGCAATGATGCCGCGATGATCGAGCTTGCGACCTCGGTCAACGTCGCCTGCGGCTACCACGCCGGCGATGCCGACATCATGCGCCACACGGTCGAACTGGCGAAGGCCCGCGGCGTCAGCGTCGGCGCGCATCCTGGTTATCGCGACCTGCACGGCTTCGGTCGCCGCCCGATGCCAGGACTGACCTCGTCGGAGATCGAGAACCTCATCGCCTACCAGATCGGCGCGCTGCAGGCGATCGCGACCGCGGCCAGCCACAAGGTCACCCATGTCAAGGCGCATGGCGCGATTTCCAACGTCGCCTGTGAAGACGACATGACCGCAAAGGCGATTGCCAATGCGATCAAGGCGGTCGATCGCAACCTGATTTTCGTGGTGCTCGCCAATTCGAAACTGGTGCGCGCCGGCGAAGCCGCCAATCTGCGGATGGCGCATGAAGTGTTCGCCGACCGCGCCTATGAGGACAACGGCAATCTGGTCTCGCGCAAGAAGCCCGGCGCGGTCCTGCACGATCCCAAGCAGATCGCCGATCGCGTCGTGCGGATGGTGCAGGATGGCGCCGTCGTCTCCGTCACCGGCAAGGTGATCAAGATGCAGACCGACACCGTCTGCATCCATGGCGACACGCGTGGGGCCGTCGAGATCGCGCGCGGCCTGCGCCAGGCGCTGAAGGATGCGGGCATCGCGGTTGCGCCGTTCAAGACGGCGCATTGAGAGGAGCGGTTGACGGCCCGCCGGCGACGCTGCCGGCCCTTTAGATTCTGTTAAGAGTCTTCTTAAACCCAAACTTGCCGATTGGTTGCTAGGTGCAGTTTCCGAGCCTTGTCCTCTCAGGAAATTGGGTACGAAGCATGTTCCGCACCTCCATCTCGCTTGCCATTGCCGCGATTGCCACGGCCGCCTTCACCAGCGCGGCGTCCGCCGGCTGCTCCAGCTGCTACACGCCGCCGCCCCAGCCCTGCACGACCTGCTATCAAGTACAATCGGTGCCGCCGCAGTACCGCACGGTGCAGGAAACCGTGATGGTGTCGCCGGGCCGCGTCGTCGCGCATCGCACGCCGGCGCAATATCGCACCGTGATGGTGCCGAGGACCGTGATGGTCGCGCCCGAGGGCGTCGCCTATGAGCGCATCGCGCCGCAATATGCCATGCAGGAGCGCACGCAGATGGTCTCGCCGGGCTATTCCTACTATGCGCCGGTCCAGCCGACCTGCAACACCTGCGGCGGCGGATACAGCTACGGGTATTAATGCGTAGGGTGGGCAAAGGAGCGCAAGCGACGTGCCCACCATCCTTGCCGTGCACGTGAAGCTGGGCACGCTTCGCTTTGCCCACCCTACGGATTCGCAAAACAAAAGCCGCCGCCTGAGAATATCAGACGGCGGCTTTTTCAATGTCTCGAAACGTCAGAACGGGTGGATGGACAGCGTGCCGAACACAATGGCCGCGATCACCGCAAAGGCGCTGTACAGCGCCACGGTATGAACTCCGCTTCCGGTCTTCCGGGAAAGATTTCGCGCGTGAAGGTGCAGGCGGGCTTCCGCCGATAGTTCGCGCATGGTCGATCTCCAACGCCCCATTAGACGACATATGGAATATCGTTCGCGTGCGGATTCAAGCGCGTGGCAAAAATAGCGATGCCACCTCCTTCGAGGACTTGGTTCCCAGTGAAAAATTCTTCGCCACGGGCCGGCGCGAGAATTTCATTCGCTCGAATTTGAGGCGCCGGGAACCGGCCTAATACACGTCCTGCTGGAGCCGGCCCTTCTTCTTCAGGTCGGCGACGAAGCTGATCGCCTCGTCCGTGGTGCGCGCACCATGCTGGGCGACGATGTCGACCATTGCGCGCTCGACGTCTTTTGCCATCCGCTTGGCGTCGCCGCAGATATAGACGTTGGCGCCTTCGGCGAGCCACGTCCACAGTTCGCGGCCGACTTCGCGCATGCGGTCCTGCACATAGAATTTCTTCTCGCCGTCGCGCGACCATGCCAGCGACAGCCGCGTCAGCAGACCTGCGGTCTTCAATGCGTTGAGTTCGTCGGCATAGAAGAAATCGCAGTCCGAGCGCTGGTGGCCGAAGAACAGCCAGTTCTTGCCGGGTGCGCCGGTGGCGCGGCGATCGAGCAGGAAGGCGCGGAACGGCGCAATGCCGGTGCCCGGCCCGATCATAATGATCGGAATCTTCGGATCCTGCGGCAGCGCAAACCCGTGCGCCTTCTGCACATAGACCTTCAGCTCATCGCCGGGATTGATCCGTTCGGCGAGGAAGGTCGAGGCCAGCCCAAGCCGCCTGCGCTTGTTGACGAGGTAACGGACGCAATCGACGGTCAGCGACAATTTTCCGGGCGTCGCATTGTGCGACGACGAGATCGAATAGAGCCGCGGCTGTAGCGGCTCCAGCGCCTCGACGAAGGCCTCCGGATGCGGCCGCACCTTCGGGAATTTCTGCAGCACCGCCATCACGTCGAGCGTTGCGGCATCGCCATCGGGGTCTTCGCCCTGCGCCATCGCGCGCGCCTTCTCGCGCTGTGCGCCACCGGTCAGGTACGACAGCAGTTCGAATAGCGAATCCGGTGCCGGTGACAACGAGACGTCATCCTGCAACACCTCGCGCAACGTCTTGCCGCGGACCTCGGTGGTGTGCGAGGCGCCGAGCAGCGCGATGATCTGGTCGACGAGGCCGAGATCATTGCGCGCAAAAATGCCGAAGGAGTCGCCGACGACATAGTCGAGGCCGCAGACCGCGAGATCGAACTCGATATGCCAGGTCTCCTTCTCCGAGCCCTGCTTGTTGAGCAACCGGCGCGACAGGAATTTTGCTGCAATCGGATTGTCGCGGGAGCGGCCGGGGTCGCCGAGCGGCGGCGCCGCCGCGGCCGGTTCGGCTGCCGCTGGCGTCGAGGCTGGCGCCGGCGCCTTGTCGATATCTTCATAAAGCGACTTCAGCATCCGCGCGGTTTCCTTGCCGCCGGGAACACAGAGGTTGAGCCGCGCCTCGCTCTTGCCCGCGATGGCCTCCGAATAGTCGTGGCAATTGTAGCCGCACTGGCCGCAATCCTGCTGCGCCATCGCCGCCATCATGCGTCGCCGCAATGGGCGGCCCTCGGCGAGCTTCATGCGATCCGATATCGGCATGGTCTGGTCGTGCCACGGCGCTTCGCCATCATCGCCGCCGTCGGCACCTTGCATGATGCCAGCGCCCTGCTCGGCTGACAGCGGTGTCGGTGCATCCGACAGCAGACCTGCAAAGAAACCGTTGAGCCAGGAGCGTTGCGCCTCGGAGAACGGCGCGCTGGCGGGAATGATGTCGATCTTCGGCGGAGGAGCGATCTGGTTCATGCGGAGACCTCGGCATCGGCGAGCTTGCGCAGCGTTTCGCCGTCATGGCGGCGCGCAAATGTGAGAAAAGTTTCGTCGGGCGAAGCGCGATTGTTGACGTAGGCCTTCAGCAGCCGCTCGACATAGCGAGGAGCGTCCTCCGCCGTGACGTCGTGAAACACCTCCTGCCCGACATCGGCGTCCGGACCGAAGCCGCCGCCGGTGAAGACATGAAAGCCATCGACCGTGTCGTCAGTATCGCCGACCGGGATCCGCGCGCCGATCATGCCGATATCGCTGATGTAATGCTGCGCGCAGGAATGGTGGCAGCCGGTGAGATGGATGTTGATCGGCGTCTCGATCGGCACCCGCGGATCGCACCAGTCTGCAATCCTGGCGGCGTTAAGCTTGGTATCGGCAAGGCCAAATTTGCAACCGGCGCGGCCAGTGCAGGCGATCAGCCCAGCGCGCAGTTCAGAGGTTTTGATCGCAAGTCCGATCGCCTCGATCGCGGCGGTGGCCAGCGCGAGTTTGGCGTCGGGCACGCCCGATATAAGCAGGTTCTGCCATACCGTGAGGCGGATATCGCCGTCGCCGAGATCGCGCGCGATTTTGGCAAGGCCACGCATCTGCTCACAGCTCACCTTGCCGAGCGGCAGTGCCACGCCGATCCAGTTCAGGCCGGTCTGCTTCTGCCGGTGCACGCCGATATGGGCGGTGCGCTCGAATGCCGGCCGCGGCGCCATCGCTTCGGCGGGTACGCGCGTGAAGGGCTGGCCGAGCCGTTCCTCGACGAGGGCCAGGAACTTTTCCATCCCCATGCCGTCGATGACGTATTTCAGACGCGCCTTGAGCCGGTTGGTGCGGTCGCCGAGATCGATGAAGACACGAACGATGGCATCAGACACTTTTGTGGCATCGGCCGGCTTGACGATGATGTCGGAGTATTTGGCAAAATCCCGGTGTCCGGTGATGCCGCCGATGCCGAGCCGGAACCAGACGCCGGGCTCGACGCCAAAGCCCTCCTTCACCTCGACCGCGCTGAATGCGATATCGTTGGTCTCTTCCAGCACCGCGATCTTTCCGGCGCCGTCGAAGGCGACGTTGAACTTGCGCGGCAGGCCGTACAGCGAGCGGTCGTTGAGGATGTGGTAGTGCCACTCCCGGGCATATGGTCTGGTATCGAGCAATTCCTGCGGATCGATACCCGCGGTCGGCGTGCCCGTGACGTTGCGGATGTTGTCGGCGCCGGAGCCGCGCGAACAAAGCCCGAGATCCTGGATGCCCTCGATCAACGCCACCGCGTTCTTCGGCGGAATCTCGCGCACCTGGATGTTGGCGCGCGTGGTGACATGGCAGAATGGTCCGCAAAGCTCTTCCGTGAGATCGGCAAGACCCGCAAACTGCCAGTGCTTCAGGATTCCATTCGGGATGCGCAGCCGGCACATATAGGAATCCTGCGCGGGCGCGACATAAAAGATGCCGAAATAGCGCCAGCGGAAATTGTCCGCGGGCGTCGGCGGCGCATTATCAAGCGCCTGCTGCTTCAGGCGCGGATAAGCGTCGAACGGATGCTCCTCGCGCTTGAACTTCTCCTGGTCGGCGAGCTTCTTGCCCGATGCGGTGACCTTGTCCTGCGCCTTGATGTGCGCAGCGTCGGGGCCGACAGGTTCGGCGCTGGCCTTGCCTGCACCGCCGCCAAGGCCGCGGCCGACGCGGCTGATCTGCAGGCCGGTGGTAAAGCCTTCCAGATAGCGCTTCTGCTCGTCGGTGAAGTCGACTGAGACTGGCTCGATTTTCATGATTGAGACGAAGCTCCTGCGGCCACCTTGCGGGTGGGCTCAACGAAACGGGTTTGACCATTGAGGGCGCGAATTCGGCGCTGCCGCCGGTTCGTTCCCAAAACGGTCCGAACAGCCTCGTTGCTGCGGAAATCCATCTTGGATATTGCCAGCCGCCTTCGGCGACGGGTGGCTGCACTGCAACATACAAGTCGCGTGCCACACCGAGTCGCGGAGAATATCCAGACATTTCAGTGAGTTAGAAAATGGCTCAGAACGGCCCAATCCGGCGATGGCCACGGAATCTGGGCATCCCGCTCAGAAAATGAGCTAAAACAACCAAGTGCCCAGAAGAGCGTCACCCCTGATTCAGGGCTTCCAGCGTCCGATCTTGAAGGCCGCCAGATGGCCGGGGACATCATTCGGATCGAAGGGCGGGCCTGCGAAGGCGCCGATGGCATTGGAGGTGCTGGCGAGCCGTCCGGAGGCTGCGTCGTAGAGGTCGGGCCTGAACACCGCCATTGCGGCCTTCAGCGCGTCGGGTCGGAACGGCGTCTGGCCCCAGCGGACCATCTGCGCATAGAGCCAGGCCGCCTGCACCGGGTCAGGCCTCGCCGCCGCCTCCCGCCCGACTAACAAATAGCGGTTGCTTTCGCGCATGGTGCCGTCGGGCGAGATCTTCAACCGGCCATCCAGCGTGCGCTGGATGACGTTGGCGTCGACGCCGATCCGCTCGGGTGAGCTGAGGATGCGCGCCACCTCGGGCCGATTGTTCGGCTCCTCAATAAACTCGGCAGCGCGCAGATGCGCACGCACCAGCGCCGCCACAACATCCGGGTGCTTCTCCGACCAGTTCTGGCGCAACGCCAGCACCTTCTCGACCGCGCTGAGCAGGATATCGGCGACGAAATGCAGGATGTGGCCGATACCGAGATCGACCGCGATCGAATTCCAGGGGGCGCCGACGCAGAACGCATCAATGTGCCCATTGGCCAGGCTGTCCACCATGTAAGGCGGCGGCAGCACCACGAGCTGGACGTCCTCGTCGGGATCGACGCCGCCGGCGGCCATCCAGAATCGCAGTTGGTAATTGTGGGTCGAGAACGGGAAGGTCATGCCAAAGGTCAACGGCTCCGCCCCACTCTTTCGCCGCTTCGCCACCACGCGGGCGAGCGCGCGCGACGTCGCCATCGGATCGAAACGATCGCCGTCGATCTCCTCCATCAAGGCCGCGTGCAGCGCCGGCGACACCGTGATGGCGTTACCGTTGAGCCCGAGATTGAACGGGGCTGCGATCGGCACTTTGACGTGGCCGAGCCCGAGGCTCGAGGCGATCGCGACCGGGGCCAGCAGATGGGCGGCATCGAACAGCCCGATATTGAGCTTGTCGCGAACGTTCGACCACGACACTTCCCGCACCAGCGTGACGTCGAGGCCTTCGGTCGCGGTAAATCCCTGGTCGACGGCAACGATCAGCGCGGCAGCGTCGACCAGCGGAATGAACCCGATGCGCAATGGTGTGGTCATTTGAGTAGCTCCGACGCCGTCAGGATCGATTGCGCGATCTCGCCGATCTTCTTTTTCTCGCGCATCGCTGTCGAGCGCATCAGCACATAGGCCTCGTCCTCGGTCAGCCCCTTCACTTTCATCAGGATACCCTTGGCGCGGTCGATCACCTTGCGCTCCTCAAGCGCATGCTTGGTGCGGTCGAGCTCGTCCTGCAGCTTGGAGAAGGCGTTGAAGCGGGAGACGCAGAGATCGAGCAGCGGCTTGATGCGCTCCTTCTTCAGCCCGTCGACGATATAGGCGGAAACGCCCGCCTCCACCGAGGCCTGGATCGAAGCGGCGTCACTCTGGTCGACGAACATCGCGATCGGCCTGCGGACGGCGCGGCTGACCTGGAACATCTGTTCCAGCACGTCGCGGCTCGGGTTCTCGAGGTCGATGACGATGATATCCGGGTCGAGCGCATAGATCCGCGAAAGCAGGCTCTGCATCTCGCTGATGTGGACGACGTCGGTGTAGCCCGCCTCCCGCAGTCCCTCCTGGAGGATGGCCGCGCGGATCGGGCTCTCGTCGACGATCACGATCTTGGGAGACGACTCAGCGCTCATCAGCCACTCGCAGGACCCGGCAAGACGCATCCATAACACGCCATTCGGCCCGGCAAAGGGTTGTAATTGTCGGCAATTGGGACTAGCTCCTGCCTATCCATCAGGCAGATTCAGATATGCAAGAGGCCGCCGCGCCGAAAGTGAGTTTTGTGTCCTTGGGGTGCCCCAAGGCGCTGGTCGATTCCGAGCGCATCATCACCAGGCTACGCGCGGAAGGCTATGAGCTCGCGCGCAAGCATGACGGCGCCGATATCGTGATCGTCAATACCTGCGGCTTCCTCGACAGCGCCAAGCAGGAATCGCTCTCGGCGATCGGCGAGGCCATGGCGGAGAACGGCAAGGTCATCGTCACCGGCTGCATGGGCGCCGAACCCGAGCAGATCGAGGCGGCCTATCCCGGCGTGCTGTCGATCACGGGTCCGCAGCAGTATGAAAGCGTGCTGGAAGCGGTGCACCGCGCGCTGCCGCCGGCGCACAATCCGCATCTCGACCTGGTGCCGCCGCAGGGCGTCAAGCTGACGCCTCGGCACTATGCTTATTTGAAGATTTCCGAAGGCTGCAACAACCGCTGCAGCTTCTGCATCATCCCGAAGCTGCGCGGCGATCTGGTGTCGCGCCCGGCCAATGATGTGCTCCGCGAGGCCGAGCGGCTGGTCAAGGCCGGCGTCAAGGAACTGCTTGTGATCTCGCAGGACACCTCGGCCTACGGCGTCGACATCAAATACGCCGAAAGCCCGTGGCAGGACCGCAGCGTCCGCGCAAAATTCTTCGACCTCGCCAAGGAGCTTGGCGAGTTCGGGGCCTGGGTCCGCCTGCAATATGTCTACCCCTACCCCCATGTCGACGAGGTCATCGGCCTGATGACCGAAGGCAAGGTGCTGCCCTATCTCGACATCCCGTTCCAGCATGCGAGCCCGGACGTGCTGCGCGCCATGAAGCGCCCGGCCGCGCAGGAGAAGACGCTGGCGCGAATCCAGAAGTGGCGCGAACACTGCCCCGATCTGACGCTGCGCTCGACCTTCATCGTCGGCTTCCCCGGCGAAACCGATGCCGATTTCGCCTATTTGCTCGACTGGCTCGATGACGCCGAGATCGACCGCCTCGGCTGCTTCAAATACGAGCCGGTGGCCGGCGCTCCGGCGAATGCGATCGGCAATGTGGTGCCCGACGAGATCAAGCAGGAGCGCTGGAACGCGCTGATGGCGCGGCAGCAGAAGATTTCCGCCAGGCGCCTGAAGCGCAAGGTCGGCACGCGGCAACAGGTGATCATCGACGAGGTCGGGCCGACTGTTGCCAAGGGCCGGTCAAAGGCCGATGCACCTGAGATCGACGGCGCGGTCTATCTCACGAGCCGCCGCCCGCTTAAGGTCGGCGAGATCGTCACAGCGAAGATCGAACGCTCCGACCAGTACGACCTGCACGGCAGCGTCGCGGGATTCTAAGCCGCGAGCGCCGGGTCCAGCGTGCGAAGCACGCGATGGATTTGCACGGAGCTGCGGATGCCGGCATTGCGCACATAGGCATCGATAACCTCTTCGCTCTCGACCACGACGAGCCCGAACAGTTTGCGGTCAGCAGTCGCATAGGTGCACAGCCAGTGCATCTTCCCCTGGGTCGCGACGATGGCATCCAGCGCAATCCGCGCATGACGCGCCGCCTGGGCGTCATCAGTCACATTGAAATTTTCCGGAAGATCTCGTTCGATCAAAAGCTTTATCACGGCGCCACCTCCAGGATTATCCGGTCGCGGAACGACGACAGCCTAGCATCATCTACGCCCCAATGTGCGCTGTGACGGTCAACTCCCGCTTGACATCTCCGGCCGATCAGCTGTATGGCCCTCCGCCATGAACCTGAACCGGACCAACCGCCGCGCCATCAGCCGTCGTCGCACCCGCGACGATGATGGGCCGCGCCGTGTCCGACGCCAGCGCTGATTAGATAGA
The DNA here is from genome assembly GCF_000938235.1 of Bradyrhizobium sp. LTSPM299. Taxonomy (NCBI): domain Bacteria; kingdom Pseudomonadati; phylum Pseudomonadota; class Alphaproteobacteria; order Hyphomicrobiales; family Nitrobacteraceae; genus Bradyrhizobium; species Bradyrhizobium sp. LTSPM299. Next base: position 340,175 of record NZ_JYMU01000023.1, read on the forward strand.
TCAGCCAAGGTTTTCGAGAAGGCCGCGCCCCAAAGCGCGGCCTTTCTCGTTGTTCGGCCTGCCCATTCCCCACACTGACCTCAGAGGAGACTGACATGACCAACGCCGCCCATCCGTTCGATGCGCTGATGGACATCACCGCCCGCCCAGAGGTCGTGTTCGTGCGCGGCGCGGGCTCGTATCTGTGGGACGATAACCGCAACCGCTATCTCGATTTCGTGCAGGGTTGGGCCGTCAACCCGCTCGGCCATTCGCCGCCTGCGGTGGCGGAAGCGCTGGCCGCACAGGCCAAGCGGCTGCTGACGCCGAGTCCGGCATTCTACAATGAGCCGAGCCTCAAGCTCGCAAAGGCGCTGGCCGAGCAGAGCTGCTTCGACCAGGTGTTCTTCGCCAATTCCGGCGCAGAGGCCAATGAGGGCGCCATCAAGCTCGCGCGCAAATTCGGCGCGAAGTACAAGAACGGCGCGCACGAGATCATCACCTTCGAAGGTGGTTTTCACGGCCGGACGCTCGCGACCATGTCGGCGTCGGGCAAGAAGGCGTTCGAGCCGCTGTTCGAGCCAAAGGTCTCCGGTTTCCGCAAGGCGAAGCTGAACGACATCGAATCGGTGCGGCGGCTGATCTCACCGTCGACGGTGGCCGTGATGCTGGAACCGATCCAGGGAGAAGCCGGCGTATGGCCCGCGACCGACGCATTCATGCAGGAATTGCGGGTGCTAACCCAGCAGCGCGGGCTGCTGCTGATCGTCGACGAGATCCAGACCGGCATGGGCCGGATCGGAAAACTGTTCGCCTACCAGCATGCCGGAATCGAGCCCGACATCATGACGCTCGGCAAGGGCATCGGCGGCGGCGTGCCGCTCGCCGCTCTGCTCGCGACCGAACATGCCTCGTGCTTCGATCACGGTGACCAGGGCGGCACGTTCAACGGCAATCCCTTGATGTGCGCTGCTGGACTTGTCGTGCTCGATCAGATCGGCCAGCCCGATTTCCTGAAATCGGTCGTCGATGCCGGCCTGGTCCTCGAGCGTGAATTGCAGCGGCTGTCGGCGCGGCATGGGCTCGGCGATATCAGAGGCCGCGGCCTGCTGCTCGCGCTCGACCTCAAGATGCCGATTGGCGCCGCGATCGTCGCCGAGGCTTTCGCGGCCGGTGTGCTCGTCAACTCGCCGCAACCGGATGCGTTGCGCTTCATGCCGGCGCTCAACGTCACGCGAGAGGAGATCGCCGAGATGGTGGATTGCATGGATACGGTGCTGACGAAGGTGGGCGCGGCACGGCGCGTGGCGTAGTGGTCACCGTCATTGCGAGGAGCGAAGCGACGAATCAATCCATCTATCCCCCGGGTGGAGAAGTGGATTGCTTCGCTTCGCTCGCAATGACGGGGTGAGACCTACGGCCGCAAAATCGCCGCGCCCGTGGTCGCCCGGCTCTCCAGGTCGATATGCGCCTTGGCGACGTCCTTCAGTGCATAGGCGTGGTTGATCGGCACGTGCAGCTTGCCGTTGATGACGGCCGCGAACAGCGTGTCGGCGCCCTCGAGCAGTTCCTTGCGGGTGCCGACATAGTCGTTGAGCTTCGGCCGGGTCGCAAACAGCGAGCCGTGGGTGTTGAGGTCGGCGAGCGCGAACGGCGGCACCGGACCCGAGGCATTACCGAACGAGACGAACAGGCCGCGCGGCCGCAAGCACGACAGCGATCCCGGGAACGTGGTCTTGCCGACGCCGTCATAGACGACGTCGCACAGCTCACCGCGGCTGATCTGTTTGACGCGCTCGACGAAATTCTCTTCGTTGTAGAGGATGACATGGTCACAGCCATTGGCGAGCGCGATGTCGGCCTTTGCCTTCGAGCCGACGGTGCCGATGACATGCGCGCCGAGCGCCTTCGCCCATTGGCAGGCCAAGAGCCCGATGCCGCCGGCCGCGGCGTGGATCAGCACGCGATGGCCGGGCTCGACCTTGAAGGTCTTGTGCAGCAGGTACCAGACCGTGAGGCCTTTCAGCATCAGCACGGCGCCCTGCTCATAGGTGATGTGGTCGGGCAGTTTGACGAGTTTGTCGGCCGGGATCACACGCTCCGACGCATAGCCGCCGAGATTGAAATAGTACGCGACGCGGTCTCCCGGATGGAAGTTGGTCACCCCCGGGCCGACAGCCACCACCTCGCCCGCAGCCTCGTTGCCGGCGATGAACGGCAGGCCGGGCGCCTTGTAGAGGCCGGTGCGGAAATAGACGTCGATGAAGTTCAGCCCGACCGCATGCTGGCGGATGCGCACCTCGCCGGCGCCGGGCGCCGGCACCTCGACGTCCTCATAGGTCAGGACTTCCGGGCCCCCCACCTTGTGCACGCGCACAGCCTTGGTCATGTCAGTCGCTCCCCTTGGGTCTCACGTGACGCGAGCGAATGCCATCGGGGCCGCCTTGTCAACAGAGCGGCCCGGAACCAGTCTATCGCACTGCCTTTTTGCGGTTGCGCCGCGCCAGCACGTTGAACATCTCGACCGCGGCCGAGAACGCGATGGCGAAATAGATGTAGCCGCGCGGGATATGGAAACTGAATCCGTCCGCCACCAGCGCCACGCCGATCAGCACCAGGAACGCCAGCGCCAGCATCTTGGTGGTCGGATGCTCCGCGACAAATCGCGCCACCGGCCCAGACGAGACGTACATGATGACGCAGGCGATCACGACCGCCGCGATCATGATCTCGATATCCTGCGCCATGCCGATCGCGGTGATGATCGAATCCAGCGAGAATACCAGGTCGATGATGATGATCTGCACGATCACCCAGAAGAACGCACTGGCGTTCGGCCCGGCCGTTTCATCGGCCTCGCGTGCCTCAACCTCGCCGTGGATCTCGTGGGTCGCCTTCGCGATCAGGAACAGGCCGCCGCCGATCAGGATGAGGTCGCGCCAGGACAGCGCGATGCTCTTGATGGTGATGACGGGCTCCGTCAACCCGATCAGCCAGACCAGGATGCTGAGCAGCAGGATACGAAACACCAGCGCCAGCAACAGCCCGATCTGCCGCGCGCGCTTGGCCTGCGCGGGCGGGATCCGCGACACGATCACCGAAAGGAAGATCACGTTGTCGATGCCGAGCACGATCTCCAGCGCGGTCAACGTCAGCAGTGCAGCCCAGGCTTCCGGGCTGGCGATCAATTCCATCATGCCTTGAATGCTCTCAATCTGCGGATCACGCTGTCGCTGCCGACGATGTAGGCGGCGATGACGCAAAGCCCGAATGTAATCGGCGCGCCGACCATGAAGTCGTGTGCCAGGGTGTAGGCGGCAAGCACGGCCCAGGCGCCGAGCAGCCAGAGCGTCAGCCAGCGTAGCCGCACCACACGGAGCGGGTGCACCACGTGAAACGGCGCGAACGTCAGCGCGATCAGGACCGCGACCAGCAGCGTCGACATGACAGGCGGCAGATGCAGCAGGAACAGATAGAACGCCGCGGCATTCCACAGCGCCGGAAAACCGCGGAAATGGTTGTCGTCGGATTTCATCCGGCGATCGGCGAAATACAGCGCACTCGAGACCACGATGCCGATGCCGAGGATTGGCGCCGCCACCGGCAGCAGCAACCCGCTCGCGGTGATCGCATAGGCCGGCACGAACACATAGGTGACGAAATCGACCACCAGATCGAGCACCTCGCCGGACCAGTTCGGCTGCAGCCGCACCACGTCGAGCCGGCGCGCCAGCGGCCCGTCGATCCCATCGATGATCAGTGCCACCCCTAGCCAGCCGAACATGCTGGCCCAGTGATCGCGCACCGCCTCCAGCATCGCCAGCAGCGCGATTCCGGCCCCGAGCGCCGTGAAAATATGAACGGAGAATGCGGCGGTCCGCATCCGCTCGGGCAACGCTTCCGGCTGGCTGGTCTGGTCCATGTGGCCGCAGTGCTATCAGGAATCGCCCCGGTTTGCATATGCACCGTTGCGGCGTTCCGTCGCGCAAATGGCTTGAAACTCTTAACGGTGACCGGTGGCTTGAAATTGACGTCAACAATGTCAATTGTCCTGGGATGACCGACACACTGCAGGTTTATGACGTTCTTGTAATCGGCGGCGGCCCGGCCGGGCTGACGGCAGCGATTGCGCTGGCCGACACTGGGGCAAAAACCGCGCTGCTTGCGCGCCGCGCACCCTATGCCGACAACCGCACCACGGCGCTGCTCGGCGCCTCCACCGATCTGCTGGAGCGGCTGGACGTCTGGCGGCGCTGCAGCGACAAGGCGGCGGCGCTGAAGACCATGCGTCTCGTCGACGACACCGGCCGCCTGATCCGCGCGCCGGAGGTGCGCTTCTCGTCCGACGAGATCGAGCGCGACCAGTTCGGTTTCAACATCGACAATCGCTCGTTGGTGGCAGCCCTCGAGGCGCGTGCCGGCGAATTGACCGCGCTGACGCGGATCGACGACGAGGCCGCCGCGATCCATCCTGAAGATGCCGCGGTCGCGATCCAGACGCGCCAGGGCCGATCATTGTCGGCGCGGCTTGTGGTCGGGGCCGATGGGCGCCATTCGCTGTCGCGCGAGGCCGCCGGCATCGAGATCGTCAGCCGCAAGCTCGGCCAGTCCGCCCTCACCTTCAACATCACGCACTCAAGGCCGCACCGGAACATCTCGACCGAATTCCACACCGAACACGGCCCCTGCGTGTTCGTGCCCCTCAGCGGCAACAGGAGCAGCGTGGTCTGGGTCTGCACACCGAAGGAGGCCGAGCGGCTGATGGCACTCGGCGACGACGAATTGTCCGCAGCCGCGGAGACGCAATCCCATTCGATCCTCGGCCGCGTCACCGTCGAGCCCGGGCGCCACGTCTTTCCGCTCGCCATCGAGCGACCCAGGCAATTCGCCAAGGACCGCATCGCGCTGGTCGGGGAATCAGCGCATGTGCTGCCGCCGATCGGCGCGCAGGGTCTCAATATGGGACTGCGCGACGCCGCAGATATCGCCGACATCGTCGGGCAAGCGCTCTCGCGCGGCGAAGATCCGGGTGTGCCGGCCGTTCTGTCGCGCTATCACGCGGCGCGGCGTCCCGACGTCGCAAGCAGGAGCTGGGCGATCGACATTGCCAACCGCTCGCTGCTCAGCGATTTTCTGCCCGTGCAGACGATGCGCGCGGGCGGCCTGCATCTGATCGGTTCGGTCGGCCCGCTGCGGCGACTCGCGATGCGTGAAGGCCTCTCGCCGTCGTGGCGGCGGTGATCACCGAAGCGATCTAGGGAAACGCCAGCCGTCCAGTCTGGATGACCCACATCACGCTGGTCAGCGTGACCACGGATGCAAAAGTCCCGATCAGTACGGCGACCGACGCCGGCTCGATCCAGGTATCGTTCTGCCGGGCGATCACGAACGCGTTCAGCGCCGGTGGCAGCGAGGCCATCAGCACCGCGGTCGCCGCCCAGGGCTGCGCGAACGGACCGAACAGCAGCATCAAGCCGAACGCCAGCAGCGGGTGGATCAGGAGCTTGATCGCGATCACGCCGGGGACTTCCCACGGCACCCGCTTGAACGGCCGCAACGCGACCGTGACCCCGAGCACGAACAGCGCCATCGGTGCTGCGGCATTCTCCAGGAACTGGATGGTCCGGTCGAGCGCGACCGGCAGCGGGATATGGAGTGCGGCAACCAGCGCGCCCAGCACCGCCGACATGATCAGCGGGTTCTGCACGATCTGCCGCAGCACCACGCCGAGCGCATGCAGCAGCGAGGGATGGTCGCGGTCGCTCAGCTCGATCAAGAGCGGTACGATCGAGAACAGGAAGATGCTGTCGCAGCAGAAGATCAGTGCGGTCGGCGCCGATGCCTTGGTGCCGAGCACGGCGAGCGCCAGCCCCGGGCCCATATAGCCGATATTGCCATAGGCGCCCGACAGCCCCGCAAGCGTAGCCTCGCGCAACGTCAGCCTTCCGAGTGCCTTGCCCGCGACCATCGCCAGGAAGAAGGCGATCACGGTTCCGAGCGTGGTGGCGATCAGGAATGGCGGGTTGTTCAGCTCCGAGAACGGCGTCTTGGACATGATCCCGAACAGCAGCGCGGGCAGCGAAACGTAGAGCAGGAAGAAGTTCATCCAGGCGAGCCCGCTCTCGGGCAGGCCCTTGGCCTTGCCGCAGGCAAAACCAATGAAGATCAGGCCGAAATACGGCAGTGCCAGGTTAAGGATATCGATCATTCTGAAAGTGTTTTCTTAGGGTCTGGTCCGGGGACGGTTCGGCCCGGCTAGAATCGGTAAACCGGGGGTTAATTCACGTTCCTGCCCCCTAGCATCGGCCACAATGTTGGTCTATCGAACGAGACATGATCAAAGCACGGACCGCCAAATTTCAGATCGGGCAGATCGTGCGCCACCGGGTGTTCTCGTTCCGGGGCGTGATCTTCGACATCGATCCGGAGTTCAACAACACCGAAGAGTGGTGGTTGTCGATCCCTGAGGATGTGCGCCCCCACAAGGACCAGCCGTTCTATCACCTGCTCGCGGAGAACTCGGAGACCGAGTATGTCGCCTATGTCTCCGAGCAGAACCTGCTGCCCGACGACTCCGGCGAGCCGATCCGGCATTCGCAGGTCGCCGAGATCTTCGTGAAGGACAAGGCAGGCGGCTACCGCCCGCGCAACCCGTCGCTGAACTGACGGCCTGCGCTTTCGATCGTGGCGCATGGCACCGTGATCACGGCTGCTTAGACCCCCTCATGCGCTGATAGCGCCGCCGCGACCGCCCAGACGGCGAAGCCCGACAGCGCCAATCCCGCGCCGACCAGGCCGGTGGATGCCCATCCATAGCCCGCGGCGACGGCCATTCCGCCCAGCCACGGCCCCAGCGCATTGGCGACGTTGAAGGCGGAATGGTTGAGCGCAGCGGCGAGGCTTTGCGCTTCGCCTGCCACGTCCATTAGCCGGGTTTGCAGCACGGTGGCGAGCCCCCCGCCCAGCCCGATCAGCAGCACATCGATGAGCAGCGTCCAGAAATTCGCCGCCGCCAGCGGATACAAGGCCAGCGTGGCCGCCGACCACAGCAAAAGCCCGCCCGCCGTTGCCATCAAGGCGCGGTCGGCGAAGCGTGGCACGATGATGTTGCCGGCCGTGAGACCCGCACCGAACACGCACAGCGCCACCGGCACCAGCGCCGGCGACACGTGCGTCACCGCCAGCATGGTCGAGGCAAGATAAGTGTAGACGGAGAACAGCCCGCCGAAGCCCACGGCGCCGATCGCCAGCGTCAGCCAGACGTGCTTGCGTCCGAGCGCTGAGAGCTCGCGCAACGGGCTCGCCCCGGTGTTGACGGTGTCACGCGGGGCGAACACCGCGACCAGGATCGCGGTCAGCAACGCGAGGCCAGCGACGATCGCGAACGCCCAGCGCCAGCCGATCATCTGGCCGACCCCGTTGGCGAGCGGGACGCCGATGGTGGTTGCGATGGTCAGGCCCAGCAGCACGCGGCCCACCGCGCTGGTACGCTTGTCCATTGGGACAAGCGAGGCGGCGACCAGCATGGCGATCCCGAAATAGGCGCCATGCGGCAGCCCGGCGAGGAAGCGCAGCGCGAGCATGGTGTGATAATCCGGCGCCAGACCTGAGAGGCCGTTCATCAGCGCGAAGAAGCCCATCAGCGCGATCAGCAGCGTCCGCCGTGTGACGCGCGCCGACAGCACGGCGATGACGGGCGCGCCCACCACGACGCCAAGGGCGTAAGCGCTGATCGCGTGGCCGGCCATGGGCTCGCTGATGTGCAGATCGCGTGCGAAGAACGGCAGCAGGCTCATGGTGGCGAATTCGGCGATGCCGATCGCGAAACCGCCCATCGCCAGCGCGAGATGAACGATGCCCGGATGGAACACCTTGGCAGTGGTGTCACGGGCAGCGGTCTCCCCGGCAGCGGTGTCCGGCTTCACACTGGCGTCACCATCGAGCGAGGTGCGCCGGGCCAGCTGCTCCATCGGGAGGTCCAGCGGTTCCCGCCGCTGCTTGTTGAGACGCTGGGACATTGACCGAATTCCATGAATGCGAACGGCGGCCAGGGTTCGCAGAACGCACACGCGCGCGTTTGCGCATCGACGGCGCGTGAACGCGCTTTCGTCTGGCCTCCCGCGTTGATTCCTTGATTGTGCTTCGACGCCGGGGTCGCACACGAAGCGCAGGACCACCAGAGCGACAAATCGCTATCAGCCAGACACTATCGCATGGCGCCGCATCTTGAATGAAGCCACAGACCTCAGGTGCTGCGGCCGTTCCGACAAGCTAAAGGCGCCCCTTCGGGCGCCTTTTGATTTGCGGCATTCCCGCGCGCTAATTTTACTTGCGCGCTTACTTGGCTGCCGGATTGGCCGGAGCCGGTGCAGCCGAACCCTGCCCGCCGGCTTCGAGCTTCTTGCGTTGCTCTTCGGCACGCTTCTGCAATTCTTCCTGCAGCTTCTTCTGGGTTTGCTCGAACTCCTTCGGATCGGTCGGTGGGCCGTCATAGGCCTTCGCGAACTCACCGTTGAGCGGCAGCGGCAGCGTCAGCGGCGCGCCGTTGGAGTTGATCGCCTGGACCACCAGGTTCTGGCCCTTCTTCAGGTTGGCGATCATTTCCGGCGTCGCCTCATAGTCCGACATGCAGCCGTTCTGGAAGCAGATCACATAGGGGGACTGCTGCGGCGGATTGCCGTCGATGATGATGCGGGTGCCGTGGACGAGTTGCATGCCGAGCGGCAGCGTCACGCGCAGGATCTTCTTCGGCTCGCCTTCCGGCTCGATGACGACTGCGGCGATGACAGGTTGACCCGACTCGATGCGGCCGTCCTTGCCGGTGAAGCAGACCTGCTTGGCGCTGGCTTCCTGGCCCTTCAGGCAGAACTTGGTCCAGGGCGCGTAGATCAGCTGGATCTGCTGATCCGGCGGTGGCGGCTGTGCTCCCGCGACGGGCGGCGGAGCGGCCTGGGACTGCTGCGGAGCCGCGGGTGCAGGGGCCGGCGCAGGCGCTGCCTTCTGGGCCGCCTTCGGTGCCGCCTTGGGCGCAGCCTTCGGTGCCGCGGGCGCCGGCGCTGCGGGCTGCTGGGCCTGAGCGGCAGGAACCAGGAGCGCTGCGGACAGTGCCGTTGCCGCCATCAGGGCGACAATTCGCCCATGCGGCCGAACCGGGGCGGCCAAGATACGGAAATTCATTGCGGAAAACCCTTTCTGAACGGCAGCGCCCGAAACCGCTGCAGGCGCCGACACATAGCCGCGAAACACAGCTGCTCGCGCGGCTGTCTCCTAGTCAATTGAGGCGGATACGTGACAAGTGTTCCCGCCGGATCAATTGCACGCCTTCAATACAGCGGCGGACGGAAAGATCAATGGCGACAAGCGTGTTTGCGTGGATGTCACGGCGAGTTGCGGCAGCCTGTGGTAAAGCTCCCCGCGTGACGTTTCGCGAATCAAATCCGGCGCCTCACCCGCGTATCGGACGCCGCGCATTCGCCTGCCTCGTTCTCGCCCTGTCCTTCGCCTTGTCCCTCATGACAATGCGACCGGCCCCTGCGGCCGCGGCCGAGAGCACCGCAATCGCAATGCACGGCAAGCCGGCGCTGCCGCCCGACTTCGACCATCTGCCCTACGTCAACCCCGATGCGCCCAAGGGCGGCCGGCTGGTGCAGAGCCCCCGGGAGGGCACCTTCGACAGCCTCAATCCCCTGATTGTCAGGGGTCTCGCCGTGCAACAGGTCCGGGGCTACGCCTACGAGCGCGGCTATGTCTACGAAAGCCTGATGGTGCGAAGCAATGACGAGGCCTTCACCCTGTACGGCCTGCTCGCCCGCAGCGTCGAGACTGACGATTCACGGCGCTATGTCACCTTCCACATCGACCCCCGCGCCCGCTTTTCCGACGGCCAGCCCGTCACCGCCGACGACGCGCTGTTCTCTCTGGCATTGTTGCGCGACCACGGCCGCCCGCTGCATCACCAGTACTATTCCAAGGTCGCAAAGGCCGAGGCGCTCGATCGGCTCACGGTGCGGTTCGATTTTGGCGGCGTCCCGGATCGCGAATTGCCGCTGATCCTCGGCCTGATGCCGATCCTGCCGCGCCACGCCACTGATCCCGCGACATTCGAGGAGACGACATTGGCTCCGCCGATCGGCTCCGGCCCGTACCGCGTGACTGATGTCAAGCCCGGCACCAGCGTGACCTTCACCCGCAATCCCGATTATTGGGGGCGCGACCTGCCCGTGAACCGCGGCCTCTGGAATTTTGATGAGATCAGGCTTGATTACTACCGCGACGCCAACGGCCAGTTCGAGGCGTTCAAGCGCAGCCTCTATGACTTCCGGACCGAGCCCGAGCCGCTGCGCTGGCACGACGGCTATGACTTCCCGGCGGCGCGCAACGGCGAGGTGATCCGCGACACCATAAAGATCGGCGTTCCCTACCCTTCCGAATTCCTGGTGTTCAACACCAGGCGGCCGCTGTTTGCCGACGTCAGGGTGCGCCAGGCGCTGACGATGCTGTTCGATTTCGAATGGATCAACCGCAACTACTATTTCGGACTTTATGCGCGCTCGGGCGGCTACTTCGCCGGATCGGAGCTGTCGGCCTATGGACGTCCCGCCGACGACCGCGAGCGCGAACTGCTCAAGCCATATCTGTCGCATGTTGACCCGGACATCCTCGAAGGCCGATACCATCTCCCCGTCACGGACGGCTCGGGTCGCGACCGCGACGTCCTGCGCAAGGCGCTCGCGCTGTTGTCCGACGCCGGCTACGAACCCGACGGCACGGTGTTGCGCCAGCGCTCGACACGAGCGCCGCTGTCCTTCGAGATCCTGCTGACGTCACGCGAGCATGAACGCATTGCGCTCGCCTATCAGCGCGACCTGAAGCGCGCGGGTATCGACGCCGCGGTGCGGGTGGTCGATGCGGTGCAGTTCGAGCAGCGCAGGGTCAGCTATGAGTTCGACATGATTCCCAACCGTTGGGACCAGTCGCTGTCGCCAGGCAATGAGCAGTCGTTCTACTGGGGCAGCAAGGCCGCCGACATTCCGGGAACCCGGAATTACATGGGTGCCAGGGATCCGGCCATCGACGCCATGATCGCGGCACTGCTGGCGGCACGGGAACGGCCTGATTTCGTCTCGGCGGTGCGGGCGCTGGATCGGACGCTGATGTCCGGCTTCTACGCTATCCCGCTTTTTAACGCCGGAGAACAATGGATCGCACGCTGGAATCGGATAGAACGACCATCGACCACCGCGTTGTCGGGCTATTTGCCGGAAACCTGGTGGCAGAAGGCCGGCCCACCGCAGTGATACGACCTGATCCGATCCAAATGACACAACGGACGTTGAACCCGTGACCCAGCCGATCGCCTCGCCAACGCTCGATACCCTGTTCAAGCGGATCCTGGTGCGGCAGCCCGAGGCGCTGGCGCTGGTCGATCCGCTCAACAAGCAGCGCATCACCGGACAGACGCGCAAGCGCCTGACCTATGCCCAGGCCGACCGCGCGATTTCGGCGATCGCAGCCCATTTCATCGAGAGCGGATTGCCCGCCAATTCAGTGATCGCCGTCCAATTGCCCTCTACGGTCGAGTTCGCGCTGACGGTGCTGGCGGCCCATCGCGTCGGATTGATTGTGGCGCCATTGCCGCTGCTGTGGCGGCAGGCCGAGCTGACGGTCGCGCTCAACCGCACCGCGGCGCGCGCGATCGTCACCTCCAGCAAGATCGACGGCGTCTCCTATGCCGACTTCGCCATGAACGCCGCAGCAGAGGCGTTCTCGATCCGCCATGTCTGCGGCTTCGGCGACGACCTGCCGGAAGGCATGGCCTCGCTCGATCAGGCGACCCTGCAGGATTCCAGGACATCGCGTTCGGTGATCCAGGACGGACGCAAGGCCGCGATGATTTCCTTCGACGTCACCAGCGAAGGGTTGCGTCCGGTGCCGCGCGCGCATTTCAGCCTGATCGCGGGCGGACTCGCAATGTCGCTGGAGAGTGACCTGGCGCAGGGCGCCACCATCATGTCGGCTTTCGCCCCGATGTCGTTTGCCGGCCTCTGCTCGTCGCTAGTTACCTGGCTGTTGTCGAGCGGAACGCTGGTGCTGCACCACCCCTTCGATGAAGAGGTGCTCGAAACCCAGGTCAACGACCACGCCTGCGACACGCTGATCGCTCCCGCACAGCTCGCCTTGCGGCTTGACGAACACGATCTGTCGGCGCGGATGCCGAGCCTGCGCAACGTCATCGGCCTCTGGCGCGCGCCGGAACAGGTCGCCGCCAGCGCAGCCTGGACCGCCCAGCACGCGCCCCTGACCGATGTCTATTTGTTTGGCGAAGCCGGGCATTTCTGCGCCCGCCGCAACGCGGAGGATGGATCGCCGGCCCCGATCCGGCCGGGCCCGCACGGCGCGCCGCGCGACGTGCCGGGCGCGTCGATTGCCGGCGACATCCTGCTGACGCCGAAGGGTACGCTGGGACTGCGCGGACCGATGGTTCCCGCCGCCGCCTACGCACCATTGCCTCCGCCGGGTGACACGCTGATCGCATCGGCACCGCGCGATTTCGCCGACACCGAATATGCCGCCCGGATCGACCGGGCGACCGGCACCATCAGCATCACCGCGCCGCCGTCCGGCATCATGGCGGTCGGCGGCTACCGCTTCCTTGCGCAGGATTTGCAGGAATGGTCGCGGCGGCTCGGCCACGGCGCGCTGTTGACGGCGTTACCGGATCGGCTCAGTGGTCATCGGCTGGCCGGGCGGGCGCAAGACAATGCGCGGGCCCGTGATGCGCTGACGGAACTCGGGCTTAACCCATTGATGGTCGAAGCTTTTCGCGATCGTACGAACGGTACGCTGACGTAATTCTTAACCTCGCGTTGACGCTGTATTAAGCCGGCCGGACTAGCATTGCGGCCTTTGCTGATCCGCGCATCGGTGTCGAGCTTTCGCATGTCCCAACAGGGTCCGGTTCTCATCGTGTCGACCGCCAAGCGGCCGTCATTCGCTGCTGTGCTCGATGAAGCCAAGCTGTTTCCGGTGGTTGCGACCGATTGGAACGACGCCGGGCGCGCCATCGAACAGGTGCAGCCGGCGGCCGTGATCGCCGCGCTTGATGGCATCGATGCTGCAACCTTGGCGACGCTGGCCCGGCGTGCCGCCGCCCGTGCGCCCTATCTGCCGTTGATCGCCGTCGATCCCGCGATCGCCCTGCCCGGCACGGCGATCCCGTTCTTCCAGCGTCGCAGCCATCCAGATCGCCTGGTCACGCGGCTCAACGCATCGCTGCGCGTGCGCGGCCTGCATGCGACGGTGATGCGGCGCCAGGTGCCGCCGGTCCCGATCGCGCTGTCGGATATCGATCCGGTCGGGGAAGCAACCGCGCTCCTGATCGGCCGCGGCGGCGCCTACCCGGCGCTGTCGGTCGCACTCGGCGAACGCGCCGGCGTGGTCGGCGCGCTCAGCATCGAGGCTGCCGCCAAGCACCTCAGCAACCGCGACATCGACGGCATCGTGCTCGGCGAAGGATTTACGCCACGGGTGATGGATGCGTTCCTGACGGTGCTGACCGAGGACGTCCGCTTCCGCACCTTGCCCGTGGTGGTTACCGCGAGCGACGTCACACCACGGTACGACCTCGCCAATCTCGAGATCGTCCCGGCCGAGCCGTCGCGCATCGCCGACATCACATTGCCGCTGATCCGGCAGCACGCTTTCGAAGCGCGGCTCAGCCGCATGCTGCGCGCGATCGACGCCAAGGGCCTGATCGATGCCCGCACCGGGTTGCTCACGATTTCGGCGTTCGAGCGCGATTTCGCGACCGCCGTGTTCCAGACCGGCGAACGCGGCGGCGGCCTCTCGGTGGCGCGGTTCAGCTTCGACAGCGCCCAACCCCGCGCGCAGTTCGATGGCGCCCGGATCATCAGCCGCCTGATGCGCCAGAGCGATTTTGGCGCCGTGCAGGCCGACGGGTCGATCGTCGTCGTGTTCACCGCAACCGACCTGCGCAGCGCGCATGCGATCACGCGTCGGCTGTCGAGCGTGATGCGCCACACCCACCACGGCCGGCGCGACAGCCAGGAGCCCATCGTCAATGTGGTTGCGCTGCAGCCGAACGACTCGGTAAAATCGTTGCTGGCGCGACTCAGCCAGGACGCCCAGCGCGTGGCGTCGTAGCCGTCCGGACGCTGAATCGTCAGTCCGGCAGCAGTCCCATGCCTGTGGCCAGCAGCACGAGCGCTTCCATGATCATATGGGCGCAGAGCTGGGCGGCCATCCCGTTGACATCCTGTGGCGGACTGACGGTGTTGAAATCCATCGCGACGATGTTCAAGCCTGAGAGACTGCGCAGCAGCTCGATCCCCTCCCGGGCGGACAGCCCACCCCAGGCGGGGGTACAGACGCCGGGCGCGACCGACGGATCGAAAACATCCATGTCCCAGCACAGATAGACCGGCCGCCCGCCGACCACTTCGCTGAATTCGGCGATGGTCTGCGCAAAGCCGCGCCGCATCAGCTCGTCGATCGTGACGACCCGGAAGCCGAGCGATCGCGTGTGTTCGAGCACGCCGGGGCAATAGGTGAACCCGCGCACGCCGATGTGCCAGGACCTGGAAGCATCCACCACACCTTCCTGCGCCGCGTTGGTGAATTGCGTCGCCGCATTGTAGCGATCGTCGGGCGTGTAGGGGTACGCGTCGGTGTGGCTGTCGATATGCAGTGCGACGAGATCCTTGTGATGCCGGGCGGCTGCGCGCATCAGCGGAAGCGAGACCGAGCCATCGCCGCCGATCCCGACCGGCACCGCACCAAGCTCGAGAATGCGAGCGGCGCTTGCCTCGATCCTGACGAAAGCATCATCAATGCGCCCCGGCACCAGCGCGACGTCGCCGGCATCGACCGCGCCGAGCAAGGTCAGCACGTCGACATCCGCAAGCGAGGGATGATAGCGGCGAATGAGCCGCGACTCCCGCCGAACCTCCGACGGCCCCTGTCGAGCGCCGACACGAAACGGGTGCGTGCCGCAATCGAACGGCACGCCGAGAATGGCGGCCCGGCTGCCGGGGCGCGGCAATCCCGCCGGCAGCCCCATGAACGTTTCCGGCCCCACAAAACCCGCCGCGTCACTCATTTTCTATTCTCTCTTGTCAGCATGTCGAAGGCCGTGAGTGCATGCACGCGGGATACGATCGCCAGTTCGGCAATCTCTGCGTATTCGTCCGGCGCGCCCATATTGTGCGGTGTCGGCCCGTAGACGACCGTCGGGATTCCGGACATCCGGAACCAGCGCGCGTCGGAGCCGCCGACACGCATGTTGACGGCCGGGGCTGTCCCGATGATTTGCGCGGCCGCTGCCGCACAGCAGGTGACGATCTCCTCACCGGGGTCGGTGTGATTGGGCTCGAAGCAGCGCAACACCCGCCAATTGATTCCAGGGAGATCGAGCGCTTGTTGCAACGTTGCGAGAACGGCTTTCGACGTGACCCCGACCGGCAGGCGCAGGTCGATCGCTGCGCGTGCGCTTGATGGCACCAGGTTCGGCGAGACCCCGCCGGTCACGATTCCGGTGTTGACCGTGATGGTCGACAGGACCTCGGCCTCACCTGCGCCGCACAGTGGTTCCGAGATTGATTTGGCATGAGCAATCGCATCGCGAACGGCAACGGGCATGGCGACGGCAAGTCCGCGCAGCGCGGTTACGCGATCAAGAGCCTCGCGCAAGCGGTCGATCGCATTGACGCCAAGATGGACGTGGGCGCCGTGAGCTGCCCTGCCCTCCGCCGTGATCTCGATCCAGATGAATCCCTTCTCGCCGAAGCGCAGCACCATCGGCGAACCGGCGTCTCCGATGATCGTGGCATCACCCGTGGCATGCGGGATCTCGTCGAGCAGATATTTTGTGCCGCGAGCGCCCATGCTCTCCTCGTCACCGGCGAGTGTCAGCACGACTTCGCCGGCCCATTCTGCGCGCTGTTCGGCCAAAGCCGCCATGGCGGCCATTGATGCAGCGATGCCGCCTTTCATGTCGGCGGCTCCGCGGCCATACAGGCGGCCGTACGCGATCTCACCTTCGGGGCTGACCGACCAGTTCATCCGGTCTCCCACGGGATAGGTGTCGAGATGGCCATTGAACACGATCCGCCGTCCCGGCGCGCGGCCCCTGACCCGGGCGACCACGTTGACGATGTCGGCCGATCCCGGATGCAGGTCGACCTCGACGCCGGGGACATGGGCCCTGAGAAGGTCGGCCGCGAGCGCCGCCACCGCACGGGTGTCGCCATCCGGATTCGGTGATGGCGTTGCGATCAGCCGCATGGCCAGGTCCACCATCTGGCTGGTGCGGTCGTTCGAGATGGCGTGGCGAATGTGATCAACGTCGTGCAAGGCGAGATTCCCAGATACGGATCGAGTGGGTCAGCGGCCAGCAGATCACGAAATAGATCACCGCGATGAAGGTGAAGATTTCCAGCGGCCTGAAGGTCGATGATGAAAGCTCCATGCCGCGCCGGGTGACTTCGCCGACCGACACGACGGACGCCAGGGAGGAGTATTTGATGAGCTGAACGAAATTGGCCGCGAGTGGCGGCAGCACGCTGCGAATGGCCTGCGGGCCGACGATCCGCACAAAGCTTTGCGTCGGTGACAGGCCGAGGACCTGCGCCGCCTCACGGTGACCGATGGGCACGGTCTGGATACCCGCTCTGAACACCTCCGAAATGAACACCGCGGAATACAGCGACAGGCCGAGGATCGACGCGGTCAGCGCATCGATCCTCACGTTGAAGACGATCGGGAGCACGTAATAGACCCAGAGCAGCTGCACCAGGATCGGCGTATTGCGCACGATTTCGCCGACCGACAATGCGACGATGCGTGCAATCCGGAAGCGCGATATCTGCATGATCGCGATGACGAGCCCCAACAGGGTCGCCACCACGAGCGTGACCGTCGAAATGAACAGGGTCATTTCGATGCCGGAGGCGAGGAAGCCCAGATTGTTCGGGATGACGTCCCAGCGGAAGCTGTAGCTTTGCATCTGACGGCTCAGGGCGCGACGATCGAGCCGAGCTTGTTCTTCTCGGCGGCGGCCTTGAGCCGACCGTCAAGCTTGATCGTTCGAACGAACAGGTTGATGTAGTTGAGCCAGATCTGGTCGCCCTGGTTCATAACGTAGGCGTAGGGTGTCACCGACAGCGTTTCCGGTGGCGCCACCGTGATGGTCCAGTCGAACTGGGCGTTCATTTTGATCGAGGCCGGATAGTCGGTCATGACGACGTCGACCCGTTGTGCCATCAACTCGGCCGGGGTGGTGGCTGGCGCCGCGACGGCGACGGTCTTGGCGTTCTTGAAGTACGAGCGCATGAAGGCCTCGATATAGCTGCCGAGCGAGACGCCGGCGTTGACGCCCGGTTTGTCGATATCCGCCCAGGACGTGATCGGGCCGCCCTTGCGCACGACGGCATAGACGCCGCTGGTGAGATAGGGATCGGAGAAAGCCACGGCCTGCGCCCGCTTCATCGTCGCGCCGACGCCAAACATGCCGAGATCGCATTTGTTCGCCTGCAGATCGGCGATGAAGCTGCCGAAGCTGGTCTCGACATATTCCAGCTTGACGCCCATGTCCTTCGCAAGCTCCCTGGAAAGATCGATATCGATCCCCTCGAGCTGTCCGCTTTCGGGATTGCGAAACGAAATCGAATAGTACATCGGCCAGATGCAGACCCTGAGCACGCCGCTCTTGGTGACCTCGTACAGCCGCGACTGAATCTGCTGGGCAGCAACCGGCTGCACCGAGAGAAAAACCAGGCAAGCAATTGCAAGTCGATACAGGTTTCGCATGGCCATCAATCCCTTTCGTGCGTGATCACTCGTCAAACTGATTGAGAAAGCGCTGGGCGCGTTCGGTCGTCGGCTTCTCGAAGAAGGCTGTCGGAGCGCCGTGCTCGACGATCACCCCCTCGTCCATGAACACGACCTGGCTGGCCACACGGCGCGCAAAACCCATCTCGTGCGTCACCACCAGCATCGTCATGCCCTCGAGCGCCAGCGTGCGCATGACCTGCAGCACCTCACGACGAAGTTCCGGATCGAGCGCCGAGGTCGGCTCGTCGAACAACAGGATTTTGGGCTGCATCGCGAGCGCACGGGCAATCGCCACGCGCTGTTGCTGCCCGCCGGACAGTCGGGCGGGATAGGCATCGCGCTTGGCCTCCATGCCGACCTTCTGAAGCAGTCGTTCAGCGGTGGCGACCGCCTCGTCCCGGCTGAGGCCCCGTACGCGCATCGGCGCCTCGATGATGTTTCCCAGCACCGTCATGTGCGGCCACAGGTTGAACTGCTGGAACACCATTCCGATTTCAGGGCGCACCTTCCTGGCGGCACCGCGCACGTCGGACGACGACTGAGCCTGCGACACGGTCGCGCCTTCCATCAGGATGCGTCCATCGGACGGCGACTCGAGCAGCGCCATGCATCGCAGAAGGGTGGTTTTTCCCGAGCCACTCGGCCCGATGATGCAGGTCGACTGCCCGGGGCCCAGCGCAAGGTCCACGCTGTTTAGGACGGTGTGGGCGCCAAAGCGCTTGACCACCGCCTCGGCCGCCAGCACGGGCCCGATGCCCGAATGCGATGCGTGGCTTGTGTTCATACGAACGAACCTCCGGGTGACTTTCCACCGATACATAAGCAATAATGATGCCAAATGTAATCATGCTCAGATTCGCGGTATTATCTGCTGGGTATCGGTAAGCGAGGTCGACCTAATACCCCTATTTTACGGCATTATTAGCGACATTTATGATATGTAAAGGCGCAAGTCGATATATAGATATGAATTATGGATAGACGCCTCATAGAGATCTTTCATGCTGTCATGCAGCATCGCTCGGCGACCGAGGCCGCCCGCGCGCTCGGTGTGTCGCAGCCTGCCGTCAGTGCCGCACTGAAGCGGCTCGAGGCGGATGTCGGATTTGCGCTGTTTCGCCGGGAAAGCCGGCACATCGTGCCGACGCCCGAAGCTCATCTGCTGCACAACGAAGCGATCCGGGCGCTCGCCGGCTTCGCCGAGCTGGAGGACGCTGCTGCGGGAATTTCGGCCGGAAAGCGCGGCGTCCTGACCATCGCGAGTCCTGGCCCTGGGATCGTCTGGCTTCCTGGTGTCGTCAGCCGCTTCCAGCGGGAGCGCGCGTCAACCCAGATCAGGCTGCTGACCCGAAGCTCGGAAAATGTCCGCAGCCTGGTCTCGGCACGTGCGTTCGACATCGGCGTCGCCGAGCCGCCCTTCGACCGCACCAACATGGTGTTGCGACGTTACCGGATGTCTTTGGACTGCGTGATGCCTGCAACGCATGCACTCGCTGGCCAGAAGATCATCACTCCCGACCTGCTCGAGCGACATGATCTGATCATCACCTCGCAGAGCCGGACGACCTATGCCGGCGTTTCGCGCGCCTTTGAGGCCAGCGGCACGCCGTTTCATCCGGCGATCGAATGCGAATTCTTCGCCGTCGCGCTCAACCTCGTGATCGATGGCGCAGGCGTCTGTCTCGTCGATGCGCTCAGCGCATCCGAGACCCTCAGGCGCACGGGCAATGCGAGCCCGCTGGTCGTGCGCCCCTTCGCGCCGTCGATCCACTACGAGGTCGGCGTCCTCAAGCCGACGATCGGCGACCTCAGTGTTCTCGCCGAGCAGTTCCTGAAGCTGCTCGACGAGCACGTCGCTCCATACCTTGTCCGATCCTGACCTGGGCTTGCGTTGGGCTGGCTGTCACGCCGCCTTGTGCGATGCTGAAGGCGACCATAGAAACAGCGGTGATGAGGTGTGGGGTATTAGAAATGAAAAGTGGGCGAGCGGGGTCGAGGGTGATTGTGCTGCACGGCGCGCACGGAGGGCCTGACACCAACTGGTTTCCTTGGCTTCATGCCGCACTGAACGCGGAAGGCATCGAAGTATTGCGTCCTCAATTCCCTACGCCGGAGGGGCAATCTCTAGAGGCGTGGCTCAATGCCTACGATCTTGCTGTTAGTTCGTTGTCATTGGCTCCGACCATCCTTGTTGGACATAGTCTGGGGGCCGCACTGGCGCTGCGCTTGGTTGAGCGAGCAGTCGAGCCATTTGACGGCCTATTTCTGGCCGCGCCGTTCATCGGCGCACTCGGCCTTCCCGACTACGACACCATAAATCAGTCGTTCTTTGCCGGCTCATTCAATTGGGCCGGTATTCGCGAGCGAAAAGGAAGCGCGTGCCGCTGTTGGGCGGGCGATAACGATCCCTATGTTCCACTGTCGCGTTCGCAAGATGTAGCTGACTGCTTGAAAGCTCCCCTTGAGATTGTGCCAGGAGGCGGCCATCTTAACGGCGAGACAGGATTTACTGCTTTCCCTCAACTGCGCGACGCCATTCTCACTGAATGCGCCAGCACACGAAGTTGAGTGATTTGTTCTACACAGGACCTTGTCCGATCCTGACTTAGATATGCCCGGGGCTGCCTGTCACGCCGCCTTCTTGCTCTCCGCGAGATTGGCGAGCTGCCGCAGGATCTCGGTGGTGCCGGCGAGCCGCTCTTCCGGCGTTTCCCAATCCTGCAAGAACACCACCTTCATGTCCGGCCGCACCTTGGCGGCCTGGCCGTGCTGGCGGATGAAGCCGACCAGCCGGTCGGGCTGCGCGAACTTGTTGTCGCGGAAGGTGATGACGGCGCCCTTCGGCCCGGCGTCGACCTTCTCGACATTGGCGCGGCGGCAATAGGCCTTGATCGCGGCGACCTTGAACAGATAGCGCACCTCGTCCGGCAGCACGCCGAAGCGGTCGCGCATCTCGGCGGCGAAATTGTCGATCTCGTCGTCGGTCTCGAGATCGGCGAGGCGCCGATAGAGCGACAACCGCACGCTGAGATCGTTGACGTAATCCTCGGGGATCAGCACCGGCATGCCGATCGTGATCTGCGGCGACCAGCGTTCGGCGGCAGGCTCAACCACACCGGCCTTGAGGTTGATGATCGCCTCCTCCAGCATAGATTGATACAGCTCGAAGCCGACTTCCTTGATATGGCCGGACTGCTCTTCGCCCAACAAATTGCCGGCGCCGCGGATGTCGAGGTCGTGGGAGGCGAGCTGGAAGCCGGCGCCCAGTGTCTCCAGCGACTGCAGCACCTTGAGCCGCCGCTCGGCCTGCGCGGTGATCTTCTGCTGCGCCGGCAACGTGAACAGCGCATAGGCGCGCAGCTTGGAACGGCCGACGCGGCCGCGCAGCTGGTAGAGCTGGGCGAGACCGAACATGTCGGCGCGGTGCACGATCAGCGTGTTGGCGTTCGGGATGTCGAGACCGGACTCGATGATCGTGGTCGAGAGCAGGATGTCGTATTTGCCGTCGTAGAATGCGGACATGATGTCCTCGATCACGGTCGGCGGCATCTGGCCGTGCGCGACCGCGACCTTCATCTCCGGCACGTTTTTGTCGAGGAAGTCCTTGACGCCGGCGAGGTCCTCGATCCGTGGCACGACGTAGAACGCCTGCCCGCCGCGGTAGCGTTCGCGCAGCAGCGCCTCGCGGATCATCAAGGGATCATGCGGTGCTACGAAGGTGCGGACCGCGAGACGGTCGACTGGGGGTGATGCGATGATCGAAAGCTCGCGCACGCCGGTCAGCGCCAGTTGCAGCGTGCGCGGGATCGGCGTCGCCGACAGCGTCAGCACATGGACCTGGGCGCGCAGCTGCTTGAGCCGCTCCTTGTGGCTGACACCGAAATGCTGCTCCTCGTCGACGATCAGGAGGCCAAGATCCTTGAACTTGATCGCCTTGCCGAGCAGCGCGTGGGTGCCGACCACGATATCGACATGGCCCTCGGTGAGCCCCTTCTTGACCTGGTTCAATTCCTTGGTCGGGATCAGGCGCGAGGCCTGAGCGACATTGACCGGGAAGCCGCGGAAGCGCTCGGCGAAGTTCTTCGAGTGCTGCCGCGCCAGCAGCGTGGTCGGCACCACGACCGCGACCTGCTTGCCCTCCAGCGCCACCGCAAAGGCCGCGCGCAGCGCCACCTCGGTCTTGCCGAAGCCGACGTCGCCGCAGATCAGCCGATCCATCGGTCGGCCGGTCTCGAGGTCCTTCAAGGTCGCGTTGATCGCGCCCAGCTGGTCCTCGGTCTCCTCATAGGGAAAGCGCGCGCAGAACTCGTCATAGATATGCGGCTGCAGCGGGAATTTTGGCGCCTCGTGCAAATGCCGCTCGGCTGCGATCTTGATCAGCTCGCCCGCGATCTGGCGGATGCGGTTCTTGAGTTTGGCCTTGCGCGCCTGCCAGCCGCTGCCGCCGAGCCGATCGAGCTCGGCATTGGCGCTGTCGGAGCCATAGCGCGATAACAGCTCGATGTTTTCGACCGGCAGGAACAGCTTTGTCTCGGCGGCATAATGCAGCTCGAGGCAGTCATGCGGCGCGCCGCCGACTTGCAGCGTCTGCAGGCCGACGAAGCGGCCGATGCCGTGCTCGACATGGACGACGAGATCGCCGGTGGCCAGACTCGTGACCTCCGAAATGAAATTGTCGAGCTTGCGGCTCGCCTTGCGCGTCCGCACCAGGCGGTCGCCCAGAATATCCTGCTCGCTGATGACGGCGAATTCGTCGGTCTCGAAGCCGGATTCCATGCCGAGCACGGCCAGCATGGTCTCGTTGCGCGGCGTCGCCTGCACGATCCGCCAGGTGTTGGTGCTGGTTGTGTTGAGCAGCTTGTGGTCGCGCAGCATCGCGCCCATGCGGTCGCGCGAGCCCTCGCTCCACAGCGCGATCACCACCTTCTTGCGCTGCGATTGCAGCGCGCCGACATGGGCAACGACGGACTCGAACACGTTGATGTTGCCGTCGGCGCGCTCGGGCGCGAAATTGCGGCCCAGCCGCGCGCCGGCGTCAAACACGTCAGTGGTGCCTTCGGGCACCGCAAACGGGGTCAGCCGCGCCAGCGGCGTCTCGCCGAGCAGCTTTGTCCATTCGGTCTCGGTCAGATAGAGCCTATCGGTCGGCAACGGCTTGTAGATTGCGCCGCCGCCGGGATGATCGAGCGCCTCGCGCCGCGCCTCGTAATAGTCGATAATCTGCTTGAAGCGCTCGCGCGCGGCGTCCTCGCCCTGCGGCTCGATCGCGACCGTGGCGCCGTCGAGATAGTCGAACAGCGTGTCCATCCGCTCCTGGAACAGCGGCAGCCAGTGCTCCATGCCCGGATGGCGGCGTCCTTCGGAGACGGCTTCATACAATTGGTCGTCACGCTCCGGCGCGCCGAAGGCGGCGACATAGCCCATCCGGAAGCGGCGGATGGTCTCCGTCGTCAGCTGGAATTCCGACACCGGCACCAGGTCGAGCCCGCGCATGTCCAGTAGCGTGCGCTGCGTCTCGGAATCGAAGGTGCGGATCGACTCAAGTGAGTCGCCGAAGAAGTCGAAGCGCACCGGCTGGTCGAGGCCGGCGGGAAACAGATCGAGGATGCCGCCGCGCACGGCATACTCGCCGGGCTCGCGCACCGTCGATGAGCGGGTGTAACCGTTGTGCTCGAGCCAGGCGACGATCGAATCCATCGGCACGACAAGACCGGGCGCGACCGACAGCGCCTGCGCCGCGACGAGGCCGCGCGCCGGCACCCGTTGCAGCGCCGCATTCACCGTGGTCAACACGATCAGCGGCTTGTCGGAGCCAGCGAGCCGCGACAGCTTTGCCAACGCGGTCAGGCGCTGCGCCAGAATGCCGGCATGTGGCGAGACGCGGTCATAGGGCTGGCAGTCCCAGGCCGGAATCTGCATTACGCCGATGTCAGGCGCGAAGAACTCCAGCGCACGCGCAAGCTGCTGCATCCGCGCGCCGTCGCGGCATACCACCGCAAGGCTCACCGCCGATCGTTTCGGCTTCGCCGCGATCGCGCGCGCCAGATCGGAGATGACGAGCCCCTCGGCGCCCTCGGCGACATTGGCGATAGTCAGTACGCGGCCGGGTGTGAGCATCGCGGCCGGAGATTTCGCAGCCAGCTTCATGCGTCGTTGTCCACGACCCGAAACGCCTTGATACGGGCGAACAACGGAGTGGCGTATTCGGCCGCCAGCGCCTTGTCCCCGGTCAGCGCCGCATAGAGATCGGGATCGGGCAGCTCGATCAGGTGCTCGAGCTGGCCCAGTTCGTGGTCGGATAGATCGGCGATCGCGGCATCGGCGAAACGGCCGAGGATCAGGTCCATTTCCTTGGTACCGCGATGCCAGCAGCGAAACAGCAGCCGCTTGCGGCGGTCATCGAGCCCGCTGCTCGATCGTGTCGATCCCGTCATGTCCCGATTCCATCCAACGCCAAAAGCCCGGACATGCCGGGCGGGGTTGATATAACGATGGGAAACGCGAATGTCAGCATGCGTTGTGGAGCCCGGAATCGCCAAAATCGTCATGGCCACAAAAAAAGACGTGGATGCCCGGCACAAGGGCGGGCAAGACGGTGAGAAACGGTCTTAGGTTTCCCGAATGCGCCCCAGCCTGCTCAATCCCCTGTTTGCGCCGGTCACGACCCTGCCGGGCGTCGGACCGAAGCAGGACAGACTGCTGCGCTATCTGCTCAGCCGCAGCGAGACCCCGCGGCTGGTCGATCTGCTGCTGCACCTGCCAGCCAGCGTGATCGACCGCCGCGCGCGGCCGAAGATCCGTGACGCCGTCGTTGGAACCATGGTGACGCTGGAGGTCACCGTCGACCGTCATCGCCCGCCCCCGCCGCGCAATTCGCGCGCGCCCTATCTGGTCTATGCCAGCGACGACACCGCCGACGTGGTGCTGACCTTCTTCCGCGCCCAGCCCGGCTATGTCGAGAAGCTGCTGCCGGTCGGCGAGAAGCGCTACGTTTCCGGGACGCTGGCGATGTATGACGGTATCCCGCAGATCGTGCACCCCACCAACATCGTGGACGAAGCGGCGTTTGCCAAACTCTCAGGCATCGATCCGGTCTATCCGCTGACCGAGGGACTTGCGCTCGGCTCGCTCCGCCGCGCCATCGCGCAGGCCTTGCTCAAGCTGCCGGAGCTGCCGGAATGGCTCAGCCCGGAGGTGATCCGGCGCTGCAAATTTCCGCCGATCCGGGAAGCGCTGACGCGTGTGCATGTCCCGGTCGAGCTCACGGACATCCTGCCCGACGGTCCGTTCTGGTCGCGGCTCGCCTTCGACGAATTGCTCGCCGGCCAGCTCGCGCTGGCGCTGATCCGCGCCACGCTCCGCCGCCCGGCCGGGGTGCGCAATGCCGGCGACGGCCATCTGCGCAACAAGATCATCGATGCCCTTCCTTACGCGCTCACGACATCGCAGCGCGATGCGGTCGCCGCCATCATCGAGGATCTGCGCCAGCCGGTGCGGATGCTGCGGCTGGTGCAGGGCGACGTCGGCTCCGGCAAGACCGTCGTCGCGCTGCTCGCAGCCGCCGCCGTCGCGGAAGCCGGCAAGCAGGCCGCGCTGATGGCGCCGACCGAGATCCTGGCGCGCCAGCACATCAAGACCATCACCCCGCTCGCCGAGCGCGCCGGGATGCGGGTTGCGATCCTCACCGGCCGCGAGAAGGGCAAGGAGCGCCGCGAGCTGCTGGCGCGCCTCGAATCCGGCGAGATCGATCTGTTGGTCGGCACCCACGCGCTGATCCAGGACGACGTGGTCTACAAGGCATTGGCGCTTGCCGTCGTCGACGAGCAACATCGTTTTGGCGTGCGCGAGCGCCTCGCGCTGACGTCCAAGGGCGAAGCTGTCGACGTGCTGGTGCTGAGCGCAACGCCAATCCCGCGCACGCTGGTATTGACCTATTTCGGCGACATGGACGTCTCCGAGCTGCGCGAAAAGCCCGCGGGGCGGCAGCCGATTGAAACCCGCACCATATCGATGAGCCGCCTCGACGAGGTCGCGGATAGCATCGGCCGTGCGCTCGAGGCCGGCAAGCTGGTCTACTGGATTTGCCCGCTGGTCGAGGAATCCGAGGCCGAGGGCACCGACCACCTCACCAACGCCACCGAGCGTTTCGAGTCGCTGCATCAGCGTTTCGGCGACCGCGTCGGCCTGGTTCACGGCCAGATGAAGGGGACGGAAAAGGATCGCGTGATGACGCAGTTCGCCGCGCACGAGATCAACCTCCTCGTTGCGACCACCGTCGTCGAAGTCGGCGTCGACGTGCCGGCTGCGACCATCATGGTGATCGAGAACGCCGAGCGCTTCGGGCTGTCGCAGCTGCATCAGCTGCGCGGCCGCATCGGGCGTGGCTCGGAGGCCTCGACCTGCCTGCTGCTCTACAAGGAGCCGCTCGGCGAAATGTCGAAGGCGCGGCTCAAGGTGATCCGCGAAACCACGGATGGATTCAGGATCGCCGAGGAAGACCTGAAACTGCGCGGCGAAGGCGACGTGCTCGGTATCAGGCAAAGCGGCCTGCCCGGCTACCGCATCGCGCGCTCCGAGGTGCACGGCCAGCTGATCACGCAGGCCCGCGACGAGGCGCTGCGGATCATGAAGGACAATCCGAAACTGAACGGCGAGCGCGGCGAAGCGCTGCGCTGCCTGCTCTACCTCTACGAACGCGACGAAGCCGTGCCGCTGATCGGCGCGGGGTGAACTTTCGCTATCGTCATCGCGCGCCTTGTAGGGTGGGCAAAGGCGCGCTTGCGCCGTGCCCACCATCACGAGCAGTGCAAGAAGTGGTGGGCACGCTTCGCTTTGCCCACCCGACGACCGCAATGACGCGGAGGGGGCTGTCAGCCTTTGGCCTTCACGCCCTCCGCGAACGCGGTCAGTTGCGCGACTTCGGTCCGGGCGCCCCTCTCGTCGGCGGCGATGTGCTCGAACAGGCGGGCAAAACCCTCGTAGACGAGGTTTGCGGGGTGATCGGGGCCGAGGAATGCTGCGATCTCGCGCATCTCGGCGACCCAGCGATAGGCTTTCGGCACCATGTCCGGCAATGCGCCGTCAATCTTGGCGAGCAGCTGCGGCTGGCTTCGCGCGAGCTCCTCGCGCAGCGCGTCGGCTGCGCCGGCGCGGGTGGCGGCGAGCACCATCGCGGCAGCAACCGCGGTCACGCCCTTGTTGATGCCGGCGTAGGACATTTTCAGCGCCGAGGCCGCGCCGACCGGCCCCTCGACCACGCGCAAATCGAGGCCGAGCTCTTCGAGCACCGCGACATCGCCGGTGTGCTCGCCCGAAACGAAGAACGACGGTCCCGGATGGCCTGGCCGCGGCGGAAAGCCGATGATCCCGGCATCGACGAAGCGCGCGCCTGAGGACTCGACGATCTCCTCGACCTTGCGGACGGTCTCGACGCTGATGGCGTTGCAATCGACGAATATTGGTGTGGTCTGCTGCCTGGTAATGGCCGCGGCAAGCCGTTCGGCCAGCGCCAGCGCCTCACCCGGCGGCACGATCGACAGGATGATGTCGGCACCCGCGATCTCGGTATCGTCGGCGGCGATCATGCCTGTTGCGGTAGCCCGCTGCGCGGTGGCGGCGCTGCGTCCGGCGAGCGAGGTCAGCACGCGTGCGCCGTGTTCGGTCAGGCGCTGTGCGACCGCGCTGCCCATGGCACCCGGCGCGAGGACCGCAATGGTCGTAGGCATCCTTGATCTCCGGTTCGAAGGCGTCAATCAGCGCGATGCGCCCAATGCTTTGACAAAGGAGGTTCTGTCGGCTCGCGGCCGTCAGCCCTCGACCTTCACCGGCGACGTCGTCGGCTGCAGCGAAGCCTGGTTGGCGACGCGCGCAGCATTCGCCATTCCGGCAAGCGCCGCGACGCGCTTCTGCTGGTCGGAGGCGCCTGGCTGCACCACGCCGGCCGACATGATCAGCGTTGCGGCATCCTCGGTGCTCATCTCGATCTCGATGATCTTGCTCTTCGGCACGTAGAAGAAGAAGCCGGTGGTCGGGTTCGGCGCGCAGGGCAGGAACACCGAGATGTGCTCTTCGTCTCCGGGCAGGCTGGCGGCCAACTCAGGATTCGGCGACTGCGAGATCAGCACGATCGACCACATCCCCGGCGAGGGAAATTCGACGAGGCCGACGCGGCGGAAGCTCGACCCGTTTCCGGAGAACAGCGTCTCGAACACCTGCTTCAGGCCGCGATAGATCGCCCGCACTGCGGGAATCCGCCCCAGCAGCCGCTCGCCGAGATCGACCAGGGTTCGCCCGATCAGATTGGCGGTCAGAAAACCAAGCAGCGTCAGCGCGATGACGGCGACGATCAGTCCGGAACCCGGCAAGCCGAACGGCAAATAGGTTTCCGGCCGATAGGTGACCGGCACGAACGGCCGGACCAGATTGTCGACCCAGTTCACGAACCACCAGGTCAGATAGAAGGTGATGGCAATCGGACCTGCAACCACCAGGCCGGTCAGGAAATAGTTGCGAAACCGCGCCATCAGCCCGCGTGGGGCGTCCGGAGGCAGTTCACCTGACGTGGCGGGAGGCAGTTGATTGGAGGTCATTGCGGTTCCAGGTCGTCGAAGCGGCGTCGAAACGGCCGAAGCCCAATCAACCAGCTAAGCCATCCTAGCAGGTTTTTGAAGGGCCTCGATGACTTCAGCGCTTGCGACTATTCGACCGTGACCGATTTCGCCAGATTCCGCGGCTGATCGACGTCGGTGCCCATGATGACGGCCGTGTGATAGGCCAGCAACTGCACCGGGACGGCATAGACGATCGGCGCAAAGGTCGCCCCCATGTCGGGCATCACGATCGTCACCAGGGACTGGATCGTCGCCTCGGCCGCCCCCTTGGCGTCGGTCATCAGGATGATCTTGCCGCCGCGGGCCGCGACCTCCTGCATGTTGGAGACCGTCTTCTCGAATACCTTGTCGTAGGGCGCGATCACCACGACCGGCATATGCTCGTCGATCAGCGCGATCGGCCCGTGCTTGAGCTCGCCAGCGGCATAGCCCTCGGCATGGATGTAGGAGATTTCCTTCAGCTTCAGCGCGCCTTCCAGCGCCAGCGGATAGCTGGTGCCGCGGCCGAGATAGAGCACGTCGCGCGACTTCGAGATCTCGCGCGCCAGCTTCTCGATCTGCACTTCGGTGGTCAGCGCTTCCGACATCAGCCGCGGAATCTCGACCAGGCTATGCACCAGCTTGGCCTCGTCGGCATCGGACAGCTCGCCCCGCGCCTTGCCGGCGGCGACCGCGAGCGCGGCCAGCACCATCAGCTGGCAGGTAAAGGCCTTGGTCGAGGCGACGCCGATTTCTGGGCCGGCCAGCGTCTGCAGCACGGTCTCGCTTTCGCGCGCGATCGTCGACGCCGGGACGTTGACGACCGACAGCGTGTGCGTGCCTTGCGATTTGGCGTAGCGCAGCGCCGCCAGCGTGTCGGCGGTTTCGCCGGACTGCGAAATGAAGATCGCGAGATCGCCCTTGCGCAGTGGCGCCTCGCGGTAGCGGAATTCGGAGGCGACATCGAGTTCGACCGGCACGCGGCCTAACTTTTCCAGCCAGTATTTTGCGATAAAGCCGGCATAGCTCGCGGTGCCACAGGCCGTGATCGAGATGCGCTGGATGTCCTTGAAGTCGAACGGCAGCTTGACCGGCATCGCGACACGCTCGGTCGCCATGTCGACGTAGCGGGCGAGCGTGTGCCCGACCACTTCCGGCTGCTCGTGGATCTCCTTCGCCATGAAATGGCGATAGTTGGCCTTGTCGACCAGCGCGGTTGCCGTGGTGTGCTTCATCGCCTCGCGGTGGACGATCGCATTGTCCTTGTCGTAGATGGTCGCGCCTTTGCGGTTCAAGACCACCCAGTCGCCGTCCTCGAGATAGCTGATCGTGTCGGTGAAGGGCCCAAGCGCGATCGCGTCCGAGCCCAGATACATCTCGCCATCGCCATGGCCGATCGCGAGCGGCGGGCCGTTGCGGGCACCGATCATCAGATCGTCCTCGCCGGCAAAGATGAAGCCGAGCGCGAATGCGCCGCGCAGCCGCGTCAGTGTCGCCCTCACCGCCTCGATCGGCGCAACGCCGCCCTTGAGCAGATCATCGACCAGATGCAGCACGATCTCGGTGTCGGTCTGGGTCGAGAACACCGTGCCCTTGGCCTCGAGCTCCTCGCGCAGCTCGCGGAAATTCTCGATGATGCCGTTATGCACCACGGCGACGCGCTCGGTCGAATGCGGATGCGCGTTGTTCTCGGTCGGCTTGCCGTGGGTTGCCCAGCGGGTGTGGCCGATGCCGGTATGGCCGCCAAGCGGTTTGGCTTCGAGCCGGGCCTCCAGGTTCTTCAGCTTGCCCTCGGCACGGCGGCGCGCGAGCACCCCGCCCTCCAGCGTGGCGACACCGGCGGAATCATAACCGCGGTATTCCAGCCGCTTGAGTGAATCCACCAATTGCTCCGCGACCGGAGCGCGTCCAAGAATGCCGACGATGCCGCACATGCGGTTCAATATCCCCAAATCGCCGAAAATTTGCCAAAGCAGCGACACGGTCCCTTAACGGGAATCGCCGTGCGCAAGATACTCAATAATTATTGCGGATTGCGACAGTCTTAAGCGGAAAGGTTGACGCGTAAGACTGGTTAATCCCCCCGTCTCCATTTTTACGAACTGTTAGCAAATCGACTTCTGCATCGCGCAGCTCTCCCTGCCATCAAGATGAAGTTAACCCGTTTCGGAGAGGCTGCCCGCCGCGGGAGGTACCCCGATGCACGAAATGCAAGATTCCGAGGCGCGTCGCCTCGACGTCCTGGCCAGGCTCGATATCCTCGACACACCGCGCGAACTCGCGTTCGATCGGCTGACGGCACTGTGCCGGAAGATTTTTCGCGTACCGATGTCGACGCTCACCTTGATCGACGGTCACCGGCAATGGTTCAAGGCCTCCGAGGGCATGGAGGATCGCGAGACCGCGCGCGGACCCGCGCTCTGCAACTATGCGATCGGGCAAGGCGACACGCTGGTGATCCCGGATACGCACAGAGATCGACGGTTCGCGGACAATGTCTTCGTTCGCGGCAAGCCGTTCATCCGCTTCTATGCGGGCGCGCAGCTGCGGATATCCGGTGCGACCATCGGGACCCTGTGCGCGATGGATACGCGGCCGCGCGAATTCGACGGCGAACAGATCGGCATGCTGACCGATCTCGCCGCCATCGCCGTCGACGAGCTGTTGCTGCGCAATCTCAGCATGCAGGACAGCCTCACCGGCGTGTCGTCGCGGCGGGCCTTCCGCAGCGAAGGCGAGCGCCTGGCCGCGCTGGCGATGCGGCATGCGAGCCCGCTGGCCTGCGCGGTGCTCGACATCGATCATTTCAAGTCGATCAACGATCGCTACGGCCACGCGGTCGGGGACATGGTGCTGGCGGCTGTCGCGGATGTCGTGCACGATTCGCTGCGGGCCTCTGACGTCATCGGCCGGATCGGCGGCGAGGAGTTCGGCCTCCTGTTGCCGCGCACCCACCTGGTGCAGGCAATGAGTGTGCTCGAGAAAGTGCGCGCCGCCGTTGCGGCGACGCGGATCGAGACGCCGGCCGGCACGATCAGCGTCACCTGCAGCCTTGGCGGATCGGAGTTCGGCCTCGGCCAATGCTTCGACGACATGCTGCGCAATGCCGACCTTGCGATGTATGGAGCCAAGCAGTCCGGACGCAACCAGGCGCTGGCCTGGATCCACCAGACGCCGGCGCTTACTCTGATCGCACGGCGTGTGTTCAAGGCCGGCAAGATCAGCTTCAACGCCGGTCATTCGACCATCGACTGCACCGTGCACGGACTGTCCCGCGAGGCCGCGACGATCGAGGTGACCACGACCGCCCACATTCCCGAGCAGTTCAAACTCGCGATCGCAGCCGAGGCGCTGACGCGCGCCTGCCGGATCATCGCGAAAGCCGACAATCGGATCGATGTCGCCTTCACCTGACCGGCCGCGCGCAGCAAGCGCAGCCCGGATGAGCGAAGCGACGTCCGGGTGCTAATCCCGCATATCGCGTTGCTCATGCGGGCGAGCTCAACCGTTATCGCCTGCTTCAGATCGGCTCGACGCCCTCGCGATAGCTGTCGACCGTGGCATCGTCCGTCGGCACATGCCCCATCCGCTTCGCCCAGAAGCCCGTCAGGATCGGAACGAGGATTGCGGTCACGAGGCAGGATGTGGCGACCAGCGCGGTCGCGGCCGGTGCCACGGCTTTGAAGCTTGGAATCATGTTGGCGATCAGAACCGGATTTGCGATGGCGGCGCCTGCCGTGCTGGATGCGGCGAGGCCCGCCGTGCCGTTGCCGCCTGCGACGAACCGATCGGCGAGCATCAGCGGAATGCCCGTCACGACGATCACGATCAATCCAAGCAGGATGCCGCCGAGGCCGGTCTGCGCGATCACGTTCAGATCGATGCCGTTGCCCAGCGCAAAGCCGAAGAACGGAATCAGCGGATGAACGCATCGGCCGAAGAATTTGCGCAGATCGCTGTCGAGATTGCCGAGCGCGAACCCGATCAGGAACGGCAGCACGGCACCGACAAACAGCCGCGGCTCGAACACCGCAACGCCTGACGCACCCAGCACGAGCATGCTCACTAGCGGGCCAGACTCGATCGACATCAGGACGAAGGCTCCGGCCTCCTCCCTGGTGCCATATTGCTGCATCATCGCCGCGTAGAGACCGCCATTGGTCATGTCCATCGCCGTTGTGATGGCCAGCACCGACAGACCCGCGAAGATGCCGGTCGCGATCCCTGCCTCAGGCAGGAAACGCGCCGCGATCATGGTCGCGATCCACGCCACGATGATCTTGGTAACAAGCAGCGTTCCAGATTTCCGCAGCACCGTGCCGGTCGCCCGCAGATCGATGGTGGCGCCCATGCAGAAGAACCAGACCGCCAGAATCGGGACCGTGCCGGTGATCAACCCGTTGGTGAACGCCCCAAGATAAGCCCCCGCACCCGGGGAAAATGTCTTGCAGGCTGCGCCGAGCAGCAGGGGGATCAGCATGATCCCGCCAGGAACCTTCTCCAGGAATTTTAGAATTTTCACGCTGCCTCCCAGCCACCGAGTTTACGATTCGATTTTCTTATCCACGGCAATAGCCCGCTCCGCCATGCGTCACAACCGGCAGGCGATCATGGCTCAATTCTCCGCGTGGTGTGTCTTGGTAGTTTGTCTTGGGCGGGAGGCCGCCCTTGGCACTGAGTTGCCCGACGGCGCAAGGCCACAAGCAAGACTCGGATAATTCATGTCGCGAGAATGCGAAGCTGCGTCTCTATCCACAGATGTCATCGCCCGGCCCGTGCGCAATTGCGCACATGGACCGGGCGACCCAGTACGCCGCGGCCTATCGGCTCAATAACGACCCTCTCTGGAATACTGGATCGCCCGGACAAGCCGGGCGACGACACCGAGGTTTGGGCGCGAGTGGTTCGCAATTGTGCGATGACATGGAAATGCCGGTGACCGCGACGCCCTCACTTCCCCTTCTTCTCTTTGGCCTTCATCTTGATCTCGCGGTAGCGCTTGGCGCCGCCTTCGCGGATGGTCTGCTGGTTGCGCTCGACGGCCAACGCGTCGTCGGGCACGTCCTTGGTGATGACGGAGCCGGAGCCGATATAGGCGCCGTTGCCGATCTTGATCGGGGCCACCAGCGAGGAGTTGGTGCCGATGAAGGCGCCCTCGCCAATCAGCGTCTTGTGCTTGGAAAAACCGTCATAATTGCAGGTGATGGTGCCGGCGCCGAGATTGGAATTGGCGCCGATATGGGCATCGCCGACATAGGACAGATGGTTGACCTTGACGCCGGCCTCGAGCACCGCGGCCTTGGTCTCGACGAAATTGCCGATCCGCGCGCCGTCGCCGAGCGAGGTGCCGGGCCGGATCCGCGCATAGGGTCCGACGGAGACCTTCTTGCCGATCTTGGCCTCGACGATGTGCGAGAAGGCATGGATCACCGCACCGTCGGCGATCGACACGCCGGGACCGATCACCACGAACGGCTCGATGGTGACGTCCCTGCCGAATGTGGTGTCGGCGGCGAGATAGACGGTGTCGGGCGCGATCAAGGTGACGCCGGCGTCGAGCGCGGCCTTGCGCAGCCGCGCCTGCATCACGGCCTCGGCCTCGGCAAGCTGCGCCTTGGTGTTGATGCCACGCACTTCGTCTTCGCTGGTTTCAATCACGACGGCCTCCAATCCCAGATCCCTGACGACGCTGACGGCGTCGGTCAGATAATATTCGCCCTTGGCGTTGTTGTTGCCGATCTTCTCGATGATCGCGAGCGCGCATCCGCCGTCGAACGCCATCACGCCGGCGTTGCACAGCGTGATCTTGCGCTCGTCGGTGCTGGCGTCGGCGTGCTCGCGGATCGCAACCAATTTGCCGTTCTCGACGACGAGCCTGCCGTAGCCGGTCGGATCGGCCGCCTGGAAGCCCAGCACCGCGAGTGCCGCGCCCTGCCGCAGCGGCGCACGCATCCGCGCAAAGGTCTCGGCGGTGATCAGCGGCGTGTCGCCGAATACGACCAGCAGGTCGTCGGCGCCGCGCGCCAGCGCCTCGCGCGCCGCCAGCACCGCATGCGCGGTACCGAGCCGCTCGTGTTGGACGAAGACCTGCGCGTCGGGCCGTATGCGCCGCGCCTCGGCGGCGACGGCTTCATGGTCCGGGCCGATCACGACCGCGAGCGACGATCCATCGGCGGCGGCGGCGGCATTGAGCACATGCGCCAGCAGCGACTGCGAGGCCACGGGGTGCAGCACCTTCGGCAGCGACGAGCGCATCCGCGTGCCCTCGCCCGCTGCAAGCACCACCGTCAGGCTCGATCGCGCAGTCATCCTCTATCCTCAACCTCTCGCGCAGCGCTCTGCGCCGGGCCGTCTTTAATTGTTTTCCCGGGGAGAAGAAACCGATTCGCCTCCGTGCGCACCCGGATTCAAGTTCCCGGTCGATTTCCTGTTAATCTTTGCCCTGTGATTCGGCGGGCCTTGAGGAGGGCCAAGCGCGCTTTGGCCAAAGATCCCGACAACCTTGCGGCGGATTTCGACACGGACAGCTCGACCGGCCTGCTCGCCGAGGAGCACGAGTCCGGTCGCAGCATGCTGTGGCGGCTCGGATCGTGGGGCCTCGCCGCGGTCGGTGCTGTGATCGTCGCCGTGATGGCCAACCAGTCGTCACTGACAATCAAGCGCGACCAGGTCGCGGCCATCGACGTCGCCCGCCAGGCGCAGCAGCTTCAAACGCTGGCGAAGGAGAGCCACAACGAGACGCGGCGACTCGCTTCGGCGATCGATACGCTCAACAGCGACCGCGACCGGCTCTATTCGCGCGTCAGTACGCTGGAGCAAGGGCTGGATTCCGTCACCGGCGCGATCGCCAAACAGCCGCCCCTCGTCCCGCCGATGTCGGCACCGGCAGCTGCTGCGCTGGTCGCTCCGACAGCCCCACCGGCACCGGCGCAGCCGTCGGCAGCAGCCCCGGCCGTCGCACCGGTTGCCACCGCACAGCCCGCCCCGTCCGACAAGCCTACGCCATCAGACAAACCGGCGACATCGGACAAGGCGGCTGCACCGGCCGAGAAGCCCGCCGCCGTGACGGAGAAGCCCGTCGCGGCAGCGGACAAGAAATCAATCCCCGTCATCAAGCCGCAGCCGGCTTCAGACGCCAAACCGCAGGCGACCTCCGACACCAAGCCCCTGGTTGCCGACAAGCCGCAGGCTGCGTCAGACAAGCCGGCGACGGCAGTGCCAGGCAATTCCCAGTCCTCGTCCCAGTCCTCGTCCCAGTCCTCGTCCCAGTCCGCGTCACAAGCCGCGGCTGCGCCCGCCCCGGCCGTTGCGGCGAGCCCCGCTGCCGCCGCGGCGCCGGCCGGCGCGAACGCCGGCAAACCTTCAGCGCCGCCGTCCCCGGCGACGCTGACGGCCGATAATTCCATGATCGGGCCGCCGGCGCCGGCCGCCGGCAAGCCGCTCGAACCGATCAAGCCGCCAACGGCCAACGATGTGAAGACCACACCGATGCCCGAGCTGGCGACCGCGGCTCCCGATGACGACGCTGAGGCGGACGACGCCGGGGCACCGAAGGCGCAGATCCAGCGCACTGAGTTCGGCGTCGACCTCGGCACCGCGAATTCGGTCAACGGGCTGCGCGCGCTGTGGCGCGGCCTGTTGAAAGCCAAGGCCAACGCGCCGCTCGCCGCGCTGCGCCCGATCATCGTGGTCAAGGAGAACACCAACGGCCTCGGCATGCAGCTTCGCCTGGTGGCCGGACCGCTCAACGATGCCGGCACTGCCGCAAAAATCTGCGCCGGGCTCAGTCTGACCCAGCGGACCTGCGAGACGGCGATCTATGACGGCCAACGCCTCACCATGAAGCCCGCCGACGCGCCGGCGGCGGGCAAGCCGGTTCAGCCGCAGCGGCGGTTTGCGCCCAAGCGCGCTGCTGCGCCACCGCCGGTTGCCGAGGAGAAGAAGCCGGAGCCCACAACGTTCTCCTCGATGTTCCGGCGCAACGGCCAATGATGATCTGCGGCAATATGTTGCGGTCAAAATCTCAACCGATTTCACCGGTCCGGGCGACCTTGTCCCGCATCCCGTTCCCGACCATAATGGCGCGATGACAAAACCTCCGTTCCGCCTCTCGCCCTACCAGGTCCAGTTCCTGCTGGTCATCGGCTTCATCACCGTCGGCTACGCGCTTTATGTGCGCTATTTGGCGATCGAGCTCTCGACGGTGGCGCTGGCCTGCGACGGCGGGCTGCAGACGCTGCTCTGCCAGGCGCGCGTGCTGTCGACGGTGCTGTTCAAGAACTCGGTATTCGGGATCACGGCGCTGGTCATCGCGGCGCTGCACGTGATGCGGCCCTCGATCGTGCTGCTGACTGGCGGGCTGATCGCGGCCGGGCTCGGCATCGTGCTCTACAATGTCGCGCTGTCGGGGATCGCGATCGGCCTGCTTATCCTGGGTTTTGCGCGGCCCGCGCCCGCCACAGCGTAGCTGCGAGCAACAGATACATCGCGCAGGTCCAGTCCGATTGCCAGTTGATCGTGCCCTCGTTGAACAGCATGTAGGCCGTCGCGACCACAAAAAGGCCGGCGAACACGGACTCGGCGATCGGGCGGACGCCCTCCTTCGGGCGGTTGAGCATGGTCAGCAGCGCGAACGGCACCACCGCCATGGTAAGCGAGGCAAACGGGAAATCGCGGTAGCGCGGATCGAAGGTGAAGCCGAGCGCGGTCTCGGCGGCGATCACGGTGGTTGCAACAAGCACGATCGCCAGCAGCGCGCCGAGCACGCCCTTGCCGCGATAGTCGCGCGGCCCGACCAGTTCCAGGAAGGTCGGCAGCGCCCGCCCGGCGATCAGCGCAGGCGCCGACAGCAGGGGCGCGGCGATGCCAACTGCCAGCAGCGCGCCCCACAGCAGCCAGCCGCCGGCGCCGTAGCTCTCATAGGACATCTTGTCGATGGCAATCCCGAGCAGCGCGCCGGCCACCGTCGCGGAGATGCCGACTGCGATCCAGGCCGAGGGCCGCGGCGTCCAGGGCCGGCGCCGCCAGGTCAGCCACGCCACAAGGAAGGTCAAGGCGCTGAGCGCCATGCCGACGCCCATCTGCAGCTTCCAGGCGGGATAGTTGCTGATGGCGATGCCCGGCGGATACTTCACCTGCCGTTGCACGGAATCGAACAGGCCCCAAAAGCCGCCGACGGTGCCCTCGAGCCTGCGCTTCCAAGGCTGGTCGTAGGCCTCGATCAGGTTGACGCGAAACCCCTCGCGCTTGGCCAGATCAAGGATCTCCGAGACCACCCGCGCCTGGTTGGTGCGCGACGGCAGCGCGCCTTCCCGCATCCGTCCCGCGCTCGGCCAGCCGGTCTCGCCGATCAGGATTTCCTTGGCCGGAAACGACACCGCCATCCGCTTGCGGATCTCGTCGACATGGGCGGCGGCGAACTTGGCCTTGACCGGCGTGTCCTCCCAATACGGCAGGATGTGAATGGTGACGAAATCGACCGCGTCATAGATCTCGCGGTTCTTCAGCCAATATTCCCAGACATCGGCATAGGTCACGGGGACATTGGCCTGCGCCTTCACCGCGCGAATATTGGCGGCGAGGTCGGCGGCCGTCATCTCGCCGCGCAACAGCACCTCATTGCCGACGATCAGCGAGGTGATCACGCCGGGATATTCCTTGGCGAGCCGCACCGCGATCGCGATCTGCTGCAGATTCTTGAAGCGGTTGCTGCCGAGCCAGATGCCCTGCATCACCTTCAGGCCAACCTTGGCGGCGACGCCGGGCACCAGGTCGAGGCCGTTCTCGATCGAATAGGTGCGGACACAATCGGTGACCTTGGCGAGGTCGGTCAGGTCCTGCTCGATCTGCTCGACCGGAATTTGTGTGCTGGGGTCAAGAGGCGTCTGGGCGCCGCGGAACGGCGTGTAGGACACGCATTGCAGCTTGGCGTTGGGATCGATCGGCGCGCGCGCAAGCGTGATCGGCGTGGCAAGCCACCACCACACGGCTGCAATCGCGGAGAGCGAGATCAGGAGAAGCGCCAGTGGCGTACGAAGCGAAATCGGTTCCATCCTCCGGGGGAACGTCGAATTAGCCGGTCGCAGCCCGTCTGCCAAGAGCGGGAATCGGTCAATACCATGGTTGTCCTGCGACAGATTTGCGCTGCGGCTATAAAGTTGTGAGTTTGCTGGACAAAATACCAAATTCCAGTCATGGGATTTTGCCAGAGTCTCCGCCGCACTGGAGACTGATTTGGACGGCATCACGCGAGCCGTTAGGATGATCCCGCGGGGCTGGAACATATCGGGGACTACATGCGTCGACGGCTGCTTGAGTTGAAGAACACGGGTTTGCGCCACCTCGCCGTCACCGGCCTCGTGCTGCTGATCGGGGCCGGCGGCGCGTTTGCCCAGAGCGGCACCCCCAATCCGCAAGACCAGGCCAAACCGCCGGCCGGCAACGCGGCCGACGCCAATGCAAATGCCGCGAAGGAAGCCAACCAGCGCAAGACCGACGAACTTGGCGAGGCGCAGCAGGCCATCAACGGCCCGGCCGGCAATCCGGAATGCGTCTGGCTCGGCCGCCGTGTGGTTCGGCTGATGTGGAACGACGACCTCGATACCGCCTTCCGCCATCTCGACCTCTACGACCGGTTCGGCTGCCCGGGCGGCCATGTCCAGGCGGCGTTCCGCTGCCTGACCCGGTTCGGAGCCCAGATCGACGACAAGGTGCCGCGCAGCCTCGATACCCGCATCCACGCCTGCTGGATCAATCCCGGCGCGCAGCCGCAGGCCGCGGCCGCCGCCGCGCCCACTCCGGCGCCGTCGACGGCCGGCAACGCCGCACCTGTACCGGCTGCGTCGCCCTCGCCGGCTCCGTCTGCTTCGCCGTCACCTGCGGCGCCGGCGAAATAGCAATCGTGCAGTTCCGCCTGTCGTGATTTTTTGCGGCTGGAACAGCCCGCGCCCTTAAAACGCCATCGCCGCATACCAGTTGTTAAATCGCGCGGTGGAGATATCCTTAAGCCCACCGCCGTTTGGTCGAACCCAGGGGACGGGTTCGCTTCGTCCTCAATCTCAGGCCCCGTATGGTTTAGTCGCGATGCGCGCCGTCGTCGCCGTCCTGTTGCTTGTCACCGCCGCCCACGCTGCGCTTTGGGGTCTGTTCCAGGAGAAACAGGCGGCGCCCGACTTCCGCGGCACACTGCCGAGCCTGTCCTATACGCCGTTCGAGCCGAAGCACACCGTCGTCGACGGCGATGCCGACAAGGTGCGCGCCGATCTGAAGAAGCTCTCCACGGTCACGCGGGCGGTCCGTGGATACTCGTCGACCGAAGGAAACGAACTGGTACCGCGCATCGCCGCCGAGTTCGGCATGAAGGTGATGATTGGCGTTTGGATCGATAAGGATGCGGACCGCAATGGTCGCGAAATTGCAGCCGCTGTCGATCTTGCCAAGAGCAACGGCAATGTCACGGGCATCGTGATCGGCAACGAAACCATCTTTCGGGGCGAGCAGATTCCGATCGAGAACCTCGGGCCGATACCGCCGATACTGAAGACCAATGCCACCGCTGAAGAGAAGGAGCGATTTCTTGAAGAGAAGGACCGCTTTCTCAATGAATCCGCGCGCTTCCTTCGCGAGGAAGCCCCGCGCATCGAACAAGAGGAAGAGGGACGGCTTCAAGATGCCAAGGCGCAGCCCGAGGACAAGCGCGATGAAGCGATAAAATGGGCGGTAGACGAAAACAACGTTCAGCGGCTGATCAAGGTGATCCAGCGCGCCAAGAAGTCTGTCAGCGTCTCCCTCACTCCCGTCACCACGGGCGAAATCTGGAACATCTGGCGTGACCATCCGCAGCTCGCCAATTCGGCCGATTTCATCGCCGCGCATGTGCTGCCCTACTGGGAAAACTTCACCGATGGCCAGGCGGTGGATCAGGCCGTCGACCGCTTCAATCTCCTGCGCGACAGCTTCCCCGGCAAGCGCATCCTGATCGCGGAATTCGGCTGGCCGAGCCAGGGCTACAATCTGCGCAACGCCGAGCCCGGCCCGTTCCAGCAAGCCTCGGTTCTCCGGAATTTCGTCACCCGCGCCGAAGCCATCGGCATGGACTACAACATCGTCGAGGCAATCGATCAGCCCTGGAAGTTCTTCGAAGGCGGCGTTGGTCCCTACTGGGGCGTCTTCACCGCCGACCGCGAGGCAAAATTCTCCTGGACCGGCCCGATCGTGAATCCGGAC
Organism: Bradyrhizobium sp. LTSPM299; assembly: GCF_000938235.1. Taxonomy (NCBI): domain Bacteria; kingdom Pseudomonadati; phylum Pseudomonadota; class Alphaproteobacteria; order Hyphomicrobiales; family Nitrobacteraceae; genus Bradyrhizobium; species Bradyrhizobium sp. LTSPM299. The sequence goes on from NZ_JYMU01000023.1 coordinate 380,818, forward strand.
TACTGGAAGATCGCCACCGTCGCCGTCCTGGTCGGTCTGTTCATGTCGCTGCCGATCCTGCGGCTGGCGTCCCCGACGGTGATGCAGGCGCTGCTGCTCTCGGCCACCGCCAACGGCGTCGGCGCCTGGGTGGCGACGGTGTTCGACTATTGGACCGTGCACTATTTCGTCTGGGGCTCGGCCTTCGCGCTTAGCCTCGGCCTGACGCTCCTTGTTCCCCTCGTACTTATCGCGATGGCGCGGATCGAGGAGATCGCGGCGGTGGCCTTCGGCCGCGGCCCGCGCCGGTTGATCAGCGAAAGCGCGACGCTGGCGCCGGCCACCATGGGCGAGAATGTCTCGTTCCCGAAGGTCTCGATCCACATCCCCGCCTATTTCGAGCCGGTCGAGATGCTGAAGCAGACGCTCGACGCGGTGGCGCGGCTCGACTACCCGAATTTCGAATGCGTCTGCATCATCAACAACACGCCCGATCCGGAATTCTGGCGGCCGATCCAGGATCACTGCCGGACGCTCGGCGAGCGCTTCAAGTTCATCAACGCCGAGAAGGTGCAGGGCTTCAAGGCCGGCGCACTGCGCATCGCGATGGAGCGCACGGCCGTTGATGCCGAGATCATCGGCATCATCGATGCCGACTATGTCGTGCATCCGGATTGGCTGAAGGACCTCGTGCCTGTGTTCGCCGATCCGCGCGTTGGCCTGGTGCAGGCGCCGCAGGAGCACCGCGACGGCGATCGCTCGCTGATGCACTACATCATGAACGGCGAATATGCCGGGTTCTTCGATATCGGCATGGTCCAGCGCAACGAGGCCAATGCGATCATCGTGCACGGCACGATGTGCCTCATCCGCCGCTCGGCGATGGACAAGGCGGGCGGCTGGTCCAGCGACACGATCTGCGAGGACACCGATCTCGGCCTGACGATCCAGCAGCAGGGCTGGCTCACGCACTACACCAATGTGCGCTACGGCGAAGGCCTACTGCCCGACACCTATGAGGCCTTCAAGAAGCAGCGTCATCGCTGGGCCTATGGCGGCTTCCAGATCGTCAAGAAGCACTGGCGGCGCTTCCTGCCCGGCGCCAGCCGGCTGACGCCCGATCAGCGCCGCGAGTTCTCGCTGGGCTGGCTTAACTGGCTCGGGGCCGAAAGCCTCGGCGTGGTGGTCGCGATCCTCAATCTGATCTGGGTGCCGATCGTCGCCTTTGCCGACATCGCGATCCCCGACAAGATCCTGACCTTGCCGATCATCGCCTCCTTCATCGTCTCGCTGCTGCACTTCGTCGCGCTGTACCGGCTGCGGGTGAACATCAAGGCGGGCCAGATGCTGGGCGCCATGATCGCCGCGATGAGCGTGCAATGGACGGTGTCGCGTGCGGTGGCGCAGGGCCTGATCACCGAGCATCTCGCGTTCGCCCGCACCTCCAAGGGCGGCCTGTCGCGGATGTCGATCGAATTCCAGGCGTTCTGGGAAGCCGTGATCGGCGCGCTGCTGTTGCTTGGAGCCGCCGTGCTGATTACCGTGAACGGCTCCAAGCAGGTGCGCGAGATCTACATTTTCGCGGGCGTGCTGGTGCTGGAGAGCCTGCCGTTCCTCTCGGCGGTTGCGATCGCAATCCTGGAGAATTCGCGCATCAACGAGTTCGCCTTCTGGCGCAACAGCGCGATCCGCACCGCGGAATTGATCGGCCTGCGCCCGGTCAGCCTGCCCTCGGTCGCCGCACCCGCCCAGCCCGTCGCCTCCGAAATGCGCCGGGACGGCTGAGCCGGACCGTCGGAGCGCAGTGGACGACCAGTCGGGCCGACTTCAAGAAGTCGCCCTAACCGCCGGTGGTGCAAAGGCAATTCCCCAATGCGCCGGCACATGATTGCGCCACCTTCCGCTATTGACCCGATGCGCCCTGCCCCCTACACAGCCCGGGCTGGAGCATGATCCGGAGACGCGGGTAACCGCTGGCGTCAGGACCGGTTGCTCAGGTGAGTGAGCGCGTAGCTCAGGCGGTAGAGCACGTGACTTTTAATCATGGGGTCGTGGGTTCGAGTCCCACCGCGCTCACCAAGCAAATTCAACGGCTTAGACAGAATATTGAAGAACCGACGAAATACCTGTGTGGGCACTGTGTTGGCAAAACGACTGCTCTGCTCGATGGCCGCGGCTGCTGTGCGGTATCTCTCAGCCATGACGAGCAGCGTGCGCCTCGTTTCCGGCAGCACAGCACGCTCCGCAACCTCACGGCAGACCCGCTCCAGGCGGCGATAGTCGTCCATCTCTTCTCGCAGGGCTGTTCGCATGGCGCGCATCAGACTCCGGCCGGGATTCGCGGGTCAAGCGGCTCCTTGTGTTCACTTTGGAACTGATGGCTGGGCGACCGTATATTAGCGTCGGAAGTGCAAACCCTGCGGTTAGGACCCGTAAGCACGAGGTGTGTCATGCAGCGTCGCCGACGATCCGCCCCCCACACATTTGAAGATCGGATTGCAGCCGAGAAATCCCGCCTAGAAGCGGAGATCGCCAATCTCCCGCCAGGTCCACAAAAGGACGTGCTGCTCAAAAAGCTCCGGCAGGTCGAGACCGCCTTGCACATGAACGAATGGCTGACCTCCCCGGGGCTTCAACCACCCAAGATCGCATAGGCACGGCTGCCGCTAGAATGCCCCTCCATGACTCTGGCGAGGCCGGTGGTGCGTTTAGCCAGCCGGCCGTCGCGGGGGGACCCGCCTGGGAAATTACCGCCTCCCCGTCGAGCTTGGATTCCCCCGGGAAAGAACGGTGTTCCGGGCGACATAGAGCCATTCCAAAAGCGGGACGATCTTCCGTACCTTCCCGGTGCAGCCGTAGCGAGCGATTTGATATCGCTCGCGCATGCCCGAGATCTTCACCCATAAAGGCGTCACGTTCAGCGTGACCCGCAAATACGATGATCAGTTCGAGATTATCATCCTGTTGGATGATCAATCGATACGAAGCACCGTGCGCACGAGGTTGCTCGAATTGGCAAGGCGCCGCGCCGAGATGCTGATCAACCGCAAGCTGAAAGAGAGAATTCGGCGCGTGTAAGCCTGCCTCGGTCGACTCCTCCGCAGGCCCGCTCGGATGCCCCGCCGTGACTTTCGCCGGGCCGCTGGTGAGTTGGCCCGATCGAGCGGTGGATAACTCGGGCGCCTGCGATTGCTGCCCTAACCGCCCCGCATCTCGTGCTCATCCTGATACCGGGACGGGGCCGCGTGGGGGCAACTGCGGTCTCGTGTCAGAGAGGAGCCGCCTAGCCCCAGCCCCGTGGGCGGCTCCTCTTCTCTTCCAGGAATCGGAAAGGCCGCCGGTTTGATCCGCGCGGCCTCTCGTCCGGGAAATGAAATGATTTCGAGATGAAAGCCCCTTACCCCCGGAAGGCTCATTGAGCATGTGCGAATGCTCGCGCTTTTGAAAGAATGAAGTTGTGTTCCAAGATCGATTGGCAACCGCGCGTTGCATGCAAGGCACTGCTGTGAAGCACCCCCGTGCACCGGCGCGATCACTGGACACCGCGGTCACCCCAAAAGGTACGGCCCCAGTCTTTGGGGACCGAGGCCGCGCGCTTGGAGTGTCGGGGTTGGGGGCA